>JAISPX010000097.1 GCA_031274595.1 Prevotellaceae bacterium | reverse complement strand
GAATTTGCTGAAAAAGGATACCGCCACAAAAGCAAGCCTGGTTTCCAAACGCTTAAAAGCCGCTTGGAATAAAGAATATCTCATTAGATTACTCCATTTTTAATGCGTTGACCCTGTGTGATATGCCTCTTTCTTTGCGAAGATTTTCAATATTTTTGCAGAAATTTATTCGTTTTAAAATCACATCGTTGCTATCATTCATATCCAAATTATTCAACAGGAATATCTTTGTTTATGTTTTTGCTGCCGACCAATGCGTAGAACAGTAAATATACAAGACCTGCAAGCGGCAACCAATACGAAATCATAAAGTTGTTACCTGTAATATCAACAATCCAGTTTTGAACTAACGGAATGATACCGCCGCCAACTACCATCATCATAAATATGCCCGATGCTGTTGTAACATATTTACCTAATCCTTCAACAGCAAGATTGAATATTCCGCCCCACATTACCGATGTGCAAAGTCCTACCAATACAAGGAATAATGCATTTACAGGCACTTGTTCCCAAGCAAATGCAGAACCTGTGAAAACAGGCATCGAAATTTTTGTTGAAATTGGCGAGAATATTGCTGCCAAGACCAAAATAATGGCTACACCCGAAGTAAATGTCAATAATGTTTTACTTGATACTTTTCTTGCAATTCCTGCGCCTGCCAAACGTCCTACCAGCATTAAAAACCAATATGTTCCTGCAACAGTTCCTGCCGCTGCAGGCAATATGCCGTTTGATTCCAGAAAAAACTTCATGGTTCCGGGAATACCGACTTCTACGCCAACATATATGAATATACCTATTGCGCCTAACACAAAATGACGAAACGACCATGCGCTGTATTTAGATGATTTGTCAACTATGGCTTTACTGATTGCAGGTTCAGGAATATTAACAAAATATAATACAATACCTACAATTGCAAAAATGCCCATAGCAATAAATAAAACAGGATTTACATCAGAAAAGGCTGTTTCTTTGGTAACTTCGCCAATCAAAGCGCCTACAAATATCGGAGCAATAGTTCCCAGTAATGAGTTGCATGCGCCGCCTGTTTGAAGCAATGCTCCTCCTTTTTTGCCTCCTCCGCCGATTTCGTTCAACATTGGGTTTACAACGGTATTAAGCATACATACGCATATACCTGCAATGAATGCTCCCAAAAGATAAATTGCAAATCCTAAATCGCCTGTTGCCATACCAGAAACAAATTGAACTCCTATGCCAACAAATCCGATTACAATAGCCGAAAGAGCCGTTTTTTTATAACCTATCCGAGCCAATAATTTTCCTGCTGGAATTCCCATTACCAAATAAGCGGCAAAATTCATGAGGTTTCCCAACATGCCAAGAAAGTTTGAACCTTCATATTGGTTCTTCCAAATAGTGCCCGCAGGAGCAGCCAGATTTGTTACAAAACCAATCATCCCAAAAAGGGCAATCATCATAACGATGGCAACAATGTTACCATTTTGTTTTTTTTGTGTCATAATTTTAAATTTTTTATGTGAACATGTATGTTGTTGTTATTATTATTTTTACATTAGTTGCGGTTTGAAAATATTAATTTGCCAGCACAAATATATAAACAATTTACAATTTAATGATATATCATGTAAATAAAATTTTAAAAAAATATTTGAATATAGATTGTCATTTGTAAATTAAAACGTAAATTTGCACCGAAAATTCAAGTAACACACCAAATATAAAATATGTTAAAAATTATAAAACTGAAAAGGGGTTTGAATATTAAACTAAAAGGTGAGCCTGAAAAAATATTCGGAGCTGCGGAGAAGCCTGTAAAATATGCTCTTAAACCGACAGATTTTATTGGTCTTACGCCTAAATTAGTTGTTCAGGAAGGCGATAAAGTAAAAATCGGTTCTCCACTGTTTTTGGATAAAAACAAACCCGAGATAAAATTTGTTTCGCCCGTAAGCGGTACAATTTCGGCTATCAATCGCGGCGAAAAACGCAAGTTACTTAGTATTGTTGTTGCTCCCGATTATGCCGACGATTACATTAAACACGATGTTGATGATTTGGAAAAAATGACTCGCGAACAAATAATTAACGTGATTCTCGAAAGCGGCGCTTTTCCGTTTTTTATTCAACGCCCGTATGGAATTATTGCAAATCCCAACGATGTGCCAAAGGCTGTTTTTGTTTCATGTTTCGACTCGTCTCCGCTTGCGGTTGATTATGATTTTGCTTTGCAATATGATGCCGAATATCTCAAAAAAGGTATTAAAGTTTTGAGCAAACTCACAAATGGTAATGTGAATTTTGGCATATCAAAAAAAATGTTGGGCAGCACAATATTCAACACAGAATTTTTAAATGTACAAAACATTACAATTAATGTATTTGACGGAAAACATCCTGCTGGAAATGTCGGAGTGCAAATTAGCCATGTAAATCCTATAAGCAAAGGAGACATAGTGTGGACAATCAAACCGCAACATGTTGTGATGCTCGGGAAATTATTTGAAAAAGGCATTTACGATGCAAATAAAGTCGTTGTGCTTGCCGGTTCAAGAGTGGAAAGACCTTGTTATTTCAGACTGCATGCAGGTGCGGCGATATCGGTGTTTTCAAATCAAATAAAAAAGGAAAGCGAAAAAGAAAATCGCATAATAAGCGGAAGTGTGCTTTCGGGCGCTCAAATATCCGATGACGATTATATAGGATTTTATGATGACCAAATATGCGTTATTCCTGAAGGAAAATACAATGAACTTCTCGGTTGGGCAAGACCTTTGCGTATGAAAAAATTCAGTATGTCACATTCATATTTCTCGTGGATTATGCCTAACAAAAAATATAATTTGGACACCAATTATAATGGAAGTCCGCGTGCTTTTGTGATGAACGGACAATACGAAAAAGTGCTGCCAATGAACATTTATCCTGTATATCTTTTAAAAGCAATTCTTGCAAACGATATAGATAAAATGGAACAACTTGGTATTTACGAAGTGATTGAAGAAGACCTTGCGCTATGCGAATTTGTTTGTACTTCAAAAATTGATGTGCAGGAAATTCTTCGTAGCGGGATTAATTCTATGATTCAGGAAATGAGTTAGGAGGGAAATATTATGATATTAAAAAAAATAGTTGAAAAATTAAAACCCACTTTTTCCAAAGGCGGGAAATTAGGAATGTTTCATTCTACATTCGAAGCATTTGAGTCGTTTTTGTTTGTACCCGAAACTGTTGCAAAACCAAAAGGTTCGCATATTCATGACAGCATCGACTTGAAGCGCACAATGAGCGTTGTGATAATGGCAGTTATGCCTGCAATGCTTTTCGGAATGTGGAACACAGGTTATCAACACTTTTTATCGATTGGCGAAGAAGTAAGTTTTATAGATACGTTTTTTTACGGATTTTTTAAAGTATTACCGCTAATAATAGTATCGTATGTTGTTGGTCTGGCAATTGAATTTACCTCTGCCCAAATTCGCGGACACGAAGTTAACGAAGGATATTTGGTAACAGGTATTCTTATTCCGCTAATTATGCCTGTTGATGTTCCTTTGTGGATATTGGCTTTGGCAATAATATTTGCTGTAATTATAGGGAAAGAAATTTTTGGCGGAACAGGAATGAACATCTGGAATCCTGCGCTTTTGGCTCGCGCATTTGTGTTTTTTGCATATCCTTCTAAAATATCAGGCGATAAAATATGGGTTGCAGGGCTCGAAAATGCGCAAAATGTTGCCGATGGTTTTTCAGGCGCAACGCCTCTTTCGTTTGCAGCATCAAATGAGATAGACAAACTTCCCGATACAATGGATATGTTTCTGGGAATTATTCCGGGCAGCATAGGCGAAACATCAACAATTGCAATTTTACTTGGCGCTGCTCTTTTGATTTTCACAGGTATTGCAAGTTGGAAAATAATGGCATCGACAGTTGCAGGGGCTTTGTGCGTAGGCTTTCTGGCAAATGCATTGGGCGGAACACCATATTTGGAAATACCTGCATGGCAACACTTGATAATGGGCGGATTTGCTTTTGGAGCAGTATTCATGGCAACCGACCCTGTAACTTCTGCACAAACCGAAACTGGTAAATGGATTTACGGATTTTTTATAGGCGCAATAGCAGTAATAATACGTTTATTTAATCCCGGTTTCCCCGAAGGGATGATGATGGCAATTCTTTTGATGAACACATTTGCACCGCTCATTGACCATTGCATTGTACAAGCAAATATTAAAAAAAGGATGAAAAGAAAATCCATACTCTGAAAAAATTTATAATAAATTAAAAATTAAAAAATGGAAAATAATTCAGGTATAAAAAAAGATAAAGTTGCAAAAAAAATTAATATCAACGGCAGCGCTTATACTGTTATGTATTCGGTAATTATCGTAATAATAGTTGCAGTGCTGTTGACGATTGCTTCAACTGCTCTTAAACCTGCTCAAAAATCAAATCAGGAAATAGAGAAAAAGGAAAATATCCTGAAAACCGTAGGTAAAGTAAACCAAGAAAAGGCAAAAGGCAACAAAGTAACATATATCACCGATGAATATAAGAAATATATTACCGAGAGTTTTGTTGTAGATGTTGACGGAGATAAAAAAGATGGCGATGCATTTTCAACAGAACTTAAAGCCGAACTTGCAAAGCCCGAAGCCGAAAGACGTTTGCCCGTATTTATTTGCAGAGATGGCGAACAATTATTTTACATAATTCAGTTGCGCGGAAAAGGACTTTGGGGACCAATCTGGGGATATGTTGCTTTTGAAAGCGATTTTAATACAATTGCAGGAATTGTGTTCGACCATGAAAGCGAAACTCCGGGACTTGGCGCTGAAATTGCAACCGAAAAGTTTCAAAAACAATTTGAAAATAAAAAAATTGATGACCAAAGTACATTCCCAATAATTGTGCAAAAGCCCGGCGGCGATTCCAACAATCATACTGTTGATGGCATATCGGGAGGAACTATTACAAGCAGAGGCGTACAGCAAATGCTCGCCGATAATTTGAATTTGTATAAAGGATTTATTGATAAAGTGAAATCCGAAAATAATAATAAATCTATTGAAACGAACGATAAAAATCAAGAATTATGAGCTCAAACAACGGATTAAAAATATTTACAACACCTTTCAACAGCGGAAATCCTGTAACAGTACTTGTTTTGGGTATCTGTTCGGCATTAGCCGTTACTGTTAAACTTCAGCCTGCTTTTGTTATGGCAATATCGGTAACAATCGTAACAGGATTCTCAAACCTGATAATTTCTTTTTTGCGGAATACAATTCCAAACAGTATTCGCATTATAGTACAATTGCTTGTTATAGCAACGCTGGTAATTTTGGTTAACGAAGTTCTTAAAGCCTACGTTTACGATGTAAGCAAACAACTTTCGGTATATGTTGGTCTTATTATCACAAACTGTATTCTTATGGGACGGCTCGAAGCATTTGCTCTCGGCAACAAACCCGTACCATCGTTTATAGATGGTATTGCAAACGGCGCGGGATACGGAATAATTTTGGTAATTGTTGCATTTTTCCGTGAACTTTTTGGTTCTGGAACTTTGTTTGGAATACAAATAATACCCGAAAGCTGGTATATTGCAAACGGCGGATTTTATCTAAACAACGGTTTGATAATTTTGCCGCCTATGGCTCTTATAATTTTGGGTTGTATAATTTGGGTGCATCGCAGTATTAATAAAGAATTACAAGATAAATAAACATTTGCCTTATGGAAAATTTTATAAATATATTTGTACAGTCAATTTTTATTGATAATATGATTTTTGCGTACTTTTTAGGTATGTGTTCGTATCTTGCCGTATCAAAAAGCGTAAAAACCGCCAACGGACTTGGAATTGCAGTTACTTTTGTTTTGCTTATAACAGTACCTGTAAATTATCTTTTAAACAAATATGTGCTCAGCGAAGGGGCTTTGGCATGGGCAAGTCAATCGCTTGGCGGAATTGATTTAAGTTTTCTCAGTTTCATAGTTTTCATTGCAGTTATTGCGTGGATAGTTCAAGTAGTTGAGATGGTTGTCGAAAAATTTGCGCCTGCGCTTTACAATCAACTTGGTATTTTTCTTCCGCTTATTGCAGTAAACTGCGCAATAATGGGAGCATCGTTGTTTATGCAGCAACGCGTTGGCGATGTTTATCATAGTTTTAGCGACATACTGGCGTTTGCTTTGGGTTCGGGAGTTGGCTGGTGGCTTGCAATTGTAGGCATTGCGGCAATTCGCGAAAAAATGAAATATTCAAACGTTCCCAAACCTCTGCAAGGATTAGGAATTTCGTTTATGATAACAGGACTGATGGCAATTGCTTTTATGAGTTTTATGGGAATAAAATTGGTGAACTGATATAATAAACTATAATTTGATAATGAATATAATAAAATTCAATATATGGATATAAAATTAATTTTAACGGCAATTATAGTTGTGCTTGCGATAATACTTGTTTTGGTGTCGCTTCTTTTGTACGTAAAAGCAAAACTATCACCTTCGGGATTGATAACGATAAATATTAACAATGGTAAAAAAGAATTGACTGTCAATCCCGGTTCTACGCTTTTGTCAACACTCTCGAATGAAAAAATATTTTTGCCTTCGGCTTGTGGCGGCGGCGGAAGTTGCGGAATGTGTAAATGTCAGGTACTTAGCGGAGGCGGTTCGATACTTCCTACCGAAACAGGTTTCTTTACCCGTAAACAACAAATGACCGATTGGCGTTTAGGTTGTCAGGTAAAAGTCAGAGATAATCTCAAAATACAAATCCCCGAATTTGTATTAGGAATAAAAAAATGGGAATGTGAAGTTATTTCAAACAAGAACGTTGCAACATATATTAAAGAATTTGTGGTGAAACTTCCCGAAGGCGAACACTTAAATTTTGTTTCAGGAGGATACATTCAAATAGATGTTCCAAAATACAATATTAAATATTCGGATTATGATATCGACGAACGTTTTCGCGCCGATTGGGATAAATTCAAAATGTGGGACTTGACGTACAAAAATAATGAACCTGTCGTTCGCGCCTATTCAATGGCAAATTATCCCGCCGAAGGTGATATTGTGATGCTGAATATACGTATTGCAACACCTCCGTTTGACAGATCTACCGGAGGATTTATGAATGTTCCGCCCGGAGTTTGTTCGTCGTACATATTCTCATTAAAACCCGGTGATAAAGTTATGATTTCAGGTCCATTCGGCGAATTTCATCCGTTGATTAATTCAAAACGCGAGATGCTTTACATTGGCGGCGGAGCAGGAATGGCGCCGCTTCGTTCACATATTTTACATTTACTTAAAACGCTGAAAATTACCGACCGCAAAATCAGTTATTGGTACGGCGCACGCTCAAGAAGCGAAATTTTTTATGAAGAAGATTTTCGCGAATTGGAACGTGAATTTCCAAATTTTTCATTCAATATTGCATTGAGCGCACCGCTTCCAGATGATAACTGGACAGGTTATCTTGGTTTTATACATGATGTAATTTACAACGAATATTTGAAAAAACACGATGAACCGGAAGATATAGAATATTACATGTGCGGACCAGGTCCAATGGCGAATGCGGTAATCAAAATGTTGGACAATCTTGGCGTACCTCGCGAAATGTTGATGTTTGATGATTTTGGTGCGTAGTATTAAAGAAATAGTTATTTAATTTTGATAAAGAGAAGGCACAGAGGAAAACTTTGTGCCTTTTAAAATGTTGTTAAACCTGCTATATTTATACCAAATCTTTATCAATTCTCATATGAAATATAAAAAAAGGGAATTGATAATATTACAGAGATATTGTGTTTGTAATGACCTATAAATAATCTAATTAATATACATATTCCTATATAGATTTACTAATTTCCAAGAAAAAATGTCAAAAACTGTTAGGGTTACCGCCTCAGTGTTGTTAATTTGTTTATTACCGTTGAAAACAAAAAACCCTGACAGAATTTGAGACTCTGTCAGGGTTAAGGTTACATAGCAGGCAATGCCTGCGCCGAACAATATCAATCTCTCACACATCTACAATAATATTCATTAATCGTCTTTGTTTTGAATTTGTTGCCTCTTGGTTTACTTCTTTTTTCTAAATCCTTTATACTTACAAA
>JAISPX010000094.1 GCA_031274595.1 Prevotellaceae bacterium | reverse complement strand
GCCTCAAAAAAGCGATTGTCATTGCGGGCTTGACCCGCAATCTCCTAATTATCACATGCGATTTTTCAGGAGATACCGTGTCAAGCACGGTATGACGGGCTTTTAAGACAGCCTCTTTTATTTGTCATCATATAATATTGTTCATTCTAATTTATGTATCGCCAATCCAGAGCGGAGTTTGGGTTCAAACCACGTTGTTTTCGGCGGCATAATATTTCCTGTGTCGGCAATATCAATCAATTGTTTCATCGACACTGGATATAAAGCAAATGCGGCAATCATTTCTCCACTGTCAACACGATTTTTCAATTCTTCAAGTCCGCGTATTCCGCCCACAAAATCAATGCGTTTGGATGTGCGAAGGTTTCCAAGATTCAGAACTTCGTCGAACACAAGATTAGAAAGAATTGTTACGTCAAGAACTCCAATCGGGTCGTTATCATTGTATGTACCTTGCTTTGCCGTGAGCGAATACCATTCTTTGCCGATATACATCGAAAAATTGTGTAATTTATCGGGTTTGTAGATTTCGTTTCCTTTCGTTTCTATGATAAACGATTTTTCGAGTTTGGCAATAAATTCTTCTTTGCTTAATCCGTTCAAATCTTTTACCAATCGATTATAATCAATAATCATCAGATTGCTCGCCGGAAAAATCACTGCCATAAAATAATTGTATTCTTCTTCGCCTGTGTGATATTTATTTTTGTTGCGTTTTTCTTCGCCTACACGCGCTGCTGCTGCAGTTCGATGATGTCCATCGGCAACATAAAGCGCAGGAACGGAAGAAAAAATTTCGGTAATTCTTTCGTTAATTTCGTCGTCATCAATCACCCAAAAATCATGTCCGAATCCATCTTCATTTGCGACGAAACTGTAAACAGGAAGTTGATTTACAACAATTTCTTCGACTATTTCATTCATTTCATCAACATCTGGATAAGCGAAAAAAACAGGCTCGATATTAGCATTTTGTATTTGCACATGAATCATTCTGTCGTCCTCTTTGTCTTTGCGCGTGAGTTCATGTTTTTTTATTTTGCCTGTCAAATAGTCGTCAATATGAGCGCATGCAACCAAGCCGTATTGAGTTCTACCGTTCATGGTTTGCGAATATATGTAATATTTTTCTTTATCGTCCTGCACGAGCCATCCCTGTTCCCTCCATTTTTTGAAATTTTCAACAGCCTTGTCGTATGCCTGTTGCAAATGTTCATCAATTATCGGGTCAAAATCTATTTCGGGTTTTGTTATGTGCAGCAACGATTTTTCTCCTGCTTCGGCTTTTGCTTCTGCCGAATTCATTACATCATAAGGGCGTGCCGACACTTGTTTTGCTATTTCTTTCGGCGGACGCAATGCTCTGAAAGGTTTAATTTTAACCATGTTTTTTTTAGATTTTATGTATTAAAATTTATGTAAATTAAGTATTTAATTTTCCAATTTTATTGTTTTATTCAAATTATTTGTTGAGTTGAAACGTAGTATCTCCGCTTTTGAAAAAGTTTACAATCTGATTTGCGGCAGCCAATCCTGCATTGATATTGGCTTCGGCAGTTTCAGCGCCTATTTTCTTTGGCGTTGCAAATACGCGCAAACCGAATTTTTCCTGCAATTCGGATATGTTTGACGGCGCTACATCTGTTGCATATTTCATGTCTGCGCGTTCTTCCAAAATCTTCAGCAATTCGTCTTCGTCAATTATTTCCTTGCGCGCTGTATTTATAAGACATCCGTTTTCGGGCATAAGGTTTAATAATTTATAGTTGATTGACTTTTTTGTTTTGTCGTTTGCAGGAATATGCAGTGAAATATAATCGCAGTTTGCGTATAAATCTTCTACATTATCAACAACTGTAATTCCATCGGCTTGCATCGTTTCTTTTTTCACAAACGGGTCGAAAGCCCATATTTCCATGTCAAAACCTTTTGCAATGCGGGCGACCAAACGACCAACGTTTCCGTATGCATGAATTCCGAGTTTTTTGCCTTTCAATTCTCGTCCTGTTCCTGCGGTAAATTTGTTGCGGTTCATGAAAACCATCAGTCCCAAAACCAATTCGGCAACTGCGTTTGAATTTTGTCCGGGCGTATTCATTGCAACAATATTTTTTTCTGTACATGCATCCAAATCAAGATTGTCAAATCCTGCGCCTGCACGAACAACTATTTTCAGATTTTTTGCGGCATCTATAACTTTTCGCGTAACCTTGTCGGAACGAACGATAAAAGCATCAACATCGGCAACTGCCGATAAAAACTGTGATTCTTCGGTATATTTTTCGAGCAGACAAAGTTCATATCCCAAACTTTCAATAATTTTGCGAATACCGTTTACGGCGGTTTTTGCAAATGGTTTTTCTGTTGCTATTAATATTTTCATAATTTTATTTTCTAAAATTAAAATTTATTTTTCTAATATTTTAATATTACGTTTTTGGCAAACATCAATAAAATCTCTCTTGTTGAAAGTAATTAAATAATCTATTTTATAATTAACATCATCTAAAATTAATCTGATAATATTATCAACTAAACTCAAATTCCTTTTTTTGTTTTCATCATTAAATGTAATTTTCAAAGCATCATCTTTAATTGATTCATCATTAACTATTTTAATATTATCTTTCTTTAAAATATTTGCAAACTCATTTCTTGCTATTCTATTTTTCATGAACCTTGTATTTATTGATTCATACAAAGTTGGAAATGGTATAATAACAATATTGTTGTTCAAATATTCTGCTATATCGATCGCATATGCATGATAACTATCATGTTCATCATATAATGCAAACCAAAAACCACTATCAACTAATACATTAATCATTATATATCTTCACTTGATGGTGTTTGTTTATAACCTTCCCAAGGATTAGCTTTTCTATTGCCAAAAATATATTTTCCTGCATATTTTCCATCTTCTTTTTTATATACTACATAAAAACGTTCTCCATTTTTTATTTCAATATTTTGACAAATTTCAGATTTTAATTTTTCAATTAAATTTTCATCTTTATTTATAGTTATTTTAAAAAATGCAACGTTATTTCCACATTCAAGAGCATTAAGGCTATCTAACCATTGATATAATCCTGAATAATCACCTTTTATTCCTAAATCATAGGATAACCAGATACTTTGTTTCATTGATTTATTATTTATTTTTTATTATTTATTTTTTCAAATTCCTGCATACATTTTACCAACTCATGTACGCTTTCAATCGGCAGAGCGTTGTAGCACGATGCGCGAAATCCTCCGACAGAACGATGTCCTTTAATTCCTACCATTCCTCGCGATTTTGCAAATTCCATAAATGCCGCTTCTTTATCTTTAAATTCTTCTTTCATTACAAAACAAATGTTCATATACGAGCGGTCTTCTTTATTCGCAGTGCCGACAAACAGTGGGTTGCGTTCTATTTCGCCGTACAAAATTTCGGCGCGTTTTTTGGCAAGTTCTTCCATTTTTTCTATTCCGCCTGATTCTTTTATCCATTTCAACATTTCTTTCATAACAAATATGGAAATCACAGGCGGCGTATTGTACATAGATTCGTTTTTGATATGAATTCTGTAATCAATCATCGAAGGAAGCGTACGCGAAACTTTGCCCAAAATATCTTCGCGAACAATTACAAAAGTTACGCCTGCCGGACCAACATTTTTTTGCGCTCCGCCGTATATCAACGCATATTTTGAAATATCAATTTTGCGCGTCATAATATCAGACGACATATCGGCGACAAGATTCACAGGACAGTCAAAATCCTGACGAATTTCTGTTCCGTAAATTGTGTTGTTGGTTGTGATATGAAAATAATCGGCATCTGTCGGAACTGTCCATCCTTTTGGAATATAACTGTAATTTTTATCTTTTGAAGAAGCAACTATAACAGTTTCGCCAAATATTACCGCTTCTTTTGCCGCCTTGCTTGCCCATACTCCGGTGTCAAGATAAGCGGCTTTTTTCTCAAGCAAATTGTAAGGAATATTCAAAAACATGGTGCTTGCTCCGCCTGCCAAAAAAAGCACATGATAGCCATCTGGAATATTTAATAATTCCTTCCATAATGTGCGACATTCATCCATTACGCTTTCCCAATCTTTTGATCGGTGCGAAATTTCCAAAACCGATAATCCGTTAAAATTTATAATTGCTTTTGCTGTTGCATCAAGCACTTGTTGCGGCAGGATACACGGACCTGCGCCAAAATTGTGTTGTTTCATATTTTCAATAATTTTTATTTTTTAATAATCAAAATATTTTCCAAAAGTACAAAATAAAAGTCGAATGACAAAAAAAATCACCAAATATCAATCAAATAACAAATTTTAGTTTTGAGTAGTAATTTTTAACAATAAACGCGCGTTAAAATAAAATGCTTTATATTATTGGAAATTATTTTTTTCTAAACAAATTTATCTTCCATGCCAAGTCAAAACTAAAAACGTGTTCGTACAAAAATCCTGACTTTGGCGAGATACGGAAGACAGAAGGACTATAAATTATTCCTATATGCAACTTTTTTGAGATTTGATAATAAGCATTAAATGTAAAACCTAATGAATAGTTTTTTGTATGCCTGCTGGGTTTATTGTCAATTAGATAGTCAGTATCATCATCTCTATCATAATACCAACTTCCATAATATGACCATGCATTGACAGCATATTTTATTCCGTACCCTAATATAAAACGCCCTGATTTCCAATTATCGGTAAAACTCAAATAACAAGAAGAAGCAAATGTTCTCGGGCTTACTGTACCTCCAATTTGTTCAGCATATAGGCGAAAACTTATTGCAACATCGGCTCTCAATTGAAAAGATTTTTTATCTTTATAAAAATATTCAAAACCGCCTGCAATGCCAAACATACCGGCACTTGATTGTGTTCGCTCATATTGCGGTTGAAAACAAAACAGATTGACTAATGGCAAAGACAAAATGAGATTAAAATCACCTTTTTTAGATTTATATACTTTTGGAACAAAATATGTAGTATTACTTTCCAATGGTTTTATAAGTATATCTTTCCCGTATGTAAATCTTTTTGAAGTAGTTAAATCTAAGAGATGTCCGAAAGGAAACCAAAATAAATTTCCAAACACAAAATTACCGTCCAATCGCGACTTTATTATAATATCTTTTTCAATAGAGTCGTTAATAACCCTAATGTTTAAATCCGATTTTGAGCGAATAACAGGTATAATTGCTGGTAAAGAATATTCCTTATCATTGTAAGATATGCGTGTATCGGGTTTGTCGGCTGTAATTTTCAGCGGATATTGCCGTTGGTTATATATTGTTGCGCATGACGAAAATACAAAAATCATCAATAGTGTAAATATATTTTTCATAATTAAATCATAGTTCAACATTAATTATTTCAAAGGTACGAAATTAAAGTTAAATGACAAAAAAGGCACAATAAATAACAGGGTCAACGCATTAAAAATGGAGTAATCTAATGAGATATTCTTTATTCCAAGCGGCTTTTAAGCGTTTGGAAACCAGGCTTGCTTTTGTGGCGGTATCCTTTTTCAGCAAATTC
>JAISPX010000085.1 GCA_031274595.1 Prevotellaceae bacterium | reverse complement strand
TATTACACAAAAATTTAATCTGTTTTTGCCCTAACGCTACGCATTAGAGATTTTCTTTAATAATAATTTATGTTTCAACAACTTGAAGCGATTAGTAATTTTCTAATGAGTAATTTGGGTTTAATGTTTAGCGGACAGCAATAAAAAAAAGACTGTCTCCTAAAACTTACGAGACAGCCTCTTTCGTATTTGTACATTTAATCTCTTATTTTGTAGATTTTTCTTCGATTGTAAGTTTTCCTGTCAACATTTTTTGGTAATCGTCCATCGACGCTACAACAAGATTGTCGAATTTTCTTAAACCTGTGCCTGCCGGAAGCTGGTGACCGCAAATAACATTTTCTTTCAATCCCTCGAGTGTATCTACTTTGCCTCTTATAGCCGCTTCGTTCAATACTTTTGTTGTTTCTTGGAACGATGCTGCGGACATATAACTTGTTGTTTGCAGCGCTGCGCGTGTAATTCCTTGCAGTACCTGACTTGATGTAGCAGGCATTGCATCTCTTACGGTAACTTGTTTTTTATCTTTACGTTTGAGCATAGAATTTTCGTCGCGCAAACGACGTGCCGTTATAATTTGCCCTGGCTTTAGTTCGATGGAATCGCCACTGTCTTCAACAACTTTCTTATCGTAAATCCAGTCGTTTTCCTGCATAAATTCCCATTTATCGACAATTTGTTCGGGCAAGAATTTCGTATCGCCCGGATCGATAATTTCTACTTTACGCATCATTTGGCGAACAATAACTTCAAAATGTTTATCATTGATTTTCACGCCTTGCAATCTATAGACTTCCTGAACTTCGTTTACAATATATTCCTGAACTTTTGTTGGTCCTTGAATCAACAATATATCCAGCGGAGTTATTGCTCCGTCCGAAAGCGGTGTTCCTGCTCGCACGTAATCATTTTCCTGTACAAGAATTTGCCGCGACAATGGAACAAGATATTTCTTTTCTTCGCCAGTTTTTGATGTTACAATAATTTCCCGATTACCGCGTTTTATTTTTCCTAATGAAATTTCGCCATCTATTTCGGATACAACTGCGGGATTAGATGGATTGCGCGCTTCAAACAATTCGGTAACACGAGGAAGACCTCCTGTAATATCTCCTGCTTTTCCAAGTGCGCGCGGAATTTTTACTAAAATATCTCCTGCTTTAACTTTTTGTCCTTCTTCAACAACGATATGTGCGCTCACAGGCAGGTTGTATTGTTTTATTTCAACGTTTTTTGAATCCAATATCTGAACTACCGGATTAAGATTTTTTTCACGTGATTCAATAATAACCTTTTCTTTGAAACCTGTTTGCTCATCGGATTCTTCGCGATAAGTTTTACCATCTATAAGTCCATCGAAGCCGATTTTTCCTGCAAATTCCGAAATAATTACAGCATTGTACGGGTCGAAATCGCAAATTACATCGCCTTTGTTTACTGTTGTTCCGTTTTTGAAGTACAAACTTGCTCCGTATGGAACGTTGTGTGTATAAAGCGTAATACCTGTGTTTATGTCAACAATCCTCAATTCTGCCAAACGACCGATAACCATATCAATGTTTTTCCCGTCGTCATTCGTTTTTGTTACGGTACGAAGTTCATCAATTTCGAGACGACCTCCATAACGTGCAATTATTTTGTTATCAGTGGCTGCTCCGCCTGCAACGCCGCCGACGTGGAAAGTACGAAGAGTCAACTGCGTACCCGGCTCGCCGATTGATTGCGCTGCGATAACTCCAACGGCTTCGCCGCGCTGTACCATCCGTCCTGTAGCGAGATTACGTCCGTAACATCTTGCGCAAACTCCTTTACGGGATTCGCAAGTGAGTACCGAACGAATTTCAACCTGTTCAATTGGAGATGAGTCTATTTCGGCTGCAATTTCTTCTGTAAATTCTTCGCCTGCAGCAATAATTATTTTACCTGTGAGCGGATGAAAAATATCATGTACGGACGTGCGTCCAAGTATTTTTTCGTACAATGATTCTACAACTTCATCGTTATTTTTGATTGCTGTAACTGTAAGTCCGCGCAATGTTCCGCAATCGTCTTCATTGATAATAACATCTTGAGAAACGTCAACCAAACGCCGTGTAAGATAACCTGCATCGGCAGTTTTAAGAGCCGTATCTGCCAAGCCTTTACGCGCACCGTGAGTTGAAATAAAATATTCGAGAACCGAAAGTCCTTCTTTGAAATTTGCAAGAATAGGGTTTTCGATAATTTGTCCGCCTTCGGCGCCTGATTTTTGAGGTTTTGCCATCAATCCGCGCATACCGCCAAGCTGACGAATCTGTTCTTTTGAACCACGAGCTCCCGAATCAAGCATCATATATACAGGATTGAAACCTTGTTTGTCGGTTGCAAGCTGGTTGAGCAATATCTTTGTGATACGGGAATTGGTGTGTGTCCAAATATCAATAATTTGATTATATCGTTCGTTATTGGTAATAAATCCCATATTGTAATTGTTCAGCACTTCTTCTACCTGAGCATAACCTTCTTCTACCAATTTGGTTTTTTCTTCGGGAACGATAACATCGCCGAGATTGAATGACAATCCGCCTCTAAATGCCATTTGATAACCCATGTTTTTAATGTCATCAAGAAATTCCGATGTACGTGCAATTCCTGTTTTTTTCAAAACTTTACCGATAATATCGCGCAGAGATTTTTTGGTAAGAAGTTCGTTGATATAACCTACTTCTTTCGGCACAACCTGATTGAATATTATACGACCTATTGTGGTTTCGATAATTTCATTTTTTTCGATTCCATCGTCCGAAGTTGTAGTTATGCGAACTTTAACTATGGCGTGCAAATCTGCTCGTTTTTCGTTATAAGCGATAATGGCTTCTTCGGTTCCATAAAACACAAATCCTTCGCCTTGCGCATCTTTTCTTGGTTTTGTAATATAGTACAAACCAAGCACCATATCTTGTGATGGTACTGTAATCGGAGCGCCGTTAGCGGGATTAAGAATATTATGCGAACCAAGCATTAATAATTGCGCTTCGAGAATTGCGGCATTGCCAAGCGGTAAATGAACAGCCATTTGGTCGCCGTCAAAGTCGGCATTGAATGCCGTACATGCAAGCGGATGTAATTGAATTGCTTTTCCTTCAATAAGTTTTGGCTGAAATGCCTGAATTCCCAAACGGTGTAATGTAGGAGCGCGGTTTAATAAAACAGGATGTCCTTTCATTACATTTTCCAAAATATCATATACAACAGGGTCTTTTCTGTCAACTATTTTTTTTGCCGATTTTACGGTTTTCACTATTCCGCGTTCTATAAGTTTGCGAATAACGAATGGTTTATATAATTCGGCTGCCATATCTTTTGGCAAACCACATTCATGCATTTTAAGTTCGGGACCAACAACGATTACCGAACGAGCCGAATAATCGACACGTTTTCCCAACAGATTTTGACGGAAACGACCTTGCTTTCCTTTAAGAGAATCGGAAAGTGATTTTAATGCGCGATTTGATTCTGTTTTTACGGCATTCGATTTACGCGAATTGTCGAACAATGAATCAACCGCTTCCTGCAACATACGTTTTTCGTTGCGAAGAATCACGTCTGGGGCTTTTATTTCAATCAATCGTTTAAGTCTATTGTTGCGGATAATTACCCTGCGATACAAATCGTTCAAATCGGATGTAGCAAAACGTCCGCCATCAAGCGGCACCAAAGGTCGCAATTCGGGAGGAATAACAGGAAGCACTTTCATAATCATCCATTCGGGTTTATTTATGTCTTTTGCTTCGCGAAACGCTTCAACTACATTTAAGCGTTTAAGCGCATCTGCTTTGCGTTGCTGAGATGTTTCGGTATTTGCTTTGTGCCGCAACGAGTACGACAGTTCATCCAAATCAAGTTCTGAAAGAAATTTATAAATAACTTCTGCGCCCATTCCTGCGACAAATTTATTTGTATCATCGTCGTCAAGCGATTGATTGTCTTTTGGCAATGTTGCTATCAAGTCATCGTATTCATCGCCTGTAAGCAAATCAAACTTATTAACGCCGTCGGCTTTTTTAATACCGGGATTAACAACTATATATTTTTCGTAATAAATAATTGCTTCTAATTTTTTTGCCGGAATACCAAGCAGATATCCTATTTTATTAGGATTTGAACGAAAATACCAAATATGAGCGACAGGCACAATCAAAGAGATATGCCCGACTCTTTCGCGACGTACTTTTTTTTCGGTAACTTCAACGCCACAACGGTCGCAAACTATACCTTTGTATCGTATGCGTTTGTATTTTCCGCAATGACATTCATAATCTTTTACCGGTCCAAAAATACGTTCGCAAAATAAACCGTCACGTTCGGGTTTATATGTTCTATAATTTATTGTTTCAGGCTTAAAAACTTCACCGCTCGAATGTTCCAAAATTTCTTCGGGCGCTGCCAAACCGATTTTAATTTTATTAAAGTTGCTTTTAACTTTACTTTCTTTTTTTAAAGCCATTATAATTCTGTTTAATTATTAAGAATTTCTACTTTATAAATAAGTTTCAAACAGTATATATTTTTAATACGTACAATGAAACAATTTTTTTACTATTCGAGTTTAATACTCAAAGCCAAACCTCTCAATTCATGCAATAACACATTTAATGATTCCGGTATTCCAGGTACAGGCATTGGGTCGCCACGAACAATTGCTTCGTAAGCCTTAGCTCTGCCTATAACATCATCCGATTTAATCGTTAATATTTCTTGCAGGATATTTGATGCGCCAAATGCTTCAAGCGCCCACACTTCCATTTCTCCAAAACGTTGTCCGCCAAATTGGGCTTTCCCGCCAAGCGGTTGTTGCGTGATAAGCGAGTATGGTCCAATAGAACGTGCGTGCATTTTATCGTCAACCATGTGTCCAAGTTTTATGTAATATATAACTCCGACAGTTGCAGGCTGGTCGAATAATTCGCCTGTTCCTCCGTCTCGCAAATAAGTTTTTCCGTAACGCGGAAGCCCTGCTTTGTCTGTATATTCACAAATATCTTCGAGTGTCGCGCCATCAAAAATGGGTGTTGCAAATTTAAGATCCAATTCTTTGCCTGCCCAGCCGAGAACGGTTTCATAAATTTGTCCCAGATTCATACGTGAAGGCACGCCAAGAGGATTTAACACAACATCAACAATACTTCCATCTTCAAGGAAAGGCATATCGGCATCGCGAACAATACGCGCTACAATACCTTTGTTGCCATGTCGTCCTGCCATTTTGTCGCCTACGCGTATTTTGCGTTTTTTGGCAATATAAACTTTGGCAAGTTGTACAATTCCAACAGGAAGCTCATCGCCTATCGTAATATTATATTTTCTGCGTTTGCTTTCGGCATCCAATTCTTTATATTTGATGAGATAATTGTTGATAGCTTTCTTTATGATTGTATTCTTTTCCTTATCTGTTGTCCACTTATTAGGGTTAATCAAAACATAATCGATATCTTCAAGGATTTTTGATGTAAATTTAGTTCCTTTAGCAATAATTTCAACTCCATAATAATCTACAATAGATTGGGAAGTTTTGCCATCGAGTAATGTGGCAAATTTACCGACAAGAATATTTTTTAATTTAGCCGTACGTTTTTCAAAGTCTGTATCAACTTGTGCGAGTAATGTTTTTTCGCTTTGTTTTGATGATTTTTTATTGTCTTTGATAACGCGTGAGAACAGCATTTTATTGATAACTGTTCCGTGTAACGATGGCGTGGCTTTGAGCGATGCATCTTTTACATCGCCGGCTGTATCGCCGAATATTGCACGCAAAAGTTTTTCTTCGGGTGAAGGGTCTGATTCTCCTTTGGGAGTAATTTTACCGATAAGTATATCGCCCGGTTCTACATCTGCTCCTATGCGTATAATTCCGTGTTCATCCAAATTTTTTGTTGCATCATCGCTTACATTCGGAATATCCGATGTGAGTTCTTCGAGTCCGCGTTTTGTTTCGCGCACTTCCATAATATATTCATCAATATGTATTGATGTGTACATATCATCTCTCACCATTCGTTCCGACAATACAACAGCATCCTCAAAGTTGTAACCTTGCCAAGGCATGAAAGCAACTTTCAAGTTGCATCCCAATGCAAGTTCTCCGCCCTGCGTACAATAACCTTCGGTAAGAATATCATCTTTTTTTATTCTTTGTCCTTTACGAACAATCGGTCGAAGATTTATGCACATGCTTTGGTTTGTTTTACGATAAATAGGAATTTTATAAATCGTAATTTCGGGGTCAAAACTTATAAAGCGTTCTGTTTCCGTTGCATCGTATTTTATATGTATTTCGTTTGCATCGACATAGACTATTTCGCCATTATCTTCGGCGGTGATTTGCGTACGTCCATCAACGACAATCTGGCTTTCCAATCCTGTGCCAACAATCGGAGCTTCGGGCGCAATCAAAGGAACTGCCTGACGCATCATGTTTGAACCCATAAGCGCACGGTTTGCATCGTCGTGTTCAAGAAACGGAATAAGCGATGCTGCTATTGATGCTATTTGGTTTGGAGCAACGTCCATCAAATCTATATCTTCATGCAATGCCAATGGAAAATCTGCTTCAACACGCGATTTTACGCGAGTTTCAGCAAATGAGCCATCTTCGCTTAATTTTGCATTAGCCTGCGCTATGGTTTTAAATTCTTCATCTTCGGCGCTATAGTATTTTACGTGCGAGTTGTCCAGATTTACTTTTCCTTCTTCCACATCTCTGTACGGAGTTTCTATAAATCCGAGATTATTTATTTTTGCGTAAACGCAAAGCGACGATATTAGACCGATATTAGGACCTTCGGGAGTTTCGATAGGACACAAACGACCGTAATGAGTATAGTGTACATCTCGCACTTCAAATCCTGCTCTTTCACGGGAAAGACCGCCTGGTCCAAGCGCCGACAAACGGCGTTTGTGTGTCATTTCTGCCAATGGATTTGTTTGATCCATGAACTGTGAAAGCTGATTTGTTCCAAAGAAAGAATTGATAACCGATGAAAGTGTTTTTGCGTTTATCAAATCTATCGGCGTAAACACTTCGTTGTCGCGTACATTCATGCGTTCCCGAATTGTTCGAGCCATACGAGCCAAGCCTACGCCAAACTGGTTTGCAAGTTGCTCGCCGACTGTGCGCACTCTACGGTTGCTCAAATGGTCGATATCATCAACATCGGCTTTGGAATTTATAAGCTGTATAAGATATTTTATGATTGCAATAATGTCTTCACGAGTAAGAACCCGAATTTCTGGTGAAATGTTAAGATTCAGTTTTCTGTTTATACGAAATCGTCCAACATCACCTAAATCATAACGTTTATCGGAGAAAAACAATTTGTCAATTACATCTCTGGCTGTTGCTTCATCCGGCGGTTCGGAACTGCGTAACTGACGATAAACGTATGTTACTGCGTCTTTTTCCGAGTTGCAAGGGTCTTTCTGCAATGTATTGTGTATTATTGCATAATCGCTTGAGTTTACAGTTTCTTTATGTATGAGTATTGATTTTGCTCCCGATTCGATAATAGCTTCTACATGTTTTCGTTCTATTATTGTTTCGCGGTCGATAACGACTTCGTTACGTTCAATTGACACAACTTCACCTGTATCTTCATCGACAAAATCTTCTACCCACGATTTAAGTACGCGCGCAACAAGGCGACGACCTACTATTTGTTCAATATTGACGGGCGTTACTTCTATTTCGTCGGCAAGGTCAAATATTTCAAGAATATCTTTATCCGACTCAAAGCCTATGGCGCGCAGCAATGTTGTTACCGGAAGTTTTTTCTTACGGTCGATATATGCATACATCACGTTGTTTATATCCGTAGCAAATTCAATCCACGAACCTTTGAACGGGATAATTCTTGCCGAGTATAATTTTGTTCCGTTTGCATGTATGCTTTGTCCGAAGAACATTCCGGGAGAACGATGCAACTGTGATACAACAACACGTTCTGCTCCGTTTATCACAAATGTTCCTTGCGATGTCATGTAAGGAATCATTCCAAGATATACGTCTTGTATTACCGTATCAAAATCTTCGTGTTCGGTATCGGTGCAATACAGTTTAAGTTTAGCTTTCAGCGGAACGCTGTAAGTTAAACCTCTGTCGATACATTCTTCAATTGTATAACGCGGAGGATCAATAAAATAATCGATAAACTCTAAAACAAAGTTGTTCCGAGTATCGGTTATTGGAAAATTATCTTGAAAGACTTTAAAAAGCCCTTCATTTCTCCTATTTTCGGCTGTTGTTTCAAGTTGAAAAAAATCTTTAAAAGATTTTAATTGAATTTCCAAAAAATCAGGGTATGGAAATTGAACTTTCGACGATGCGAAATTTATTCTGTTTGTTTTATTCTGAGGCATTTTTGTGAAATTTTTTCAAACTTTTTAATGACAAAAAGGCTTAGAACCCTTTACAAGGTTCTAAACCTAAAATAAAAGTCCGACAAGCGGAGATTCAGTTTATTTAATTTCAACTTCTCCGCCCGCTTCTTCTATTTGACCTTTAATTTGCTCTGCATCGCCTTTGGCAATTTTTTCTTTAATTGCTTTTGGCGCTGCATCAACTAATTCTTTGGCTTCTTTCAAACCAAGACCTGTAATGTCTTTTACAAGTTTTACGATTTGTAGTTTAGCTTGTCCTGCTGATTTCAAAATTACGTCAAATTCGGTTTGTTCTGCAACAGTAGCTGCGCCGTCTGCTGCTGCCGGAGCTGCAACTGCAACAGCTGCTGCTGCCGGTTCTATACCGTATTCTTCTTTCAAAATACTTGCAAGTTCTTGAACTTCTTTAACAGATAGATTTACTAACTCTTCTGCAAATTTTTTAATATCTGCCATTTTTATTTCTTTTTATAATTATTAATAATTTTCTTTTTTGTTTTTATTCTGATTTTTCAGACAATGTTTTCACTATGCCTGCTAATTTACCGCCGGCTGACTGTAATGCTGAAATAACATTCTTAGCCGGTGATTGCAACATTCCAACAATCTCGCCAATAAGTTCTTCACGAGATTTGATGTGTATTAATGCATCAAGATTATTTTCTCCTATAAACAGACATTCTTGTACATAAGCGCCTTTCAATACCGGTTTGCCATATTTTTTGCCGAATTCTTCAATCAATTTGGCTGGTACGTTTGGCGCATCGGTTATCATTATTGATGTAGGTCCCTGTAATATTGAATATAAATCTGTTTCAGGAAAATCTTTCTGCTCTAAAGCTTTTTTAAGCAGTGTGTTTTTTGTTACTATGAGTTTGATGTTTTTTTCAAAACACAATCTACGTAATTTGGATGTGTTTTCTGCATTCAAACCCGAAATATCTGCTACATAGAAGTTAGGAGCTTTATTTAATTCAGCAACTAATCCATTAATTAACGCGCTTTTTTCTTCTTTCTTCATAATTTGACAAGGTTTAATTTGCGTCATTTATTGTTTTAGGGTCAATAGCCAAACCACGACTCATTGTTGACGAGATGTACACGCTTTTTACGTATGTACCTTTTGTGGCTTGCGGTTTCAACTTAACTATGGTATCTAAAAGTTCTTTTGCATTTTCGGCTATAGCCTCAGGGCTGAAAGATACTTTTGCTACCGATGCGTGGATGATACCGAATTTATCAACCTTGAAATCAATTTTACCTGCTTTAACTTCTTTAACTGCTTTGCCTACTTCCATTGTTACCGTACCGGTTTTAGGATTAGGCATTAATCCGCGAGGTCCAAGAATACGTCCGAGAGTTCCCACTTTTGCCATTACGCTTGGTGTACAAATTATAACATCAACATCAGTCCAGCCTCCTTTAATCTTTTCGATATATTCATCAAGACCAACATATTCTGCTCCTGCTTCTTGCGCTTCCGTTTCTTTATCGGGAGTAACAAGGGCAAGTACTCTCACCGTTTTTCCCGTACCATGCGGGAGTGTTACAACGCCTCTGACCATCTGATTTGCTTTACGAGGGTCAACGCCAAGACGAACATCCAAATCTATTGATGCATCAAATTTTGTGTAAGATATTTCTTTTAACACTTTTGCTGCTTCAATTAATTTGTAGCTTTTTCCTGCTTCTATCTTAGCATCGGCTGTTTTTTGATTTTTTGTAAGCTTACTCATTTCTTCATGAAATTTTTAGTTTAACTCGGCAGGCATATCACCTGTTACGGTAATACCCATACTTCTTGCTGTTCCTGCTACCATTCTCATTGCCGATGCAATGGTAAATGCATTTAAATCAGGCATCTTACTTTCGGCAATTACCTTCACTTGATCCCATGTGATTTTTGCTACTTTATTACGGTTAGGTTCTGCTGAACCCGACTGTATTTTTGCTGCTTCTTTCAATTGTACTGCAACCGGTGGTTGTTTTACGATAAAATCAAATGATTTATCGGTATAAACAGTGATAATGACAGGTAATACTTTGCCTGCTTTATCTTGAGTTCTTGCATTGAACTGTTTGCAAAACTCCATAATGTTTACGCCTTTAGAACCTAACGCAGGACCCACGGGAGGCGACGGATTTGCGGCTCCTCCTTTAATTTGTAATTTTATTAGTCCAGCAATTTCTTTTGCCATTTTGAAATACTTTATAAATTATTCTTTTTGTACTTGTACGAAATCCAATTGAAGCGGTGTTTGTCGTCCGAAGATTTTTACCATCACTACAAGTTTTTTCGTCTCTTCATTTACTTCTTCCACAGTTCCCGAAAATCCGTTGAAAGGTCCATCTGTAACTTTCACCGGTTCGCCAACTACAAAAGGTATTATTATTTCTTCACCGTCAGAAGCCATTTCATCTACTCTTCCTAATATTCTGTTAACTTCGGATTCGCGTAACGGAATAGGATCTCCTCCTTTTTTTTCCGTAAGAAACCCCGAAACGTGTGGAATATTACGCAGTATATGCTGTACTTCTCCGGTTAGAACAACTTCAACCAAAACATATCCGGGATAAAATACTCGTTCTTTCAGAATCTTTTTACCATTTTTTATTTGATAAACTTTCTCCGTAGGAATAAGTACTTGCGAAACATATTCTTTCAAACGTTTTTCGTTTTCTATATATTCTTTCGCCTTTTTTTCTTTCCCGCCCGCAGCTCTAAGAACATACCATTTTTTTACAGGTTCGTTCATATTATTTTTTCTCTTTTATAAAATTATAAAACCTTATAAATAAATTCCATAATGTTTTCGAGAGCAAGATCCATTGCAAAAATAACAATTGCAAGAATCAACGAAGCAACCATTACCAATAATGCGCTGCCTTGCAACTCTTTCCACGATGGCCACGAAACTTTGTTCACAAGTTCTGTATAGGCATTTTTAAGATATGTTTTAATCTTTCTTATCATTTTAATAATTCTCTTTTTTGTAAACTTCAGGTGTGGAAGCCGCCTTATATTTACATGTTATTAAATTACAAATTATTAAGTCGTAACTCTTAACAATTTTGCAGGGGTGGAGAGATTCGAACTCCCATCAACGGTTTTGGAGACCGCTATTCTGCCCTTGAACTACACCCCTAAAACTTTCGACTATTTTTTTATTACAGCCGAATGTTTTGTTTGTAAATTATTCCAATATTTTAGTGATTTGACCTGCGCCAACCGTGCGTCCGCCTTCACGAATAGCAAAGCGTAATCCTTGGTTTATAGCAACTGGATAAATCAACTTAACATTAATTGTTACATTATCGCCGGGCATTACCATTTCTACACCTGCAGGAAGTTGTACTTCTCCTGTTACGTCAAGTGTGCGTAAATAGAATTGAGGACGATATTTGTTGTGGAAAGGTGTATGGCGTCCGCCTTCATCTTTCTTCAAAACATAAATTTCTGCTTCAAACAATGTGTGTGGAGTAATTGAACCCGGTTTTGCTATTACCTGTCCGCGTTTTACTTCTTTTTTATCAATACCGCGAAGCAACAAACCTACGTTATCTCCGGCTTCGCCCGAATCAAGTATTTTACGGAACATTTCAACACCTGTACAGGTTGTTTTTCTTGGTTTTTCGCCAAGTCCGATAATTTCCATTTCATCGCCTATCTTAATAATACCTGTTTCGATACGACCTGTAGCAACCGTTCCGCGTCCTGTAATTGAGAATACGTCTTCTACAGGTAGAAGGAATGGTTTTTCATTGTCGCGAACAGGAATTGGAATATACGAGTCAACAGCATCCATAAGTTCCATAATTTTTTCTTCCCATTGTGGTTCGCCGTTTAATCCGCCAAGCGCAGAGCCGCGAATAACAGGAGCATTGTCGCCATCATAGTTGTATTTGCTCAATAAATCGCGAACTTCCATTTCTACAAGGTCTAACATTTCAGGGTCGTCAACCATGTCGCATTTGTTCAAAAATACAACTATTTTAGGAACGTTTACCTGACGCGCCAAAAGCACGTGTTCATTCGTCTGGGGCATAGGTCCATCTGTTGCGGCAACCACCAATATAGCGCCATCCATTTGAGCTGCGCCTGTTACCATGTTCTTTACATAATCGGCGTGTCCAGGACAGTCAACGTGCGCATAGTGACGAGCTGCCGTTTGATATTCAACGTGTGCTGTATTGATTGTAATACCACGTTCTTTTTCTTCTGGAGCATTGTCGATAGAATCGAATGAGCGTTGTTCTGAAAGACCTTTTTTTGCTAATACCATTGTAATAGCTGCGGTAAGTGTTGTTTTACCGTGGTCAACGTGACCGATCGTACCAACGTTAACATGCGGTTTCGATCTGTCGAATTTTTCTTTTGCCATAATTTTTTATTTTTTTAACGTTAAAAATATATTAATATAATTTTTTAATTTCAAATTTTTATCTAAAATGTTTTCAAATTGCTGTATAAAACTTTTGCTTTTCGAGTTTGAGCCGGCGGCGAGAATTGAACTCGCGACCCCTTCCTTACCAAGGAAGTGCTCTACCTCTGAGCTACGCTGGCATGCCACGTTCTTAAATTAATATTATAACAAAGACAGCGACTTTGAATACACAACAATAAAACCCGACAATCCTGATTTCAGACTCGGGATTTACTGATTTTGAGCGGAAGACGAGGTTCGAACTCGCGACCCTTAGCTTGGAAGGCTAATGCTCTACCAACTGAGCTACTTCCGCAAAATTGCGTGGGAGAAGATGGATTCGAACCACCGAAGGCGTACGCCAGCAGATTTACAGTCTGCCCCATTTGGCCACTCTGGTATTCTCCCTCTGAAAATTGATAATTGACTTTCAAAATTCTAAATTTTTTATTTCTAACTCTCAATTTTTGAGCCTCTTGTCGGATTCGAACCAACGACCCCGAGATTACAAATCACGTGCTCTGGCCAGCTGAGCTAAAGAGGCTTATAGTTTCAAAATTATAGAAACCCTAAAATTTTGGAAGTGCAAAGATACAACTTTTTTCAAAATCACAAATATATTTTTACTTTTTTGTGAAATATTTTTAAATTTATTGTAATTATATCAATCAAATGTACATAGTTATTCCTTATAAAATAAATCCTGTTGCAAAAATAATTTCTCCCAATTACCCTATTTCTGATGTATTTTTTATTTTTGTTACGTTAAAAGCGGAATAAAATCGGTTTAATTATCATGAAAATACAAATGATGCCTTATTAACCTTAAAATACAACTATTCGATTAGCGATAAATTTAAAGCAGATTCTTAATAATTTATAATCAATTTTTAACACTTCCCAAAAAAAAATTTGTCCCATAATTTACATTATGTTAAGTTTTAAATACAAGGTAATCAGTGAAATGATGATTTTTGAGGGGCAAAAATCAAAAAGATAAAATTTGCAACTTATTGAAAAATAGATTAGTTTTGTCGCCAAAATTAACATAATGTAAATTATAGGACAAATTTTAATTTAATTGCAACGCTAACAGAATTATGGAAAAACTTTCAATTTCAGGAAACGCTCCCAAAGTTTCGGAGTACACTCCCAACGTAAGAGAGTTCACTCCCAAGCGAAAAGGGGACACTCCCAACGGAAAAGAGTACGCTCCCGAGCAAAAAGGGGACACTCCCAAGCAAAAGGGGGACGCTCCCAGCAGCATAGAGTGCACTCTATCGCAAAGTGATTTACTCCCGAGCGAAAAGAGTGCACTCCCGAGCAAAGAGAGTACACTCCCACGCAAAGTTATTCACTCCCGAGCGAACAGAGTGCACTCCCGAGCGTTGGGAGCGTCCTACTGCGCACATGGAAATTTCAATAAAATAAATATATGTTTAATTAAAAAAAAGTATTATGAGTACCGATTTTATTCCAAAAGCCGACAACCAGTTTTTGGTGTGGCTTAAGACATTGATTGCTTATTTGCAAACAAAATTTGCGGAATGGGGAGTTCCCCAAACCGATGTAAGAGATTTGGAAACGCTTGCAAGCGAATTTGAAGATGCGCTCGGCATTGCCGAAAATCCATCTACCCGCACTGTTGTAACAATACAGGCGAAAAACGATGCACGCCATGCCGCAGAAAGCAAAACCCGCGTAGTGCTGAAAGCCTACGTAACCTACAATCCCGCAGTTAGCAACGCCGACCGCGATGCTATGGGACTGCCCATTCACAAAACCACGCGCACGCCTGCGCCTGTGCCTACCGATGTACCCGAAGCCGAAATAGTGTTGCCTTCGCCTGCGGTGGTCGAAATTCATTTCCGCAGCGCCGAAAGCAGCCACAAAGCCAAGCCCGACGGCGTTCACGGCGCGGAATTTGCATGGGCAATACTCGACACGCCGCCTGTGGACTGGAAACAACTCATCCATTCGGCGTTTGACACTCACACCCCGCTGCGCCTCACATTTGAGGGTTCGGAGCGCGGAAAAACTCTCTACTACGCCCTGCGCTGGGAAAATACTCGCGGCGAAAAAGGTCCATGGAGCGAAATTTTCAGCGCCATTATTCCATAAAACAGATACAGCCATTTCAGGGTTCGGAACCTGTCAGGGTTTTGTTTTTCAAGGTTATTCATTAGTTGGCGCGAGGTTCTTCCTCGCGCTTTTTATTTTGGCAGGTTCAGCCTGTCATGTAGCCTCAACCCTGACAGAGTTTCAAACCATGTCAGAATTTTTATTTTTCAAGTTCATTGCGATGAGCGAAACGAATAAGCAATCTAATTATTTTCTGTTAATTTGAAATATGCACACAGATAACGCAGATTGAACGGATTTTTGCAGATAGTAATCCGCTTAAATCCGTCCAATCCGTTTCATCCTGAAATAACGTTTCCTGCGCGCTAATTCGGCATTTGATACGACGTCAGCGTAATGTAAATCACCGTGTCATCCGTTACCGCAAACTTGCAGTCCGTGAATTTCGGCGGACCCATTTTTCCTTTGGCATTGTTGCTGAAACCTGTCTTTTCGACCGGAATACCGAAAGCGCCGACATCCAGCTTGTAGTTGTCGTTTTCGTCGTGGAACAGCGACACGGCATATTCGCCGGAGGCAATGCTGTCCAAAACGATCGTAACTTCTTCCCT
>JAISPX010000135.1 GCA_031274595.1 Prevotellaceae bacterium | reverse complement strand
ATGATTGAAACAGAACCACAATAAAAGCATTTTTTTTGCCATTTCTGATTTTTGTCGCAAAGTTACTATTTTATAATCACTTACAACGATTTTACCATTCCTTTTGTCTATTAAGCCTTGATTTGGTTATAGCACTCAGATTATATGGATTTACTCATATCTTCTCAACGTCATTGCGAACTGAGAAGTACGGAATCAGTCTGCTAAAATGAAACATATTGACAACGCAGAGCTCCGTTGCGTTTCGGTTGATTACTTTAAAAAACAAGATAAAATACGAACATTGTGCTGTCTGCAAAATTAATTTTGCTGCTGACTTGACTTATTTCATAAGGAGCAACTATATAACGAACAAACAATTTTTACTTTTTAAAATAAAAAACCTTTTCCGCCAGTTTATACAAAATTCGGCACAAAAGTAATAAAAAAATCAATAAATTAAAAATATCATAAAAAATTTATGTTTTTGTGGCATACTTGGTTTAAATGTTTTATCTTTGCAGCCTATAAAAATTGATAACAATATAAAAAACAAATAAAATGGCAAAAGAAATCAAATTCAGTCTTTTATACCGCGATATGTGGCAATCGTCGGGAAAATATCAACCACGCGTTGATCAATTGGAGCAAATAGCGCCTGTAATTATTGATATGGGATGCTTTGCCCGCGTTGAAACGAATGGCGGCGCATTTGAGCAAGTAAACTTATTATACGGTGAAAACCCTAATGTGGCTGTTCGTAAATTTACAAAACCATTTAATCAGGCAGGAATAAAAACTCACATGCTCGACCGCGGATTAAATGCTTTGCGTATGTATCCTGTTCCCGCAGATGTTCGAAAATTAATGTATAAAGTGAAACATGCACAAGGAGTTGATATAACTCGTATTTTCTGCGGATTAAACGACAGCCGCAATATTATACGCTCAATAAAATATGCAAAAGAAGGCGGAATGACGCCTCAAGGCTCGCTTTGTATTACACACTCTCCTATTCACACAGTAAAATATTATATAAATCTTGCAAAAACTTTGATAGAAAACGGAGCCGAAGAAATTTGCCTGAAAGACATGGCAGGAATAGGACGTCCATACAGCATCGGTCAAATTATCAAAGGAATAAAATCAGCATATCCCGATATAATAGTCGATTATCATGGGCACAGCGGACCTGGATTTTCCGTAGCATCAATGCTCGAAGCAGCAAACAATGGTGTTGATATAATTAACGTTGCAATGGAACCAATTTCGTGGGGAATGGTTCATCCAGATGTGATTACAATTCAGGCAATGCTTAAAGATGCGGGATTTAAAGTTCCGGAAATCAACATGAAAGCATATATGGAAGCTCGTCGTTTGACACAATCATTTATCGACGATTTTTTAGGATATTTTATGGATCCAAGTAATAAAACCAGCACATCTTTGTTGGTTGGTTGCGGACTTCCGGGCGGAATGATGGGTTCGATGATGGCTGACCTTAAAGGCATGCACAACGCAATAAACATGGCGTTGCGTCAACATAACAAACCCGAAGTTACGCTGAATGAATTGGTTGTTCAATTATTTCAGGAAGTTGAATACGTATGGCCTAAACTTGGTTATCCTCCATTGGTAACACCGTTCAGTCAATATGTTAAAAATATAGCATTGATGAACATTTTTTCATTGGCAAAAAATGAACAGCGATTCTCAATCATAGACAAAGATACATGGAATATGATTCTCGGAAAAGCAGGCAAATTGCCAGGCAAATTGGCTCCCGAAATTATAGAACTTGCAAAAAAAAACAATCTCGAATTTTATGAAGGCGACCCGCAAGATGCATTCCCCGACCAACTTAACGAATATCGTAAAGAAATGAAAGAAAACGATTGGGATTTAGGGAAAGACGATGAAGAATTGTTTGAACTCGCAATGCACGACCGTCAATATCGCGATTATAAATCAGGCGTGGCAAAAGAACGCTTTATCAAAGAGTTGGAAGCAGCAAAAGAAAAAGCAAATGCGCCTATCGTTATAGTACGACCGGTAGTTGAAATGCCGAAATTTGATGTTGAAAAAGTTTTGCAACAATATCCAAACGCAAAACCGCTTCATGCTCCTTGCAAAGGCGAAGTTATTTGGCAATATGATATTGAAGATAATTCTACAGCGCCCACAATAGGAACAAAATTCAACGAAGGCGATAAAGTTTGTTTCGTGCAGGCATATTACGGATTGGAAGCTGTTGAAGCGCCTTTTGAGGGTAAAATTGTTGCCGTATTTGCAAAACAAGGCGATAAAATACAAAAAGGCGAAATTCTCGGATTTATATGTTGATATTGTAAATTATCATTATAAATGAATGGGCTGTTCAAAAAATTTTGACAGCCTATTTTTTGTTGTAATACCAAATCTCTATTAAGAAATAATAAATGAAAAACCTCTCTTTTACAAGGCGAAACAAATCAAAATAATCAAAAAAACATCATGCGTATTTTAGCGGCTGTTTAGGATAAACCGCTATTAAGAAAAGGACTTTTGTCTTCATAACTTTTAAAATTCACTAAAAAAAATCACAAAATAACTGTATATGCCGACTTTTTTGTAACTTGCCGCGTTTTTTAATCAGGTATTATGTCATTTTTAAACGATAAAATTAAGGGAGAAGGCTTTACATTTGACGATGTTTTATTGGTTCCTTCATATTCTGAAATTCTTCCGCATCAGGTAGATATTTCAAGTAAACTTACGCAGAATATCAAACTCAGCACACCTGTTATTTCTGCCGCAATGGATACGGTTACCGAAGCCGAACTTGCAATTGCCATTGCACGTAAAGGCGGTATCGGCGTTATTCATAAAAATATGAGTATCGCAAAACAAACCGAGCAGGTGAAACATGTGAAACGCTCCGAAAACGGAATGATATACGACCCTATTACAATCACAAAAAATGCAACTGTGGGCGATGCGCTGAAAGCGATGCGTGAGTTCAAAATAGGCGGTATCCCCGTTGTTGACAAAAATAAGAAACTTGTAGGAATTGTAACTAATCGCGACCTGCGTTTTCAGGAAGATATGAAAACTCCGATTAGCAGCGTAATGACTTCAAAAAATCTGATAATAACTACAAACAAAACAAACCTGAAAGAAGCCGCTGAAATACTTAAAAAACACCGAATCGAAAAATTGCCTGTTGTTGACGAAAATAACAAACTTGTAGGTTTGCTGACATTCAAAGACATTACCAAAATCAAAGATAATCCCGAAGCAAGCAAAGATTCAAAAGGTCGTTTGCGCGTTGCGGGAGGCGTTGGAGTTACAGCCGACACGCTCGAACGTATTGCATCATTGGTTTCGGCAGAAGTTGATGCGATAGTAATTGACACCGCTCACGGACATTCAAAAGGAGTGATTGATATGGTGAAAAAAGTGAAAAAACAATTTTCCAATCTTGATGTAATTGTCGGAAATATAGCAACAGGCGAGGCTGCTATTGACCTAATGAACGCAGGCGCAGATGCTTTGAAAGTGGGAATAGGTCCGGGTTCGATTTGTACTACGCGCATTATAGCAGGCGTTGGAGTTCCGCAATTAACGGCAATATACAATGTTGCAAAAGCGGTAAAAGGCAAGATTCCGATTATTGCCGATGGCGGAATACGTTATTCGGGCGATATTGTAAAAGCGCTGGCAGCCGGCGCTGATGTTATTATGGCAGGCTCGTTGTTTGCAGGCGTTGAAGAATCGCCGGGCGAAACAATTATATTAAACGGAAGGAAATTCAAATCATATCGCGGAATGGGTTCGCTTGAAGCAATGCAAAGCGGCTCAAAAGACAGATATTTTCAAGATTCGGAAGATGATATTCAAAAACTTGTACCCGAAGGAATTGTTGCTCAGGTTCCGTACAAAGGCAAATTGGAAGAAGTAATTTATCAACTCGTTGGAGGTTTGCGAGCAGGTATGGGATATTGCGGTACGCCCGACATAAAAACATTGCAAAAAGCATCTTTTATTCGCATTACAGCGGCAGGCGTAATTGAAAATCATCCTCACAACGTAACAATCACACGCGAAGCGCCTAATTACAGCAGATAATTTATAATTGATGATTAATATAAAACGTGAAATGAATAAAATTGTCGGAATAATAATATTGATATTGGCAATTTGTTCGTGCAGCAAACGAAGCAACGACACTTTGCTTGCCGAAGCTTACGGAAAAAAATTATACCTAAGCGATTTGGCTGATATTTTGCCGCTAAATGATATTGATACAGATAGCGTAAGCGCCGTATCAACTTATACTTCGGCGTGGGTGAGGCGACAACTTATGACCAAAAAAGCGGAAGAATTGTTGGACGAAAAACAAAAAAACGTAATGGCAGAAATTGAAGATTATCGTTCGTCATTATTAATATACAGGCTCGAACAGGATTATATTTTCCAAAATATAGATACTGTAGTCGAAAAAGATGAAATTGAAAATATATATAAAGAAAATAAAGAACTTTTTATAACACAATCGGCATTGGTAAAAGCAACATACATAAAAATACAAAACGAAACGCCGGAAATAGGAAGCATAAAAAAAATGTGCATGGGTCTGAATAATGAAAACGTGAAGCAAATTGAAGATTTATGTATGATGTATGCCGAAAAATATGACTCGTTTGATAGCGAATGGATTCAAATATATGAATTGTTGCGGTTGCTGCCGCCGGGTATCAGCGGAGATGAATTTGAGAAAACATTGAGAGCAAACAGATTTTATGAAACAAAAGATGCATTATACAGTTATTTCATAAAACTGCAATCAATATTGCCAAAAGGCTCAATATCGCCGTTAGAAAAAGAAAGAGAAAAAATTCGCGCAATAATATTAAACAAACGTAAACGCGAATTAATACGTGAACTCGAAGAAAAAACATATAATGCCGGCATCGGCAATAAAGATGCAAAAATTTATATCAAATAATAATAATAAATAAAAAATGATGAATTTATTACGAAAAACAGCATCGTCGATGCTATTAATAGCAATATTTGCAACAATATCGCAGGCACAGGAAAAAAACGTTATAGACAAAGTAGTTGCCGTGATTGGCAATGAAGCAGTGCTTTTATCGGATGTTGAGATGGACATATACCATCGAAAAATGCGAGGAATATTAAGCGAAGAAAACTTATTCTGCACAGTGCTTGAAGAAATGTTGCAAAGCAGACTGTTTATTGCGCAGGCAAAAATTGACAGTCTTACCGCAACTCCATCGGCTATACAATCTAGCGTCGATGACAATATAAATTATTATATTTCCATGGTTGGAAGCGAAAAGGCATTGGAAGACCAATTCAAAAAACCAATATCCAAAATTCGAGAAATGATGAGCGCGCCAGCCGAAGAGCAAATTCTGATTCAGCAAATGAGAAGCAAAATAGTGCAGGGAATTGAAGTTACGCCCGCAGATGCAAAACGGTTTTATGAATCAATTCCCGCAGACAGTATGCCTACAATACCCGAACAATATTCATTTCAGCAAATAACAATTTATCCGCCTACGGCAGATGCAAATTTTGAAGTTAGAGAAAGATTGCTCGAGCTGCGCGAACGAATTATGAAAGGCGAGAAATTCAGTACGCTTGCCATTTTATATTCGCAAGATCCGGAATCGGCAAAACGCGGCGGAGAACTTGGATTATCGCCTGCAACAAATTATGTCGTGCCTTTTAGAAATGCGGCTTTGTCGCTGAAACCCGGACAGGTATCACATGTGGTCGAAACAGAATACGGATTTCATATCATTCAAATGATAGAAAAACAGGGCAAAGATTTGATAAATGTGCGGCACATATTGTTAAAACCCATATATTCGGCAAACGACCAGCGATTGGCATTTTCGCGTCTGGACAGCGTGAGGAACCTGATAACAAGCGACAGTATTACATTTGAACAGGCAGCAATGTTTTTTTCGAAAGATGAAAAAACACGCATGAACGGCGGATTGGTTTCCAATCCAAGCACTTTATCTCCGCGTTTTGACAAAGACCAGTTGGGAAATAATTATTTTGTGTTGAGAGAATTAAAACCGGGACAAATTTCCGACCCTTTCAAATCAACAGATGATAATGGTCGCGAAGTTTATAAAATAGTGAAATTAAAAGAAATAATTCCTACACACAAAGCAAATTTGAAAGACGATTTTTCTGTAATAAAAAGTATGGCTGAGGGACAAAAACAAATGGAAAAAATCGTTAAATGGCTTACTAAAAAACAGGAAGAAACATATATAAAAATTGACGACGATTATAAAAATTGTAAATTCGAAAGTCCAAACTGGATTAAATAATCGCACAAAATGATTTTTTATCCTTAGTTGATATAACCAATGAAATTACGTTTACTGTTTGCATTGCTTGTTTTCCCGTTAATTGCATACGCACAGGAAGATAATAATGCTCAAAACACTATACATCTCGGTTTTCAGGCTGAATTTATGCGACCTGCATATCCTTCGTATCTCAACGGACGGCAAGTTCATAAACATGAGAAAAATGTAATTTATACGCACAAAACAAACGGCGCAACAATAACCTGCGACAGCGCTTATCACTATTATCCGAGCGATACTATTGAGTTTTTCGGAAATGTTGTTGTCAAACACGAAACAACAACTTTGTTTAGCGAGAAAATATTTTACGATGGAATTTATGCCAAAGTAAGAGGTCGTCTTGTAAAAATGCACAACAGCGAACGAAACGCCACGCTTAAAACTCAATTTGTAGATTACAATATAGACCAAAATATCGGAACTTACGCTCAAGGCGGAACTCTTGAGCGAGAACGCGATACTATTGAAAGCGTAAACGGAATTTTTGAAGGAAGCACAGGAATTTTTACTTTTATCGACAATGTAGCAATGAAAAACGATTCCATAATTCTTGTTTGCGACACAATGCTGTACGACACTCGCAATGATATTACAACTTTCATTGAAAATACAAAAGCATGGAACAGCAATAATCTTGTTCTGAGCAACTACGGAATATATAAACCCAACGAAAATGAAATATCGTTTTCAAACAATGTGTACATACAATCCGAAGCGCAGGAAATTTGGGCTGATTCTGTCTGGTTTAACGACCAAACAAAAAACTCGATATTGTCTGACAATATTCAGATGATTGATACAACGCAAAATGTAATAGTTTTTGGCGATAAAGCGCAAATCAGCGATAATTACCAAACAGTTTTTGTAACCGAAAATCCATCGGCGCTTTATTATACTGTCCCCGAAACGCCAAACCAGTTGAGCGATACAACTTATTTAATTGCCGACACAATATGCACTTTAATCGAAAATATCAAAATAGTTGTTGATACAATTGTACAGCGGGACACAATTACACAAAACATTTTATCGGATACAGCAACATTAATCGCAACATCAATGTCCGATACAATAATATCGCCTGACAGTATAAAACAAGCAAATATTATACAAGATACAATTACGCAAAACATTTTATCGGACACAACAAAATTAATCGCAACATCAATATCCGATACAATATCGCCTGACAGTATAAAAGCAGATGATAAAATAAATTCTATAAACCAATCAGCATTATCAGACAGAAGAGTACCTGTTGCACTAAATGTTGCAGCGAGAGAACAAAAAACAGAACAGGATACAATAATACAAACTATAATAACTCGCGACACAACAGCAAGAAGTATGTTTGCCTATCATAATGTAAAGATTTACAAATCTGATTTTCAGGCATTGTGCGATTCGCTGGTTTATCATTCTTTGGATTCGACAACATATATGTATCATTTGCCTGTGTTATGGAACGACAGCACGCAAATAACATCGGGACCAGCAATATTTTACGCCAAAAACGGACAGATTGATTATGCGGATTTTTCGTCGCCTGCATTGGTAATTATGCGAGAAGACAGCGTCTGCTTCAGCCAACTGAAAGGTAAGACGATGAAAGCATTTTTCAAAAACAACCAAATGGATAAAATACACGTTTTGGGCAACGGACAAAGCGTTTACTACATTCGCGAAAACCCCGAAAAACCTGTTTCGGCAGTCGAAATTTCGGAATGTGCAAATATCGTAATTGATATGATATTGATTGATGGGAAAAACAAAATAAACAGAGTTTCGTACCTTATGAAACCTGTGTCAAACACGTATCCTATCAACAAAGTTCCGGAAGATTCAAAAGAATTGAAAGGTTTTGTCTGGCACGACGATATACGCCCGAAATCAAAAAATGATTTATTCGACAGACAAATACGCCAATCGCAACGCCGAATTTCGCAAACATTTGCAAAACCGACATTTGCAATCACATCACGCATAAATAAAATTAAAGAGAAATAAGATTTCAATCATTGTTATAAGCAAAATTAGTGTCAATTTTTTTCATTCTGATTTTATGAATATTTATTGTTAAATTAATATTGAAATACATATTTATTTAAATCACTGATATTTTACAAAATAGAGCGGATTTTCAGTGTCGATTTTCTTAAAATGCTAATACTCCAATGATAACGAAAATTTCAGTCGAAGTTATTTTGCTGCCATTATGCCAATATCTTATTATTTTATTATCTTTGCACAAATTTAATAAATATTTGATTATGTACCTTAATTCGTTTAGATATTATATCAGACCTTGGACTTCTATCTAAGTGATAGGCAGTCCATTCTTTTTCTTTTTAATTCAATCTTGCATTGTCTTTGTTTTCAATAGATGATGAAATTTTGACTATTTCCTTGTGATTTAAGCGCTTGTTCCAAGACTTAATTTCTGCAGGCTGAATGCTGTCATATCACTTTCCTGTGATTTGAACCCCAAGTTATTCATCTGTAAGAAATAAATAATGACAAAAAATAAACTGCCTGTGAGATTCACAGGGCAACATTTTACTATTGATAATGCGCTGATTGTTGATGCAATTAGAATAACTGAAATAAAAAAACACGATATTGTTTTGGATATAGGAGCGGGAAAAGGATTCCTGACCGTTCATTTGGCTCGACAATGCAACAATGTAGTTGCCATTGAGAATGATAAATTTCTGTTGGACTTTTTGAGAAAAAAGTTCTCTAAAAAATCCAATGTCAAAATTATTGACGCTGATTTTCGGAATTATACTATTCCGAACATCGGTTTCAAAGTTGTTTCCAGTATTCCTTACGGAATAACTTCCTGTGTTTTAAAATCTTTGATGTTTGATAATGTTGCGAATTTTATGGGAGGTTCGCTAATAATGCAATTTGAGCCTGTACAAAAGTTATTTTCAGAAAAGATATTCAACCCTTACATCATATTTTATCATACATTTTTTGATTTAACTCTGATGTATGAAGTCGCTCCCAAAAGTTTTATGCCTCCACCAAAAGTTAAGTCGGCTCTTCTAAGAATTGCGAAAAAAGAACCTCCAATAAGCGCCAAGTTGAAGGAAAAATATCTGAATTTTCTTTTCTATATGCTGCAAAAGCCTGATTTACCTGTTAAAACGGTCTTGAAGAAGTTATTCAGAAAAAATCAGGTCAGAGAAATTTCCGAAAATTACGGTATAAGCCTAAATTGTCAAGTTGTAAATATGTCTGCAAGTCAGTGGTCTGCGTGTTTTCTGGAAATGTTGGATAAAATTCCTGAAAGGCATCATCCCACGAAATAGTTTTATGTCGATTTGTTTTCTGTGCTTATGCATAATGCATAAATACAAGTACTTTTTAATACGAATCAAAAGATTTATTGTTTTTATAACTATCTTGTAATGAGCACAGTCTATAATTTTTTTTCAAATGACAATTTTGTATTGTTTTTAATTCAATTTATCTTTTTTAGCACGCAGATGACGCAGATTTTAAAGATTTTCGCAGATTTTTTCTTTCATTGTCAAATGCTTTACGGCGGATTTCTGGTTTTGTGCCGAAATTTAAAAGCAAGCCAACTTCCTTGTCGGTTGCTTTTAAATAATTCAGCAATTGATTTTCGTGTTCAACTAACAAATAATCAACGGCTTTTAATTCCACAATAATCAAATCATCGACAATTAAATCCGCCTTGTATTTTCCTACAAGTTGAGTTTGATAATACACATCAATGGCTTTTTGAGGCTCGACCTTAAACCCTTTGTTTTGAAGTTCAAAATAAAGGGCGTTTTGATACACATTTTCCAAAAAGCCGTATCCTAATTCATTATACACATTGTAAAAAGCCTGTATAATTTTGTCTGTTAATTCTTTATGTTTATATTTTTCCATCTGCGAAAATCTTTAAAATCTGCGTCATCTGCGTGCTAATTTATTATTTCTTGAAAACAATCTCATTTTCATCCCTCAAAATTATTCTTTTTTCCCATAATCGAAAAAAATTTTTTAAATAAATTTGGTTTGTATTATAAACTTATTTATCTTTGCGGCGTGAAATGAATGTTAAATTTCTAAAATTATAAAGATATGGAACTGATTAACAACAATGAAGCCCGTCAAAGGGCAGAAAAAAGGGTAGAGGCGCTGAGCGGATTTTACTCCCACCTGCTGACATATTGTCTTGTCAATGCGGGATTATTTCTAATCAATTATTTTTCCGGCGGGCGCTGGTGGTTTTTCTGGCCCTTGTTCGGTTGGGGAATCGGCTTGCTGTGCCACGGATTGAGTATTTGTCGCGGCTGGTTGTGGGGCGAAGCATGGAAAGAGCGCAAAATCAAAGAACTAATGGAAAAGGAAGGAAAATAA
>JAISPX010000132.1 GCA_031274595.1 Prevotellaceae bacterium | reverse complement strand
GCAACTTTCCTCATCGGGAAACGTTGTCGTAAAATTTAATAAATTCATATTGCTATTGTTTGTTGTATTTGACTACAAAGATAGTGGTTTTTTATTAGGTGCACGATACGATATTCATTAAAATAAAATAGTAAATCGTAAATAACAAAATAGTAAATAAAAAGAGGCTGTTTCAAAAAAGGCGGCTTCTTTTTTTTGTATCAGGCGGCGAGTTAAAGAGAAAATTTTTCATCAGAGCGATTTCTTATTCTTTACAAAAAAAATCAGCCCGACGTTCCGACTGCCGACAGAACGGCGGCATCCGAAAGGGAGGTTAAAAACATGCTTTTGTGGTCAAAAATCATGTTGACCAAAGGGATTAAAATTTCTGTTAAATTATTTATAATACTGATTATTAAAATATTATTATTTTGGCGTTACTTGTTTTCGTGTGTCGGAAGGCGAAAAACACTCAAGAGATAGGTTTCATCTCTCAAGAGATTTTTTTCATCTCTCAAGTGTTTTCTGAGGCAAAAACGCCGATGATACCGTTTTTCGGCAGGCGCTTCGGGATGAAACCTCTATTTAATGGTAAATTGTAAAATAGTAAATAAGACTATGTGCAGCCTGCCGACAAAAGTTTGGATTGTATGAATTTTTCTATTGATATTCTTTCCTTACGGGAAACCTTGTCCTCCAGAATCACACATATCAATAGAATTAAAAATAATACGCACAAGTTAGAACCTTGCTCGCGCGGATGATTAAATCAGATTTTTGAATTATTTTTACAGTAGCACAGAGCATATTTTGTTGTAGGAGCAGAAAAAACAGCCGCCGTAAGCATTGCCGAAACATTTGAAATATCAACAAGATTTCCGTTAGGATAAAGTATTTTTATGTTTTCGCTTTTGGGCGTATATGCTTTGCTCGAAACGGCTTCGTGATTTACAAAATAATCAACTTCTTTGTCGGTGATATTTAAAACAGACTGTGTTTTATGCCGTATTGCTTCAATTTTTTCGGGATTAAAAGGATTTTCGGAAAGTTCGCAGCGAAAAAGTTTGCGATTTGTCAGCATTTTACAAAGTTGCGACAACACAAAATCTTTGTGCATACGCCATACTTTTATCGCCGACTCGATATCGCAATCCGAAAGATTGATAAAATGTTCAATAGGTACTTCATCGTTAAAATATTTTCTAAATTCGCCGAGAGTTATAGTTTTATTTAAGAAAAATTGCAAGGCGGGAGTAGCAAAAAGTTTTTCGCCGTTATGCGAAAGTTCTTTTGCCCGCCGTAAAATATTAACAAGTATTTTCTCGGCTGCCAACACTGTTTTGTGCAAATAAACCTGCCAATACATTAAATGTCTCGAAATTAAAAATTTTTCTATAGAATAAATTCCTTTGGCTTCAACAACCAATTCATCATCAACCACATTAAGCATTTTTATTATTCTGCCCAATCCTATCATACCTTCGGCAACTCCCGAAAAAAAACTGTCGCGGCTTAAATAATCAAGCCTGTCAACATCAAGCTGGCTTGAAACAAGTTGATGCAAAAATTTTTTATGATATGTGTTGTTGAAAATTGCGATAGCCAAATACAAACGTCCGTCCATTTGCATATTTATTTCGTGCATAAGTATAGCCGAAATTTCTTCATGTCCCACATCTTCGTTTATTATGCCATATTCAAGCGAATGGCTGAAAGGTCCATGACCAATATCATGCAAAAGAATTGCACAAACAGCGGCTTCGGCTTCTTCGTCGGTTATTTCGCAACCTTTTGAACGCAAAACGTCTATTGTCTGTATCATCAGATACATCGCTCCAAGCGCATGCTGAAATCTGTTATGACATGCTCCGGGATAAACAAGATACGAAAGACTAAGTTGTTTAATATTGCGCAAACGCTGAACATAACGATGCTCTATGAGTTCGGCAGCAAGGTTTGACGGTATATTGATAAATCCGTGAACAGGGTCGTTTATTATTTTTTGTTTGTAATTCATAATCGTATCCGATGACAAAAATACAAAAAAAACAGACAATAGACTTAATTAATTTATCTATTATTTATGAAATTAGATTTTTGTCATTGCAATAAGCGTAGCGAAGAAGCAATGTTAGTTGTAATTTCTTTATTTTCAATTCTCCTCGCATGAACACCTGCGGACGAAAGTATGTCTCTGCATGTCGTCGATGAACACATATTTCCCGCAAATATGCGGCGAAAAAATCGCTGTGATGATTGCACTCCGAACAGAGATAATCGACAGAAAACTTGTATATTGCCAATGATTGCGCTCAAAGATTAATAAAACATCATACTTGCAGAATAAAATTAACAGAAGATGATATTGGATACAGATAAAGCGATTCATAAAAGACATTAAGCCTGATTTGATGACTGTTTTGAATAATCTTCTATGTTTGCTGTGATTAATTTCCCTATTATCAATTATTTAACTTTGAAAATTCAGATAATTATTCAACTAAAAATAATATCCAACAAGATAAATATAATAAATATTTCTCATATTTTTTTATAATCAACATCAAATTATCAAATTTTTATTAATTTTGCGGCTCAAAAATAAATCTTTGGTAATATGTCAAAAAACATCAAAAAAGAAGAAAATCTTAAAGTTGTAGGCGAAGCGTTAAGCAAAAGCGAAAAGTTTTTAGCCGAAAACAAAACAAAAATTATCGGAACAGTTGTAGCTGTACTTGTTGTTATAATTGCATTTTTCGGTTACAGACATCTGATTCAAGTTCCGCGCGAAAACACAGCGCAGGAACAAATGGCAGCAGCAGAACGTTATTTTGAAATCGACTCGCTTAATCTGGCGTTAAACGGAGATGGTATAAATTTAGGTTTCAATCAGATTATTGACGAATACGGTTCAACGGGAGCAGGGCGTGTTGCTCGTTTTTATGCAGGTTTTTGCAATTTGCATTTGGGAAATTTTCATGAAGCAATTTCGCAATTGAAAGATTTCGACGGAAAAGACGAAATCCTTCAAGCGCGTGCATATTGCGGAATAGGAGATGCTTACATTGAATTGGAACAATATGATGATGCGGCTTCATATTTTATGAAAGCGGCAAATTATCGCGAAAACGATTTTAGCGCGGGATACCTTATGAAAGCAGGCTTGGCTTACGAACATTTAGGAAAATATGCCGATGCGTTAAAAGTATATAAAAAAATAAAAACGCATTACAACAAAACAGTTGAAGCGCAGGAAATTGACAAATACATCGAAAGAGCCGAAATCAAACAAATAAATTAAAGAACCCAAAGGCTCTTTAATGTTTATTACTGACGTATGCACGGAATAATGAACTAATTAAATCAAAAAATATGGGAAGGGCATTTGAATTTAGAAAGGCAAGAAAACTGAAACGCTGGGGAAACATGTCGCGCGTTTTTACCAAATTGGGTAAAGAAATAACCATTGCAGCAAAAAGCGGCGGCGATCCAAATACAAATCCGCATTTGCGCGCATTGATACAAACGGCAAAATCGGAAAATATGCCGAAAGAAAATATCGAACGCGCAATAAAACGAGCCACAGAAAAAGACCAAAGCGATTATAAAGAAGTGATTTACGAAGGCTACGGACCTTACGGCATTGCGTTTTTAATTGAAACCGCAACCGATAATCCTACGCGCACAGTTGCCAATATTCGCAGTTATTTCAACAAATACAGCGGTTCGTTGGGAACATCAGGCAGCGTTGAATTTATGTTTGAACATAAATGCATTTTCAAAATCAAAAAAAACGACAATATCAATCTCGAAGAACTTGAATTTAATCTTATAGATTTTGGCGGCGAAGAAGTTTTTGCCGACGAAAATGATATTGTCATTTACGGCACATACGAAGCCTACGGCGCAATTCAGAAATACATCGAAGACAATAATTTTGAAATAGTAAGCGCAGGTTTCGACCGTTTACCTACTGTGGAACTCAAAGAACTTACTCCCGAACAACAAACTGAAATCGAAAAATTGATTGATAAATTTGAAGATGATGACGATGTTCAGAATGTTTATCATATAATGAAAATGGCGTAAAATAAGCATATTTGCAAGATAAAAAATGTAAAAGAGGCTGCACGAAATTTTGTACAGCCTCTTTTGTTTACAACACTATATCCTTAAACATTCATGTCAATAATTATTTTTCATAATTTCAAAATACGCTTGCGGATGTTTACATGCAGGACATAATTGCGGAGCCGATTTTCCAACATAAACAAATCCGCAGTTGCGGCATTGCCAAGTGATTTCTCTGTCTTTCGTAAATACGTTTCCTTCTTCAATATTCGACAAAAGTTTACGATAACGCTCTTCGTGTCCTTTTTCGGCAACAGAGATATTTCTGTACATGCTTGCAATTTCGGGAAAACCTTCTTCGGCGGCAATATCCGCAAACATTGGATAATCATGTGTCCATTCTTCGTGTTCTCCCTGTGCGGCAGCCAAAAGATTTTCGGCTGTCGTTCCTATTACTCCGGCAGGATAACTTGCTGTGATTTCAACCATTCCGCCTTCCAGATATTTGAACATCCGTTCTGCGTGTTCTTTTTCCTGATTAGCGGTTTCTTCAAAAATTGCCGCAATCTGTTCAAATCCTTCTTTTTTTGCTTTGCTCGCAAAATACGTATAACGCATACGAGCCTGCGATTCGCCTGCAAATGATGTCAGCAGACTTTTTTCTGTTTTTGTACCTTTAATACTGTTCATTTTTTTGTGTTTTGTTTTTTACATTTTATAATACAAAAATACAAAAAAATGTAATTGCAACAAATTTATAATTGCCTTATTCATTAATTAATCAATCGTATTAATTTTTGACAATAAAATATTGATTTGTTACCGACATTTGTATTCGGTATCTAAGTAATCGTTTATTTCCTGATAATCCATTATTGTCAAGTTCAAAAGCGCTGCCGCATTTACTGCATTTTACTTTTAAAACAGCATCATTCACAATCTGCAATTTTGTTAAATCCGATGGACAAGTTGCCGCATAAGCAGCATAAGTATCTGACGACATCATTCGACAAACAATAATGCCATGATCTTTGTATCCGCAACTTTGCCCACCATTGTGGGTACACGAATTTGTAATAGCAAGCCTTCCCGGAGATGTCAAGGCTTTATTGAAATCTGTAAGCGGATAAACAATAAAATAAACATCTTTATGCGGAATATTATTTTCGTATTTACTCTCGCCGCACGAGCATAGCAAAAATAAAAAAGTTAAAAAAAATATAAATTTCATTTCCATATCAAAATAAATTTGTAATTTAGTCGCCTGTATCAGTATATAAAAATAAAAAATAATGAAAAAAACACTAATACAACTGACAAAGATAATAATTTTTGCGTTGATAATGACATCCTGTGCGCAAAGAATGAGAACATGCCCGCAAGCATCTTGTTCTACGAAAGAATCAAAAACCGTAGCGCGTTCGACAAAATCGAAAATTACGACTTATTCGCAGGAATCGCAACCTGCAATACGCTCGCAAATATCTTCGAAAAAACAAGATTCGTATCAATCTGTTAACAATCGCGCGGCATTGCGAAAAGAACAGCGTATGCGCGAAAAAAACACTCGCTATTGGGCAAAACAAGAGCAAAAAGAAAGTAAGGAAGCGCTGAAACTCAAGAAAAAAGAAGAAAAAGAATATCAAAAACATCTGAAAAAAGAACGCAAACGCCACATGGAATGGCAGGATGATGATGTCAGAAAACGTATCAAAAGAAACGAAAAGATAGCGCAAAAAACGATGAGAAAAAAAGCAAAATAAATTTATGGATACAGATGATATTTTAAAACTACTGCTGCTGGCATTGTTTCTTATTCCAGGATTGTTTGGGAAAAAGAAAAAAAAGGAAGAAAATCGTCAACCTCGGCAAACAGAGTATCACGAGTACGAAGACCCTTTCAAAGATTTCGGAAGTTTTGAAAATGATGATTTTTCGGAAAAACAGTTTGAAGAATATCAAGCGCCAAATTCGATTCGCACAGAGCCAATTGACATTATTCCGCAACATGAAGGCGCTTCTATTTTCACAAAGGAACAAATAGAAGCAGCGCTGGCATCAATAGCCAAACAAGAATCGAAAAAAAATGAAATAATGCAAAACGAAATACAGAATAATGAAAATGACACAAACAGTAACGATGACCACGATTTTTTACAAGATTTTGAAGCGCAAAAAGCATTGATTTATTCGGAAATATTAACGCCTAAATACGGTTGTTGAACATTTGTATTTCATATAATTATCTAATAAAAAGACAATAATATTTTGAAAAATTTTTTATATTTGAGAAAATAAATTATCTTTGTAAAAAAAACATAGAGTTCCGAGTTTCTCGGGATTCTTTTTTATTCATGTTTTTGGAAAATAAAATTTATGGCAACTGTAAATTATGTAACAGACGAAGGACTTCAACGCTTACGCAAAGAATTAGAACAATTAAAAAATGTTGAACGTCCTAAAATATCACAGCAAATAGCCGAAGCGCGCGACAAAGGCGACCTTTCGGAAAATGCGGAATACGATGCTGCAAAAGAAGCCCAAGGGCTTTTGGAACTTCGTATTTCGAATCTCGAATCTGTAATTGCAAATTCGCGTATTATCGATGAATCAAAAATAAATATTTCGCAGGTGCAGATTATGACAAAAGTGAAACTCAAAAATATCGCAACAAAAACAGTGATGGAATATACGCTTGTTGCCGAATCGGAAGCCAATCTCAAAGAAGCCAAACTTTCGGTAGGCACTCCTATCGCAAAATCGCTGCTCGGCAAAAAAATTGGCGATATGGTTGAAGTACAAGTTCCATCAGGCATTATTAAATTTGAGATTTTAAATATTTCACGATAAAATTTTATAATTATGGCAAGTATTTTCACAAAAATAATAAACGGCGAAATACCTTCGTACAAAATTGCCGAAGATGAAAATTATTATGCATTTTTGGATATAAATCCTATTGCAAAAGCGCACACATTAGTTGTACCCAAAAAAGAAACCGACTACATTTTCGATATTGACGACAACACACTTGGCGGACTTGTGATTTTTACAAAACGCATTGCCAAAGCAATAGAAAAAAGCGTTGAATGTAAACGCATAGGAGTTGTTGTACTTGGACTTGAAGTTCCTCATGCACACATTCATCTTGTTCCGCTAAACAATGAGTCAGACGTTGATTTCAGAAAACCCAAGTTACAACTATCTGTCGCCGAATTTAAACAAATAGCGGCAAGCATAAGAGGGAATTTTGTATAGAAAGTATTATGAAGAATAAAAAAAGAACTGCTCGAGTTAACTTCCGGACAGTTCTTTTTAATGTAAATCTTTACAAATTTTTAATTTCCACCGGACATAATAATAAACGATAATCCGGCAATAAACAATAAAAACATAATTGTTAAAAGTTTATTAACCGATTTATTGCCTTTAGCAAATTCTTTCCATATAAATATTCCCCATATTGCAGCTATCATAGGCGCTCCCTGTCCTAAAGCATAAGATATTGGCGCACCTGCTTTTCCCGCAGCAATATAACTGAATAAAGTTCCTAATGCCCACACGCATCCGCCAAAAATACCGACGAGATGAGTGCTAAATTTTCCGGAAAAATATTGTTTGTAACTCACTTTTTCTCCGATAAAAGGTTTCCTCATCACCAGCGTATTAAACAAAAAATTACTAATGAAAATACCAACTGCGAAAATAAAAAATGCAGTATAAGGAGTAGCGATACCTTGTGCTGGATATTCAAAATTGTTCAAATCCATAGCAGATGCCACAAAACGATAGAAAAACGACATCAATATGCCAGCTATGGCAGCCAGCACGATTCCCTTTCTTGTATTTTGATTTGCAGAGCCTTTACTATTTTTTCCTGAAGCAATTCCATTACATATTATCGCTATTACAATTAATGCAACTCCAATAAA
>JAISPX010000130.1 GCA_031274595.1 Prevotellaceae bacterium | reverse complement strand
CAATAGCGCCGATGGTACTGCAAAAGTGGGAGAGTAGGTTGCCGCCTAATTTGAGCCTCAGAGAATTTATTTTCTGAGGCTTTTTTTATTTGTGAAAATAAATATTTCTTTATGATACTCAAGTTTTCCCATTCTTTGCGACCTTATAATAAAAGAGATTTTTAATCATAGATTTAGCCGCAAACCAGCGGATTTTTATCCATGAATTTGTTGCCAAAATTTGCTGTAAAAATTTTCAGACAACATCAATTTCTCGTGAGTACCAAAAAGATTTGTGTTTCCATTATTAAAAACATAAATTCTATCGGCAAAAATTTTCAGGATATGTATTTTATGCGTTATAAAAATAACAGATGTTTTGTGTTTTATTTTATTCAGATGCTGTATTATAAAATTTTCTTTATCAATATCCATAGCAGATGTCGCTTCATCAATAATTAAGAGATGCGGTTGTTTGAATAACGCACGAACAATAGCGATTAATTGCTTCTGTCCTCCCGACAAATTAATTCCAACTTCTCCTACGATTGTCATTAATCCTGATGGAAATTCATCAAAAAAATTCAAGAAGTTTGTTTCTTTTAAAAATGCCTCTACATCATCATAATTATCATCGCCAAAGCGCATTGCAATGTTTTCTATTACTGTTCCGTTAAAAATATGTATTTGTTGCGGAACGATTGCGATTTTTTCTCTCCAAAGGGTTAAGTTTATTTCATTTATAGGATATTTTTCATTTACGGTTATTGTTCCTTTTTCACAATAATATGATTTGTTTAGAATTTGCAGCAGTGTGCTTTTTCCGCATCCATTTTCGCCGACTATTGCAATTATTTCATTCTTTTTTACTTCAAATGAAACATTAGAAAATAATTGTCGCCTGCCGATAAAACGAAAGGCGATATTTTTCACTTCTATGCTTGTGAACTCAAAATCAGTTTGATTACCCTCGATTTCTTTGGGCAATCCTGTAAATTCATACATACGTTCAAAAGCAATTTTTGCTCCGTTAAGCGGAATTATTATCATTGTAAGATTTGCAACGTATGGCAAAATTGCAGAACTTACTCCAAATATTGCCATAAAAACGCCTAACATCAATTGATTTTCGATAACCTGTAATGCTCCAAATCCAAAAACAGTAATAAGGAAAACAGAACTTAACAGATTGTTCAGAAATGTTAATTTTGCCTGAAAATCACCTAAATTGTATATTTTTCTTTGATATTCGTCATAAATATGCACATTTTGATTGTTGAATGAATTTTGTTTATTGAAATTTTTTATATCATCAATTCCTCCGATAGTGTTAATATAGTTTGTTTCCACATAAGCATATTTTTCCATTATTTGTCTTTGATATTTTACAACTTTTCTGGTTTGCAGATAAATAACTACAAAATACAGTGAGAAAAATGTTACAATAATAACGCTAAATATTGGCGAGTAGTAAAATATAAAAGTTAATGATGCTATGAGCATAATTGCATCTATTGCAAAATTTCCAACTAATTGAGATATAAAATTTTGAATACGCGATGTATCATTAAGCCGAGCAATCATATCGCCGATTGCCCGTGTGTCAAAAAAGGATTTTGGCAAGTCAATCAACGATTTATAAAAATATGCAATTATTCGATTATTGAAATTTCGATTTTGTTTTATCAAAAACAAGCTTCTGAAATACGATGTCGATGCGCCAATAATCAATAAAAACAATACAAAACCAACAACAAGAAAAAGCGTTCTAATATTTTTGGCAGGAATAATATTGTCTATCAGTTTTTGCGTTGCCGCTGCTGTAGCCAAATTAAGAACTGACAATAAAATGCCTATAATCAAACTTGAAGTTAGAATATTGAAATCAGGTTTTAATAATTTTAGAAACCATTTTTGTTTTTGCCTTTTATCTGCGTTTCTCTTAAAAAAATTGTCGGTAGGTTTTAAAATCAAACAATGCTTACTTTGCCAAATTTTATCTAAATCCGAATATGTGTATAAACTTACATTTTCGGCAGGGTCGCCGACAATTATTTTACCATTTTTTAAGCCATAGAAAACAACAAAATGCTCAAATACATTGTTTTTTACAACATGTAATATTGCAGGTTCTTTTTGTTTTACAAGATTTTCAATATCGCCGCTTACGCCTTCTGCCTCAAATCCCAATTGATTTGCAGCCTGATAAAGTCCCAACAAGCTTGTGCCTTCATTGTTTGTTCCGCTCAACTCGCGTAAGCGTTCCAAAGAAACATAACCGCCGTGATATTTTATAACCGACAATAAACAGGCAATTCCGCAATCGGATTGGTCGTGTTGCTGCGTAAACGTTTTTTTAATGTGATGGTTCATTTGGAATATATGATATAATTTCGTCTGTTGCGGCAAATCCTACAATGCGCTTTGTAAATTTCTTGTCAGAATTAAAAATATATGTTGATGGGAAATTTACAACTTGCAGATAATCATATAAATATTTTTGTTTATCGTGAAGAAACAATATTTTTGATGAAGAAAAAGTTGATTCAAATTCTTTTAAATATTCTATTGATTCTACAGTGATAAAATAAACTTGCGCTTTTGTAAATATAATGTTGTTTTCGGATATTTTAAAGGCTTCATTCAGGCAATATTGGCAATCCGATTTGAAATAAACAATGACAATGGCTTTGTCTGATGTTTGAATACGATATGAAACATTATTTGATGTAAACAGTTCTGCGTCAGGCAGTTTTTCCATGCTAAAATGATTTATTCGATATTGTGTTTTTATGATATACCAAAACATTCCGCAAACACACAACAGAATAAAAATTGCAATTATTATAAAAATCTTCTTTTTCATTCCAAAACTATTGAAATTAACGGTGTGTAAATATCATCTTCTTTTAATATATAAGACAAGAAAGATTTAGAGCCTTTAACTATTTCGTGATTCTTATCAACTCTTTGCCATGTGTTAGAATTAATAAATCGCCTTTTTTCATAAACAACAGTGTTTGGGATTTTCCACGCAGCGCGGATATATGGCTGAACTCCTCCTTTTTCATTTATTATTATTTCTTTTGTATCTGGATTAATTCTCCCCACCCATTCAACAGCAACAAAAATACCGTTTTCAGGCATGTAAATATTATATTTACTAACATCTAATTTTGTTTTACTTTTTAAAATATCGCTTGTAAAAACAATATCTTCAGTATTTATTATTTCGCCAATCTTTTTATTTTCGATTACTCTGTAAAAATTTATCTTAAAAATGCTGGCGGCAGCATAATCTATTCCATCAAAAATCCGGTTTTTAAATGTTTCTCCTCTTATAATAACTTGTTTCATTAATCGAAATATATTATTTTCATTACCTATTGGTAGATAAACTGCAATTTCATCGCCTGAACGATTATGAGAAAAAAGAATATTATTTTTATTTTCACTTGCATAACCCAATTCAACAGGTTTTCTTTTTTTCTTTGAAGGTGAAACTTTTGCCTCGCTTATTTCATAAACTTGTGGCGACAAAAATATTGTGTCAATATTTTTCTGCAAAGTAATTATTTTTGATAAGTATCCAATACTTGATATTTCTATTTGCTTAATATTTTGCGGAATATAAAAAACTCCTTTATCATTTGAATATGTTCCACCAATGGTATCTGTAAAAACAATGCAGGTATATTCAACAGGCTCTTTTGTAATAGAATCTGCAACAAACAGTTTTTTGTCTGTTTGGGCAAGGCAATTAGCAAAGGCTAAAATTGCAATTATTATAAAAATATTTCTTTTCATTCCAAAACTATTGAAAATAAAGGTGTGTAAAAAGCATCTTCTTTTAAATTTTTATTTGAGGTTTTAATCATTTTAACTTCTTCATAATTTTTGTCAACTTTTTGCCAATTATCCCCATAATTTTTTTTGAATTTTAGTTTTTCATAAGATATAGAATTTTCTATTTCCCACGAAACGCGAACAACAGACGGGAAAATATTTTTTTTTGAATCTGTTATTATTTCTCCTGTTTCATTATTTATTTTTCCAACAAATTCCATAGCAACAAAAATTCCGTTCTCAGGCATGTAAACATTGTATTTACTCACATCCAACACAGTTTTACTTTTTAATACATTACAGGAAAGTACAATATCTTCAGTATTTATAATATCTCCAATTTCTTTATTTTCTGTTACTTGGTAAAATTTTATCTTAAAAATGTTTGTATAGTCTTTTTGTTTTCGCACAATATATTTTTTCCCTCCTATTTTAATAGACTGATATTCTATTCCCCCTATAATAATAACCTGTTTTATCAATCTAAATGTATTGCTTTCGGTATCTAATGGTATATAAACAGCAATTTCTCTTCCAGAAATAAATGTTCCTATGACGTGTGTAGATTTTTCACTTGCATAACCCAATTCAACAAGCTTTCTTTTTTTCTTTGAAGATGGCAAAATTTTTACTTCGCTTATTTCATAAACTTGTGGCGACAAAAATATTGTGTCAATATTTTTTTGTAAAATAATGCTTTTTGTATTATAACCAATACTTGATATTTCTATTTTTTGAATATTGTTTGGTGTGTAAAAAACTCCTTTATCATTTGAATATGTTCCACCTTCAACATCTACAAAAACAATGCTTGCATATTCTATTGGAGTTTTTGTTATTGAGTCTGCAACAAAGATCTTTCTGTCTGTTTGGGCAAGGCAATTAGCAAAAACCAAAGTTGTAATTATTATAAAAATATTTCTTTTCATTCTAAAACTATTGAAATTAACGGAGTATAAAAAGCATCTTCTTTTAAATTTTTATCTATAGTTTTAATGTTTTTAATAATCTCATTGTTTTTGTCAACTTTTTTCCAATTATAACCGTATTCTTTGCTGAATTTTCTTTTCTCAAAAACAATAGAATTATTTATCTCATACGATGCTGAAATATATGGCAAAATACTTTCTGATATATCTGTTGTTATTTCTTCTGTTTTTTTGTTTGTTTTTCCAATCATTTCAATTGATACAAAGACACCGTTCTCGGGCATACATATATTATATTTACTCACATCCAATTTTGTTTTACTTTTCAAAATATCGCTTGTAAAAACAATATCTACGGAATTCAGAAGTTCACTTGGCTCTTTATTTTCAGTTACACCATAGAAATTTATCTTAAAAACACTTGTATAGTTTATTTTCATAATATTCAATTTTCTAGACATAGATGTCCCCTCTTTAAAAATAACCTGTTTAATCAATTGATAAGAATTTTCCTCATTATTTAAGGGAATATAAACAGATATTTCTTCTCCTGAATGAAAACCTAAACTATATGTAGATTTTTCTCTTGCATAACCTAATTCAACAGGTTTTCTTTTCTTTTTTGTTGGTAAAACATTTGCTTCGCTTATTTCATAAACTTTCGGAGATAAAAATATTGTGTCAATATTTTTCTGCAAAGTAATTATTTTTGATAAGTATCCAATACTTGATATTTTTATTTGCTTAATATTTTGCGGAATATAAAAAACTCCTTTACCATTTGAGTATGTTCCACCAGCAATATTTATAAAAACAATACTTGCATATTCTACAGGATTTTTTGTTATAGAATCAGCAACAAACAGTTTTTTGTCGGTTTGTGCAAGGCAACAAAAACATAAAAGGTTTGCAAAAATAAAAATTAAAATATTTTTCATCGTTTTTTGTGTAAAGATATAAATTTATTTGTAAAAAAGGGCTGCCATATTTTTAAGGCAGCCCAAAAACTTTAATAAACAGTACACGCTTCTTCGTAAGGACGAGGAGCACCAATTCTTATCCAAAAGAAATAATCTTGGTCAAGACAAAACCTATGTCCGCTAATACAATCAGAACACTTTGTTGTCGTTCCAATAAACTTACCACCTTTGGTAATTTCCATTTGTTCAATCGATAATTTTTTCATGATACAAAAATTTTATTTATAAAAATTGTTTATCCGTCTTAACCGCCGGATAATTGCGGTTTTATGTTGTAAACAGCGTTTGCAAAAACACTGTGAAAATTATCCAAACTATCATTGCTATTCCGTAAAACAAGGCTACAAATCCTAATGATTTCAGATAACCGAATTTTGAAATGCATGAAAAACCAAAAGCAAGTATCAATAAATGTACAATTTCGGTTATGTTTATAATTTGCAGCGGATACATTATCCAAAACGGATAACCGTTGCCTTTGAAAAAATATGCCGCAGACTGATAAAAATAATTGTTATCAATCATATCCCAGTTTGTTTCAATAATTCCTGTACATTTCAGTATAATTGAAACAAGATAATTTAAGGCAAAAATAATTTGCGCTTTTAATGCAATATTAAAAAGTTTAGCAAATTTAATTTTATACTCGCAAAAAAGAGTTCCTACATTAAGCGTAAATGCAATCAACAAAGCAGGAACACCGACAATTGCAAAAGCAATAAAATAATTAGTCCATTCCAGCGCTCTGTCGGAACGTATAAATTCAAACAGTTTGCTGTGATCATCGTATCTCGTAGAAAGAGAGTTTAAATAAAAATCATCGGTAAAAACAAATTTAAATTCGAGCGTAAGAGCAACAAAATATACCAGCATTATAGCAGCAAAGGCAAACCATATTTTTGTCTCAAAGTAAGCAGTTAATATTTTAGTTACTCTATTCAACATTTTAATTGTGTAAAATATTGGCAAAATTATAATAAACAGGTTGTGTTTTATCCATGTGTCGCAAAAAATCTAATAAGCGTAGCGTTTTTGCAAATAAGTGTACATGTTTTGCAAATAAGCGTAATTGAATTATGAATTCATAAAAACAGATTTCAGAAATTTCCACCGCCTTACGGAAACCTGTAATTCAACCTTGTTTTTTAATGTTATTTGCTTTGTTTTATTTTCTATGTGCCTAATATGTTCGGTATTCACAAGTATGTCGCGGCTTATTCGTATAAAACCGTAATCGGATAATTCCGTTTCAAAATATTTTAGCAGTTTGGTACAGGTAAATTTTTCGGTTTGAGTAAAAATATCGCACAAATACGCATCGCAAACGATATGGCTTATTTCTGAAGCAATAATCCGCTTTGTAATATTTTTAATTTTAATTACTATTGATTTTGTATTTTGTGAATTGTTGTTCATATTCTTTTGGCTTTATACAAATAAAAATCGTGAACCTGTATCTGAGGTTTAGCCGAACCTTGTAGCCAAATAAATTAGTAAAGTCCACGATTTCCCGCGAACGTTACAACTTTTATTTTTGGCTACTTAGAAATGGCTAATTTCAGATACAAAAATTAAAGCTAACGCTTTTGTATTTATTATTTTATTCTCTGTTTTTGAGAATTTTATTTTCAAAAATTTACACTTTCATATACTTGCCTATTTTAAATTAATAATTACCACAGATTTATAATATTTTTTAGAATTATCAGTATCTATATAATTTTTTATTTGTGAAAATAAATATTTCTTTATGCTACTAATTTTTTTTTGACGGTGAATAATGATAATTTCATAATTGTTTTTTACCTTTACAAGGTTTATTTCATGAAAATACAATGAAAAAAGTAAATAAAAAAACAGAACTAAAAGTCAGCCACGATGCCGAATTGCAGGATTATATAATCGAGGCAACAGGGAAAAGCCGCACGAGCGTTAAATCACTTTTTGCACATAAACAGATTTTTGTAGATGGTAAAAATATTTCTCAATATAATTTTAACGTTAAAAAAAATCAATTGATAACAATAAATTCTGTCGGTACATCGTATGATAAAAGCGACAACAAATTAAATAATCTTAAAATTATCTTTGAAGACACTGATATAATTGTTGTAGAAAAGCCATCGGGTATGTTGTCCGTATCAACCGGAAAAGGTAATGAAATCACGGCTTACAGCCTTTTGCGCAATTATGTGAAAACAGAATCATTGTTTAATAAAATATTCATTGTTCATCGTTTGGATAAATCAACTTCGGGATTAATGTTGTTTGCAAAAAACGAACAGGCAAAACGAATCCTGCAATCCAACTGGAATAGTTTTGTGCAACAGCGTAAATACGTAGCCGTGGTTTGCGGAAAGGTTAGAAATGAAAGTGGAACAATAATTTCATATCTCAAAGAAAATGCGGCAATGCAAATGTATGCAAGTCAAAACGCAGAAGATGCTCAACGGGCTGTTTTATATTATAAGGTATTGAAAAGCAATAATTGGTTTTCGTTGATTGATGTTGAACTTGAAACAGGACGCAAAAACCAAATACGCGTGCAGATGCAGGAAATGGGACACAGTATCGCAGGAGATAAAAAATACGGAGGAAAACCGTCATCCATAGGACGTCTGGCTTTGCATGCGCGAACTTTAGAATTTATTCATCCCATAACACGTGAAAGAATGAGTTTTTCAACAAAAATTCCAAAAAAATTTTTGATTGTTTTTGACGATAAAACGTGAAAATATTATAGTTAATTTTTAGGCTACAACAAAAAAACAGTCATCAATCGTTGGCTATTGCAATTATTTTTATACTTTTGCCGACCTGTTTTTAATCGGATGATAATTATAAAGATAAAAAAATACTTTTTGTTATGTTTGTTGCTGATTTCGGCAATTGGAGGTTTTGCGCAAAATTGCAACAGCGATTCCATTGTGCTGAATATTTTAGAAACAGAATGTTCAACGATGCCTGCAACGCATAATAATAACATAAAAATATTAAAAAACGGAGCGGAAAAGTTTGAAGATATGTTTGCCGAAATAGCAAAAGCAAAACATCACGTACATCTTGATTATTTTAATTTTCGCAACGATTCTATCGGCAATGCGCTTTTTGATTTACTTGCATCCAAAGTGGCTGAAGGAGTTGAAGTTCGTGCAATATTCGATGCATTTGGAAATTCATCAAATAATCAGCCGTTAAAGAAAAAACATCTCAAGGCTATTCGTGCAAAAGGTATTCAGATTCACAAATTTAAACCTGCAAGATTTCCGTATATAGATAAATTTTTCAATCGCGATCATCGCAAAATAGTTGTGATTGACGGACGCATTGCTTACATGGGAGGAATAAATGTTGCCGATTATTATATAAACGGCTTACCCGAAGTTGGCGACTGGCATGACATTCACATACGCATAGAAGGCGATGCGGTTAATCAGTTACAGGATATGTTTCTTAAATTGTGGAATAAATCGACAAAACAAAATGTTGGGGGCGAGCAATATTTTCCGCCTGTGGATTCTGTTTTATCTGGCGACAAAACAATGATAATTGTTGACAGAACGCCTAACGAAACACCGAAACAAATGCGTTGCGCTTATGCTGTGGCAATACGTGAAGCGCAAAAATCAATAAAAATAATAAATCCTTATTTTCTTCCTACGCATAAAGTCAAAAAAGAATTAAAGAAAGCAATAAAACGCGGGATAGATGTGGAAATAATGATTTCGGCAAAATCAGATATTCCGTTTACTCCTGATGGCTCTATTTATGTAGCCCACTCGATGATGAAACGAGGAGCAGAAGTGTTTTTGTTTGACGATGGATTTCATCATTCAAAAATCATGATGGTTGACAGTCTGTTTTGCACTGTCGGTTCGGCAAATCTCGACAGCCGTAGCCTGCGCTACGATTACGAAGTAAATTCATTCATATTTGATAAAGAAATTACAGACAGCCTGACACAGATTTTTGAAAACGATAAAGAGCGAAGCACAAAACTTACTCCCGAAGTATGGAAAAAGCGTTCGTGCTGGAGAAAATTTGTCGGCTGGCTTGCACAGTTGCTTACGCCGTTTTTGTAAGTAACTGCTCTTTATAAAGCAAAATTCAATGTAAGATTACTTTCTTAATGCATATAAAAATTATAAGTAAAATTTTATGAGAACAGTTAAGTCCCGCTTAAGGGTGTGATACTAATAACCGTAGGTTGCGCTGGCGCTTCACCTACGGACAAAAGTAAGCTTCTACCTGTCGTGCGGGATATAACCATAAAAGTGTTTGAAACCTGTTAATGTTAGAGTTTTTGCAAGGTAAAACAAGTAGAACATAATATTTTTAATTAAAAAATATTAACACACTTTAATAGTTGTTTAGTGTTAATAGCAGTTTCATTTGCAATAATTCCAAACTTACAAAAAGGACGCAAGTATAAAACTATTGCGTCCTTTCATGAAAAAAAACTTATTACCGTATTACCCTGCTTGTTAATTGTTTTTTGCAGGTGTATCAAAAGAGCTTGTCTGCTCAATATTCCACACAAATGCGCGTGAACCTTGCATATGTGTTGCTTCGTCGAGTTTGCGCAAATCGCTTAATATAGCATCAACTTTTTCATCTTCTACAATTGTTAGTATAGATGAATTCATCGATGGCCATGCATGGCTGCCGTAGTGAGGCTCGCCATCAACGCTTCCGCGTCCTTCGGTAAGCGCCCATTTTGTAAATCCGCGCACATTGTTATTATCAAGAATATTCATTATTCTTTCCGATAAAGCCTGATTGTATGATATAAATATCGCTTTCATAATATTTCAAATTTATTTTACAGGATTATTTAGTCGTTTGATAGAATGTTTCAGGTCTTCAATTTCTTGCCGTTCATCTTCATTGGTATTTTTCTTTCTAAACGCTTTATTGCTTACCAGCAAGGCATACAAAACGGGTATTACCAGCAATGTCAGCATGGTTGAGAATGTTAAACCTCCAATAATTGCAATTCCCATTGGTTTCCATATTTCAGAACCTACGCCGCTTCCTATTGCAAGGGGAAGCATACCCAATATCGTTGTAAGCGAAGTCATAAGTACGGGACGCAAACGGCTTTTTCCTGCCATTACAACTGCTGTGCGTACTTTGTTGCCGCGTTCTACAAGCAAGTTGGTATAATCGACCATAACAATACCGTTTTTTACAACAATCCCGACAAGCATAACGGCGCCTATCATGGCAATGATGCTGAGCGGAGTATTTGTTAAAAACAAGGCAAGGAATACCCCCGTAAACGCAAACGGAATGGTAAACATAATGATAAACGGCATTTTGAACGACTCGAACTGCGTTGCCATAACGATATAAACAAGAATGACAATAAGCAGAAGCAAAGTCATCATGTCTTGATTTGATTCCTGCTGGTCTTCGATTGTTCCTCCGATTACAACATCTACTCCTTGCGGCGTTTCATAAGTTTGCAAAAGCGCTGTTACATCTTTTACCACCTCTCCGAGCGCAGCATCAGGCGCAAGCGATGCATTAACGCTTACAAGCCGCCGCCGATTTTCGCGTTCGATGGCAGGAGAGGCAAATTCTTCGGTTACTGTTGCCAGTTCGCCGAGTTTTATACGTTGCCCTAAATTATTGACAAGCGTAATATTTTTCACATCATCCAACGATTTACGAAATTCTTCGGAATATCTGACAACAATATCATATTCATCTCCATCTTCGCGGTATTTGCTTGCAATAAGTCCGTCTATTCTGTTGCGTACGGCGGTAGATGCCATTGCGCTGGATATTCCGTAATATGCAAGTTTTGTTCTGTCGAATTGCACATTATATTCTGGGCGCATGTCATCGCGCGACAGTTGAACATCTCTCGCTCCTTTTACTTCTTTTGACACTCTGTCTTTTAATTCCAAAGCAACGGTATTGGTTAAATCCAAATCATTGCCGAAGACTTTCAGTTGCACATTGCTCTCGCCGCCCATACCGCCTCCGCCTCCGCCGGGAGAAACAGTATATTGGCGAATTTCGGGAATTCCATCAAAATCTTTTCGTAACGAATCGGATATTTCAAAAATTGTTCGGCTGCGTTCGGTAGAGCGCGGCAAGCGCATCCTGAAACTGATTATATGCGAGCCTGATGCCTGCATCGCTGCAAATGCATTAGAGCCTGAATTTGTGCCTGCGCTTGATGATATTATTCGTACTTCGGGATATTTTTCGGCAACTATATTTTCGATTTTACGCGCAATTTTTGCGGTATATTCTACGCTTACATTCTGTTCCATCTGTACGTTTGCTGCAATTGTTCCATTGTCGGATGACGGGAAAAATTCGATAGGCACGACAGTCAGCAAAAACAGCGAAGAAAAAAACAACATTAATGTTATTAATAAAACCGATATTCGATGCCACACAGCCCATGTAAGCATTTTGGCATAACCAATGTCCAAAAAGTTAAGAAATTTGTCAATAGGTTTATAAATAATTCCCAAACCTTTGTAGTTATGAACTCCTCCTTCGAGTTTGAGTATATATGCCGAAAGCATTGGCGTGATAGAAATGGCAACTGTTGTAGAAACGCACACAACTATTGTTACTATCCATCCTAATTCGCGAAACATAATTCCCATCATTCCCGATATAAGAGTAAGCGGCATGAAAACGGCAACAATTACAAGCGTTGTAACAATTACCGAAATCCAAACTTCGTTTGTGGCATACACCGCCGCCTCTTTGGGACTGCTGCCCCGCTCAATGTGCGTTGTAATATTTTCCAAAACCACAATGGCATCATCGACGACCATACCTATTGCTATCGACAAAGAACTAAGCGAAATAATGTTAAGAGTACTGCCTGTGGCATACAGGTAAATAAATGCCGTGATAAGCGATATTGGAATAGTCAAACAAATTATGAACGTTGCTCTCCATCGACCTAAAAATGCCATTACCACAAGGATAACAAAAATAAAGGCGTACATTACCGTTTCTGACAACGATGATATATTGTCCTTGATTGCTTCGGAACCGTCCATTACAATGCCAAGTTTAATATCTTTCGGTAATGTTTCCTGTATTTGCGGCAAAAGTTTTAAAATTCGGTTTACTATATTAACCGTATTTGCTCCCGATTGTTTTTGAACCAGAGCAATAATTCCTTTTCTGCCGTTGATGCGAGAGTCCATTGTCGCTTTTTCGAGCGTATCTTTAATTGTCGCTATTTCGCTAAGCAAAATGTTTCTGCCGTTCTGACTGTACACAACAATGTTTTTCAGATCATCGCTGCTCTGAAATTCTCCATCGGCTTTGAGGTTGAAAGTATTGTTTCCCAAATCAATAGTTCCGCTGGGTATGTTTATATTTTCGGCTGCAATTATGTTTCCTATTTGTTCAACTGAAAGATTATATGCGTCTATTTTATTTGGATCAACATTTATCTGAATTTCGCGGGCAGGAATACCCATAAGGCTTACAGCGCCTACGCCATCAATACGGTTGAATACGTTTACAAGTTTGTCGTCGAGGATTTTGTTAAGCGCCGCATAACTTTCGTCGGCAGTTGCCGTCAATACCATTACGGGCATCATCGAACTGCTGAACTTGAATATCGTGGGATATGTAACTTCATCGGGAAGATAATCTCTTACCCGACTTACAACATCTCTGACATCGTTGACGGCTTCGTTGAGGTCGCATCCCCATTCCATTTCGAGAGTAATCATCGATACGTTATCGCGTGATGTTGATGTAAGTTTTTTCAAATTATTAACCGTATTCAAATTGTCTTCGAGTACGCGTGTTATATTGGTTTCTATATCGGCGGCATTTGCTCCCGAATATGCGGTAATAACGCTTACATACGGAATATCCATTTCAGGAAACTGGTCGATTGACAAATTATTCAGCGAAAATAATCCCAATGTTATTACGCCTATAAAAACCAACATTGTCGATATAGGTTTTTTTACCGCTAATTGATAAATTTTCATTTTATTATTTCATTTTTGTTGTGATTTGGATTTGCTGTTTTATTTTATGATTTTTTTCAAATCTGCAAATCCGTTAACTTAATCTTATCAGTCATTTTTAACAGTTACAGCCTTTCCGTTATCAAGTTGCGATATGCTTGTAATTGCAACTTCTTCGCCGGCATTGATGCCTGATAATACTTCAATCATATCTCCGTTTTGACGACCGAGAGTAACCACGCGGCGTTCGGCGATTCCGTTTTTGATTACGAAGGCAAATTTTTCATTTGTTCCTATTTGTTTTTGTACCGCAACATCAGAAATCATAATTCCTTCTTTTTTGCCAAAATTAAGAATTACTCTGCCAAACATTCCGGGACGCACGCGTTCGTCTCGATTTGCAAGTTTAACTTCAACGACAAATGTTCGCGTAGCTGCCGTAAGCGTAGGATGTATCAGGCTGATTGTTCCTTTGAAAATTTCGTCGCCGTAAACATCAAGTTTAACATCTGCCTGCAAGCCTTTTTTTACTTGCGTATAATATTGCTCCGAAACGTTTATCAAAAGTTTTACCGGCGTAATTTGTTCTATCACAAGCACAGGTTTTCCCATGCTGAACAGATCTCCATCGTCATAATTCCGCGCTGTGATTACTCCGCTGATTGGGGCGACAAGTTGAGTGTTTTCAAGCAAATTGTTATAAGATGTAACCTGCAAATCCAAAGCCATTTTTGCCGCATCCCAATTGGCTTTGCTTACTCCGCCGATTTTGTATAATTCATCGATGCGTTCAAAATCTTTTTTACTGTTTTCGATTTGCAGTTCAAGTTGGGCAAGATTTGTTGCATCCATTTGAACAAGTTTTTGTCCTTGAGCGACATGGTCGCCTACTTCAACAAAAATTTTGCTTATACGCACAGGATTGCTCGGCGCAATGTTATTTGTTTTTTCCGACTCGACAGTTGCCGTAAATTCCTGAATCCGCTCGATACTTTGCGTGTGAGCAATTGCTGTTCTAATCAGAATTTTCGTATCTTCGGATTGTGTTGTTGTGGTGTTTTTTTTGTCGCTTCCGCTGCATGAAATTATCATTCCTAAAACTAACAGCAGTGTAGTGTTTTTTATTAACTTTCTCATTTTATAATTATATTTATCGTTTTCTTGTTTAAAAAGTTTATTTACAAATTAAAATATGTTTATTCGGCAATATTTTCTCGTCCGAGAGTTTTGTACAAGTCGGCTTTTGCTGTGAGATAATTGTATATTGCCTGATTATACACAAGTTCGGCTTGTGTTAATGCAACTTCGCTGTCGTTGATTTCGAGAATTGTGCCTGCGCCTACTTCGTAACGTTTTGCGGCAATCATTCTTCCTTTTTCTGCCTGATTTATACTTTCTTTATTTGATATTACCTGTTCGACGCTTGCCGACATATTATCCATATAACTTTGTGCAAGCATATTCAACTGACGTTCAGTATTCAGGCGAACATCCTGCATTTGCTGAATCTGAATTTTAATTTGTTTTGTTTTTTTGCTTATTGTTGCATCAAACAAAGGTATATTCAGATTAAGCCCAAGCGTTGAATACGGAAACCATTTATAATGAAAAACTCTGAAATCGTTGTTCAGCGATGTGTACATGTATCCAAACGATGCCGAAAGCGTGGGAAGATAATTTGTGCGCTGAATACTTAATTGTTTTTTAAGCATTTCCGTATTCAGGTCTAATTGTTTAAGGTCGCTGTTTTGTTCAAGATTTGACATGCTTGCCTGAATTTGTCGCGTAAACATTCCGCGTTCATAGTCTTTGAGATTTCCTTCAACGGCGATTTCTGTAGTTGGGTCAATTCCCATTAAAACTTTAAGTTGCAGCATTGCCAAACGAACTCCGTTTGCTGCGCTTACGACATTCGGTTTTATAGAGCGCATTTGAACTTCGGCGCGTATTTTATCGTATTCGCTTACTAAACCTTGTGTGTATTTGGCAGCTATATTTTTATAATTTTCTTCGGCATTTTTGTAACTTTTTTCAAGAACGTTATGACTGTCCTGTGCCAAAAGCAACTGATAATATGCTTTTGCAACCTGATTTATCAAATCTAATTTTGATGCGTGCGCTTTTTCTTCTGCAAGTTCAATATCTGTTTTTGTCAGATTTATGGTTTTATACAAAGATGGCGCATACAAAGGCAGATTTATTTGAATTCCGCCCGAATAACTGTTATCGCTACCCACTTGAATTTCTTGTGATTGTCCGCCAAAATCCATTACCATTGTTTGCTTTTTTATGGCTCGCGAATACGTTGCTACGGCGTTTACTTTGGGGAACAAATTTGTATAAACTTCTTTTTTTGCAACTTTTTTCAATTCAATGTCTTTATCGGCAATTCTTATTGTCGGATTTTCGTTTTGCGCAATTTCTATTGCCTGTTTCAATGTAATTTTCAACATGTCGACATTTGTTCTTGCCGAATCCTGAGCGTGGATATTTACCGATATTGTAAATCCAAGCATTAGTAATAAAATTTTTCTCGTTCTAAAAAAACCTTTCATTGTTTATTTATTTTAACTCAATATTTATATGTTTATAATTCGTTTTTTATTTTAACCATCTCTTTACATTTATGAAGACAATTTAATTTGAAAAATATTTTAAATTTTTGTCATTCCATGCATATATTTTATTTTGTATCACAAAATCTTCTATTTCTTTCATTCCTTTTTCGGTTGAAATTCCTCTGCAAAAACTCAAAATAAGAGTTGTGAAAATTTCCTGAGAGTCAAATTGTTGTATGGACTTAATAATATTATTAATACCTTCGATTTGAGCGATAAACAGAGTTGATACCAAATCAAGATTCAAATCGTTTCGCACGGTTTGTTGTTCCACGCCTTTTTTAAGATGCTGCGCCATAAACGAAAAATACAGATCTCTTCGCTCTTTGTTTTTTTCTACTATTTTTGGATAAAACTTTTTCAAATCGATGAAAAAACATTCTTTTGATTTTGCTTCTATCTTATGCTTGTTTTCTTCTGTTGCATATTTCAGAATGTTCAAAATACCGATAAGACAACTTGGCGTTGCATCAATAATATTTTTGACAATATCTCGATGTTCATCCCATATGTATTCAGTCAACTTTGACAGCAAATCTTCTTTATTGGCAAACATTTCGTATAATGTACGCTTTGATATTCCTGCTTCGGTTGCGATTTCGTCCATTGTTACCGAGCGTATTCCGCGTTGCAGAAATAATTCACGTGCTATGTCTATAATTTTATCGTACATGTGTTTTTATTGATTATGCGGCGCAAAAGTATAGAAAACTTTTGAAACTGCAAAAGTTTTTTGAGTTTTAATATTAATTAACGTTACGGCGAGTTGTGTTTTCATCTTTTTGTACGAACAGCGTTTATTTTTAATTTCTTCCATAATTTTTTGTTTTTAAAATTTATGCAAATGTATGATTCATGTTTACTCGTTTCAATACAAAATCGACAAATTCCAACATAAAATCGACCAACAAAATATTTTCCCCGCCAAACCTTCTTTCTTTTTCATCGCCAACGGACATAACTGCCTTCAAAACAACTTTAAAATAGTTTTTTATTCTCATTTCTGTTTTACTTCTATCCTTTTAATGATAAAAATTAATAAATTTTTACTTTTAACGATTTTCATATCTTCGTATTGCTCTTTTATTTAAGACAGGATTACAAGATATTTATCCTATCTTTTGTCCTCAAATTTTTGTTTAAATACTCACATAAAAAAGCGCGGACAAAATTCTTAATTATCCGTCTTATGAGGTTCTCGACTACCTAAACTACCAAATAAATGAATAAAGCCCACGCCGGAAGCGACGTGAGCGTCATTGCTTTATTCGTGGCAGTTTCTGAAATTGTCGAGATTTCACAAGACCAGAACAAAAGCTAAACGCCTTTTTAACAAATCGTTAGAATATACATCTTGTCTGCTTTTTATAACACAAAATAAGCATACAACTTTACATATTCGGCACAAAGTTATAATAATTATTATGAATAAACCAAAAAAGTATTTTTTTTTTCAGGGTCAACGCATTAAAAATGGAGTAATCTAATGAGATATTCTTTATTCCAAGCGGCTTTTAAGCGTTTGGAAACCAGGCTTGCTTTTGTGGCGGTATCCTTTTTCAGCAAATTCA
>JAISPX010000089.1 GCA_031274595.1 Prevotellaceae bacterium | reverse complement strand
TCGTTTTATCAAAAAGGGTTAACCCTTTCAAGCAAAAGGACTATCCCTTTCGACAAAAAGGGTTAACCCTTTTTGAGAGAAGCATCGGGCAGTGAAAATAATTAATACTAAACAGTTATTTAAGAAATATACTTATCAAGACACAGGAGGCAATCCAAAAGTTTCTTTATTTATGAACGTTATTGCAAACCCGAAAGATGGAGCAATCTAACTATTTACTATTTTATTATTTACCATTTTTTAATAGCGGTTGAGTATAACAGTGAAAAATATTTTGATTTTCAAATAAAAAGATGTAGTTTTACAAAATAAAACAAATATATAAAAATCATGGAAAATTCAAATAACAATAAAGAAACATTTGTAACTGTTGCAAAATTTACTACTTCGGCAGAAGCAAATCTTGCAAAATCGAAACTTGATGCAGCCGATATTCAATGCTTTGTGGATAATGAAAATTATTTGTATTCGCGACCTATAGGTTATGTGAATCTGAAAGTGTGGGAAAGCGACAAGGAACAGGCATTAATGATACTGGGATTGGATGTTATTCCCGATGAAGAACCAGCAGAACCTGATGACATTATTATTGTTTGTCCCTATTGCAAATCAAATGATGTATATTACGGAATAAATCGGGAAAAGGCTAATACGCTATTTGTTTTTGGCACATTTTTTCTGCAATCGTTACCATTTTACAAAAAGAAAATTTACTATTGCAACGCTTGTAAAAAGCATTTTAAAATTAACAAGGCAATTTGAATAAAAACAAAAGAGGACGATTTTCATAACCGTCTTCTTTTGTTTTTTGCTACGCAATATGTTTATTTGCGTTTAGGTTTTGTAAAATAATAACCTACCGAAACTTCTATACTTCCGTTATTGTTGTTTGAGATTTTGGTTAAATCAAAATCGTATGCAACGCCCAGACGTACGCGATCGGTAATAAGCGACTCAAAAATTAATGATATTGCATCATATTGGCGAGTTCCCTTATCCACATCTGTAAACCAAAGCACTCCTGTACGATAAGATGCTCCAAGCCAAAATTTTTCATCAACCTCCAACATTGCATTTACATCCACATTTACAGGGTTTTTGAAATCGCTTTTCAACAACGTAGATGGAAGGAATTTTACTTTGTTGCTCAAAGGAATTGCGCCTCCTACCGTCAAAAAATAATTTGCATCCGAGCGTATTATATGCATATTTTTAGTTTCTGTATCGGCTTTGTGTGCAATTATTCCCAATACAGAAAAACCTGCATAAAAGTTATTCATGTCAAAATAAACGCCTGCATCAATATTTGGTTTCCAAACATTTTTTGTATTGGCAAGATTTGGGTCGTATTTATCTTCATAGTTAGCGAGTTTAGAGCGATTGACTCCATAATTTGCAAATCCGCCCGACAAACCAAAACTTAGACGTCCTTTATCGCTGACTTTGAAACGGAAAGCATAATCAACTATAAAACTGTTGGTATAGTTAGCGCCAATTTGGTCGTTAACATATATGAAACCTAAGTTTGAACCTTTCGCCAAACTGCCATCAATGCTGAACATTGCCGTTTGCGGCGCTCCGTTGAATCCTACCCATTGCTTGCGATACAACAAATTGCCAAACAGAGCGTCTTTGCTGCCTGCGTATGCAGGATTGATATATGTACCATTGAACATGTATTGTGAGAAAAGCGGAATTTGCTGTGATTCTGCTTTATTTGCACTCACAATTATTAATATGCTTATTATTAATGTTATTTTTTTCATATTCTTATTTAATTTTGATATTAATTTTTATTTATAATGTTTAGTAAAAATACTGAAACAAAGAGCAAAAAACCATTCTATCATATTTTATTAAATTTATAGTTAATTTCATATCTGATATTTTCGATTTTTTACTCTTCATTTCTTCTTTATGTTATTTTTTCAAATGTACATATCCTGTTTTTGTTGATATTGCTCCATTTGCATCTGTCAAACTAAGTCTAATGAAATAAACATCATCAGGCAAGTCAGAGCCGTTCCATGTATTGTTTTTGTAATTTTTGGCTCGGAATACTTCAGTGCCTGCGCGGTTGAAAATCCTCAGGTCGTTTGATTGATATACTTCTAATCCGTGTACGTAGAAGAAATCATTTTCTCCGTCTGCATTTGGCGTTAAAACTTTAGGCAATATGACTTCGTCGCCCAAACCTGTTATTGTGCAATGAACATCCACAATATTATCAAGATTATCGTTAACAAGCATATTGTCGGTAATGTTTATATTTGCATTTCCTTTCCACGTTCCTCTCCATATATATGTGTAATCGCTTGCTCCGTTACCTACTGCCGTTAACACGAGCTTTTTACCGCTAACTACAATGTCGCCGCTTGCAATAACATTGTCATTGTAAGTTGCGTTGATTACAGAACCGTTTGCTTTGCCGCTATTTTGCAGTCCATACAATATGGTGAAATATGATAATCCGAAACCTGCCGTTCCGTAAACAACCTGATCTTTCAAATCGGTTGTTCCGTCATACAAACGATACATGCCATCTTTCACATTTACAAATGCTACGCTTCCGTCAAGATTGTCATTTCCTGTATATTTTATTTCTCCGTTTTGCCTCAATGTAAATGTTTTTTCATGATTTATCCATGTGGCATTATCTTTATTTATATACAAAACTATTATCTTTTGTTCGGTAGTAAAATTATAAACGGTTTCGGTTATCTCGTTTCCTGCATTATCAAAAAATCCTGCAATTTCAAGAGTATAATTTGTTGAATAATCCAGCGAACCTGTAAATGTATAAGTAACGGTTTTGCTGTCGGCATACCATTGCGGCGCAGAAATCGTTCCTACGCTAACTCCTCCCGTTTTAATAGCAAGAGAGCCTGCTGCCGATTGATTCATTGCTTTGCTGAATGTTACGGATATGCTGTTCAAATAAACCGAAACGTTTGTAGCGCCGTTTGCCGGCGTTGTGCTTACAACTGTCGGCAGTTCCGAAGTTGTAAAACTATTGTTCGCATCTTCGTCCATCATTACATTGGAACTGTTTTTGAAATCTGATATTTTTATAGTATAGTTTGTTGCATAATCAAGTTGTCCCGAATAGTTGAACGTTACGGTTTTGTTATCGGCGCTCCATTGCGGCGATGAAACAGAACCTGTTGCCACGCTTGTTTGCGTATTCACAACCTGTACCACGCCATCTACACTTGTATTCATTTCATGACTGAAAGTTATTGATATGCTGTTTAAGTTAACAGAAATATCCGTAGCTCCATTGGCTGGAACAGTGTTTTCAACCACAGGTTTATCCAAAGACGTAATTACTATAGACGAATTGTAAGGCGCCGGAGTAGTAAAAGTATTATCGGCTATAGGAAATGCAAAAACTCCTACACGAGTAGCAACTGCCGTAGAATTAGCGCTTGATGCTACATACAGATTATTTACACGGTCGAATGCCAAGCCGTGAGTATTAGTTCCAAATGTTGTTGTATTAATAGTATATTTCAATGTTATTGCGGGCATATTATTAACATCATAAACAACATCAAATACTCTCACCGTGTTTTGACAACCTACTGCAATCATTGTTCCATCTATGCTAATCGCTAATCCTGATTGGTTCGAATTAGGAATATCCGGATTTCCTCCAAAATTAGTTAGAGTTCCTTGACTATTGACATGTATTAATGATGGTATGGCTGTTGTATTGACACCTGCACCTCTGTTTTGTGAAATCCACCAACCACCAAACGTATCGGGAACAATGCATGAATTACCGTTTTGCTGTAAATTTCCATACTGTACATCATTATATGCAATAGCGCTTGGAGCCACTGTCCAAGGATTTTCGAGAACGCCAATATTGTATTGCAAAATATTAATTTTGTCTGTGGCTATGGCATCTGTGTAATCTTCATCAATAGTAAATAATTTGGTATCGGCGCCTGTGCCTGTTATCCAGCAATGAGAAATAGAACCGTGAATATTCACGCCTCCTGATGAAGACAAACCGAGACCATCACGTGTTCCTCCGAATACAGGTGTAAATGCAGTCGTTGGATTTGCCGGATCCATTACCCAAATTCCCGAATGAGCATCGCTCCAGTCGGTTATATATACTTTTCCGTCTGGCGCAACGCTTGCACGGAACGGACTGCTTGTCGTAAGCCATGCCACGTTTCCTTTATATCCATTACCATTTTGATTTGTCGTATCAGACAATGCGGCATTGAGAATAAAAATACCTTCACCTGTAGAGCCTGCTCCTGTACCTTGTGCATCAGAAATATATACGCGTCCGAAGAACGGGCTGTCGAATGTATTATCAACAGCAATACTGCGCGAATCAGAGAATTTAAATTGCGGATCATCGTTTGATACCTTTGTTGGGTCGGTAGCGCTGTTTGACCTGTATACTCCTTTTGCAGTTATCGACCATTTATATGTTCCCAGCGGCAAATCGGAAATGGTAGTCGTAAACTCATGCACTCCCAGTGAACGATTGACTGCTGCCGTTATCGGAATATCTTTTACTATTTGGTCATTTTCATCTATTATGTGAATCACAAGCGAAGATGCTTTTGCATTCAGGGTATATTTAAATGTATAGTCTATTTCGTCAATAGTAGAAACTGCTAATTCGGATGCGTAAATATTTGCTTCGTCTATAGGAGTATTATTAACAACCAAAACAGAACCCGTAGGAGCGGGCGTTGTAAAACTGTTGTCGGCTTTGGGCAAACTAAATACTCTTAATCGTTCATTGCTGTTGGATACGGTATAAACGTTTCCTGCTGCATCAAAAGCAATAGACAGAATATTATCGCTAAGTCCGCCTGTATTTAATATATATTTGTTTGCAAGCGTAGGCGCTCCTTGCGGAGAATATGTTACATCAAAAACTTCAACCTTACTTGGTCCTGTAACAATGGCTAACAATGCGCCATCGGTACTAACTCCCATACCGCCTTGCGGACACATAGGAATTCTGCGGTCGCCGTTTTCTAATAAATCTGTTACTGCAGTATAATCAGTTACACCTTGATCGTTAACATGTACTAATGTAGGATAACCATCAGCCTGCCCTCTGTATTGCGAGGCAAACCATCCTCCGTTATTGTCGTAAGCAATTCCTCCATAAGCATTTGCAAATCCTGTTAAATTTATAATTTGACTTGGCGCACTTACCCATGGTAATCCGCTTAAATCGCCAATATCATAACGATTTATACTTGCCGAAACGGGGCTACTTGGTCTGTCTAATGTAAACAGTTGTGTGCTTGTGCCGCTGCCTAATACATAAGCGCCTTGAACAGGATTATGAATTACTGTACCTGAATTGCTTACTTCGCCTGTTGCCGTATTGCGTGTACCTCCAAATACAGGAGTAAATGCGGCAGAAGGATTTGCTGGATTCATTATCCAAACGCCGGAATTAGCGTAATGCGAATCGGGTATATACACATTTCCATCTTCGGCAACATTCAAGCGCGAGGGTCCATATTGGTAACCTGTTCCACTGCCAGCCAACCATGCTACTCCGCCTGTGTAACTTGCAGTTTGTTGATTTGTGGTATCGGCAAAAGCCGCATTAAGAATGTAAACGCCTGTTTGCGTTGTGCGTCCGCCGCCCGCACATGGACCTCCTGTACCTTCGGATATGTATATTCTTCCGAAGAAAGGACTGTCGAAACTATTATCAACGGCTACGCCGCGCGGAGAATAAAACTGAAATTGCGAAGAATTGTCGGTTATTAAAGACGGACGGTCAACTCCTGCTGCAGTTGCCGTAACACTCCAAGTATATGTATCGTTTGGCAAAGCCGAAAAATCTTCAGCAATAACATGTACACCCTTGTTTAACGCGCCCAAATTGAAAGTAGCAACGTTAATGAAGTTATAATCGTATAATTTTATATCTACCGACTGGGCATTTTCATTCAGTGTAAATTTAAATTCGTTATTTGCTGTTATTGCAAGTTCCGAGGCGTAAATATTTGCTAATTCCGATGGTATGGTTTTATATCGCGCAATACCTTGATTTTTAGCCCAAATAATAAGTTCTATATCATAATCAACAACTTTTGAGCCTGCAGCCATATATGTAGCGGGAGTTGTTCCCAAACCTGCCGAAGGATATTTTTCGGATATTTTCACCGCTTGGTCTATTCCGTTTGTAATATCAAACAAAGCAACTCCGACATTTGCCGCAGTCGTAGTATCGCAAACAGGCATAGCCATAAATATATGATGCGCATAACGGAAAACATTAAGTCCGCTTGGTTTTGCTCCGATTTTGTAATTTGATGTTTCGGCAAATGCTGCTTTCAGGGTTAATGCTTCTCTTTCGGCTTTACTCCAGTCAAATTGATATTCGTGAGGCAACATTATGTCGCTGTCAATATAAAAATGGTCGCTGTTACCCGAGGGTGAAATTGTGAATATGGGATTTGTTCCCCATACGCTTTCAGAGTATATTCCGTTATCGCCGGCATTGCCGCCCATATATTTTTCGCCTACTATGTTTATGGAATCGTGTATTTCGCAGTCGAATCCTACTATTCGTATTTGTCCGCTGCTTGCTGTTGTTCTTGCTGTTGTATATGCAAAGAAATGCCAGCGTGGTCCGCTTACGGTAAATGTTTCTCCTACAATTCCATTACTCCAGTTTCCATTCTTTTGAGATTGAAACCAGAGAACAGGGGCGGCAGCATCGCTGTCCCAACTATAGACTTTGAAATAGTATGCGCCTGCGGGTAAACTCACTGTTTCTTTGTTGCAAGCCATAAGATAGTTATCGGCAGTAAATGCAATATCGCTGAGTATAGAGTGCGTACCTCCCGAAATTCCCGTCATATCAAGTTCTTTTATCAGCGCATAGGTTAGTGCATCTATTACGTATATTTTGGGTTCTGTAGTCAGCACATAAATTTTATCGTTGCGATGTATGGCTCTTTTGATAGTTGTTCCATCAGTGAGCCATGCGGGTTGAGCATTGCTTATTTCCGTAAATTTATAATTACCGAGAGCCACTGCGCCCGATTGTGCCGGTTCGGGATAATCATCCACGTGGTCGTGCGATACAGGTATGTTGTTGTTGTACAGTTGAACTTTTGCATAGGCTATTTGTCCTGCTTGTACAGCAACATCAACAACGGTATCGGTATTATAGTCGGCAGCCACAAATTTCAATTTGTAGTTACCCGGCGTTAAGTTGTAGAAAGCAAAAATTCCGTTATATAATGAGTCGGTTGTATATGATTGCAATTCGGTATTTCCGCTTGCATCAAATAACTTCACTATTGCTCCGTTCAGTGGTTTCCACTGGTCGGTACTTCCTGCTCTGAACTTGTAACGCGAATGGGACATTTTTTCATTTTCGCTTTTTACCCAACCACCTATAACTCCTGTGTTTGGCATATCGGCATTGAAAAAACTATGGAAAAATTGAGAAAACTGGTATCCTTCAAGATTACAATAATCTTGATTTAAAAGTCTGTGAGTTTCCGGTGGATAATCGTGAAACGAACCTTCGGAAAGAAAGGCTTTGTGAACCAAACCGTTTAAAACTCCTAAATACGGACCTCCCCCTGTGCCGTAAAAATCAGCATCTCCTCTTATTCGCACTGTTGTAGAACTCCAATTTTTTAGTTGATTATCAATTAAAAATGGCCAGCATGCCGTAGCATAGGCTTTGGTTGGCGGATAAAAAGATGCCGCATCCGTACCTGAATATAAAAGCAATAGATAATTTGTACTGTTATCTGCCGTACCATTTGCATTACTGTGTATTGATAAAAATCCATCAGGTGCAAAAGCGTTTGCTTCTGCAACAATAGAAGATAAGGCTCTATCATCCTGCGTTCTGTTTAGCGTACGCGACATCATAATCGTAGCATTTTGGGCTAATAGTAAATCGCGTAAATAAAGTCCCTTCATTAAATTGGATTTTGATTCATAAAAACCTAATGTATCACCTAAATTAAACGGAATTGTTACAACATTTCTGTCGTTTGAATCGTATCCTCCGTGTCCTGGATTTATATATATTTTTATGCCTGTTAAATCGGTGGCAAAACTGCTGGTTAAAACAACAGATAAAAGTATGAGTAATGTTAAAATCTTTTTCATTGTAATGTTTCTCCCAATTATTTTATGATAATATTAATCAAATAAATTTCTCCTTTTTCGTTGTTAAACGCTATTTGTTTTGCATCGGGCGAAGCCGCAGGAAACATTGCTATTTTTATTGCAGGAGTTTGCAACGTTTGGCGCACTTTTCCATCAACAGTTGCAGCAACGAGAGACGAAGAAAGAACAACATGTCCATCATCCTTATCGTCCATGCCTACAATCCATTGATTGTTGAGCCATGCCGGAGCATTTAGTTTTCCTAACGACACAGCATTAGAACCGTCAATGTTGCAAACAAAAGTTCCTTTGGAAGCCGTTGTATAAACAATATGCTTTCCATCAGGCGATACGCTTGCCCAAAAATAACTTTCGTTTTCTCCGTTAGGAGTAAGGATTCTTTTGGAATTTCCTTTGTACAACGCCATTTTTTGGTTTTCGATGTTGATAAAGGATGTAATTTCGGCAGCCGTAATGTTACTGTTTTTTACAAGACTTCCGCCTTTCACAAAAGCGGCTTTGTTTTGGGCAAAAACAGGAGTTAGTTTTTCGCGAACGGCATTTTCAACTTTCACCGTTTTTTTGTCGGCAAATGAATACTGATATAACGATGTGTAACGCAGATGATTTACAAATTCTGTTTTCTTAAACAAAATTGCAGATTCATCGGCGCTAATTCGCAAATCGTATCCAGCTCCCAAATCGTGAGTTAATGTGTTTACTTCATTTGTTGCCAACACAATCTGCCTTATTCCGACATAATTTGCAGAAGATGCCAACAAATAAGTACCTTTGGGACTAAATACAGGATAGTAAAATCCACCCGATTTTGTTCCCTCCAACAATTCGATTGATTTCACTTCAATTTGTTGACCATAAGCATAATGACCAACAAATAAAATCAATAATAATAGTTTTTTCATTTGATAATAATTTAATTTTAATTTATTTTGTGATGTTAAACTTTCTACAAAAGTATAAAATTAATATAAAATAACAAATTGTTACCAAATTTTAATTTATTTGTAATCATAATGTTTTTTTATATGTAGTTTATTTTCAGGAAAGATACATTGGCAATAAAAATTTGCAGGCTTTCATTTTTTAACTATTTTTGTAAAATAAATATTATAAACATGTTGAAAATATTTAAACCTATACAATATTTTTTTGATTTGATATATCCCGAACTTTGTGATATTTGCAATGCTTCGCTTATGCATGGCGAAAAAATTATTTGTTCAAATTGTCGCGTTGACATTCCGCTTACACGAAATTGGAACGAACGAGGAAATACGGTTGAACAAATTTTTTGGGGTCGAGCGCCAATCGTTGCTGCCGCTTCGTATTTTTTCTTTGCACGCGGAAGCAAATACAGAGCGCTCTTGCATAAACTGAAATATTCAGGTCGCGAAGATATTGGCGTTGTGCTTGGTTTGTGGTTTGGCAACGAATTGGCAACTTGTGAAATATTTGCGGATATTGATTTCATTATACCTGTTCCGCTGCATCCTAAAAAACAAAAATCGAGAGGCTATAATCAAAGTGAAAAAATTTGCATTGGACTTTCCAGCGCAATGAATAAACCTGTTGATACCAAAACTGTTGTCCGCACTGAATTTACAAATACTCAGACCAAGAAAAACCGCATGGAACGTTGGCATAACGTTTCAAATGTTTTTGCAATAAACAATCCGGAAAAGATAAGAAACAAGCATATACTTTTAGTCGATGATGTGCTTACAACAGGAGCAACACTCGAAGCCTGCTGCAACGCAATTTTATCGGCTGTGGATTGCAGAATAAGCATAGCAACTTTGGCTTTTGCTCATTGAATTTGAGATGATTGACATCGTAATGCCAAATAATGGTTAATTATTAATGGTTTTTGGGTGATTTGAAATAAACACGCGGATTTTTCTTATCGTCATCCTATGCTTGCAGAAAAAAGTAAAAATTTCTAATTTAGCGATGATAAAAAAACAAAACAAATACAAACAAACAACAGAAGTAAAGGAAGGCATAAGATTATGTCCGTCATAGGTACATTGATACCGTTCGCAAAGCTAATCATCTTCCTCTTTGATTGGTGTTGCTTTTTAAACATCCTCCCAGCGTCCATCTTGTTTTATCAGGTTTATGAGTTCATCAACGGCGAGTTCCTGAGGAATGTTGCGTTTTACGAGCATTTTATTTTTATACAGAGATATTTTACCCGTGCCTGCGCCTACATAACCATAATCGGCATCTGCCATTTCGCCTATGCCGTTTACGATACAGCCCATTACTGCTATTTTAAGATGCTTCAGATGCGATGTTTTGTTTTTTACTTCAGCCAATGTTTTTTGAATATCGAAAAGCGTGCGTCCGCAACTTGGACATGCTATAAATTCGGTTTTGCTGAACCGTACTCGCGTTGCCTGCAATACAGAGAAACAGGTTTTTATAAGAATTGTACTTTCGATTTTATTATTTTGCAAGCAAATTGCATCTCCGAAGCCATCAATCAGTAAAGCGCCAAAATCGCAGGATGCCTTTATTTGCAGAGATTCAATATCTTTGTCATCATAAGTGCGGCGGATTATTACGGGATTTTTGGCGTTTGCATTTTCGAGCATCAAAAAACATGCGCGAAATTCTGCAACGGCATTTGTGTTATTGCTTTCGAGCATTAAGATATTATCGGAATTTTCTTTAATCCAATCAATAAAATCATTATTAAAATAAGAAATATCACAGCGAACAAAATTTTCGGTTTCGTCTGAAAGCATTGTTATTCCTTGTATTTCGGAATTAAGTAAAGATGAGCCTGTATAAACGGCATCGGGCGAATCATTGGTTTTTGTCCATTTGCCGCCATTTTTTACAAACCCCAGCGCTTCAAAATCTTTATCATAAATCGGATTTATGTGCGACAAATCTGCAACAACAGCAATCGGATTGTTTCCTCCAAGATTGTTTACAGCATTGGATTTTCGCTGATTATAACTATACGGAAAATATTTTTTTTCATCAACATCTGGAATAGGTTTATGATTTTCGCGATTAATAAAATAATCCGTTAATTTTTTTGCAACAGGGATTTCGTTTTCAGGGGCTTCGGTAAGCGAAACGCGAATTGTGTCGCCTAAACCATCAGCAAGCAAAGCGCCAATTCCGACAGCGGATTTTATGCGTCCATCTGCGCAGTCGCCTGTTTCCGTTACGCCGATGTGTAAAGGGAAAGTCATTTGCTCGCTGTTCATTTTTTCTGCCAGCAGTCGATAAGCATAAACCATCACGCGAGTATTGCTTGATTTCATTGAAACTACGACATCGTGAAAATTTTCATCTTTGCAAATTCGCAAAAATTCCATCGCCGACTCAACCATTCCTTCCGGCGTGTCGCCGTAGCGGTTCATAATTCTTTCGGACAGCGAACCGTGATTTACTCCAATGCGCAAGGCGGTTTTGTGTTGCTTGCAAATATCAAGCAGCGAGACAAATTCTTTTCGCAAACGTTGTTGTTCGGCATTATATTCATCGTCAGTTAGATGTTTATATGTCGATGTTTTTTTATCAATAAAATTTCCGGGATTTATTCTTACTTTTTCGACATTTTGCGCAACTATTTTTGCTATGCGTGCATTAAAATGAACATCTGCAATAAGCGGGATGTATGTTTTTTTTTCGGACAGTTTGTTTTTTATGATTTTTATTGCTTCTGTTTCGGGCGTTCCCTGTATTGTAGCGCGGACATAATCGGCGCCTGCTTTTGCAATTTTTTCGCATTGCGCAACAGCGGCGGTAATATCGGTTGTTGCAACGTTTATCATAGATTGTATGCGAACGGGATTTTCTCCTCCGAGCGGAATATTTCCTACGTTTACTACATTTGTTTTGCGGCGATTATATTTTGTAATACTTTTACAGAACATTTTTATTTTTTCACATTAGCAAATTTGTATAAAATGCCAAACGAAGCCTGCATGCTTATCGGCTGAATGTATTTAATTCGTTCGTCGTTATATTTTGGCTTATAGAGGTAAGTAAGTCCGTAATTGTATCTGAATTCTGCCTGCAATTCAATGCGTTTCGCTATGCGAAAGCCTATTCCGCCTCCAAGTCCGAAACCAAATTCAAAACGAATATCACGATTGGTGAACGACGTTAATATTTCATTTGCAGATGGTTCTTTTTTAATTTTATATTTCATTTTTTGAGCATAACCAACATAAAATCCGCCGTTTATAAATCCGACAAAACGACCGAATTCCAACCTGACATGTCCTAATATCGGCATTTCCCACGATTCCCGAATGTTTATTGTATCGTTTTCTCTGTATGAAAAACCTCGTTTTATATTGTTCAATTCTGCCTGAAGCCCTGTGTGTTTATCAATATATATTTTATATATTAAACCGTAATTGATGCTTGAATATGAGTTTGTTCGCCGATAATTAAACATGTCGATAGTAATATCGGAATTAACATAGCCTCCGCGAACTCCAATCCAGTGTTGGGCTTCAGCGTTTATACTCAGTAACAATAATATTGCAAATATTAATATTTTTTTCATTGCTCTATTTTTCGCCAAATTTATTCATTTTTTTGTTTCCGATTAATATTTTTCAATATTTTTTACATTCTCTTTGTTTTTTCTGCAGGTAGAACCTTGCGCCAACGAGAGATTTCGCCTTCGTTTCGCTCATCGCAATGACGATGAAAACAAAGAATCTGTCCAAAAATGGCGGCTTCTTTTTTTTGTCAGGTGGCGAGTTGAAGAGAAAGTCTTTCGACAGAGCGATTTTTTTTGAGAGAAATGAAAATTGGCAAGTAAATTTTCGATTCTTTGTTGTTCGGTGCAGCAAACCTTCTTCGGAAATGAGCTGGTCGCGTGCATTTTTTCGATATGCATTAAGTTTGTGATTAATTTCTATCCTGCGATTTTCCTGCGCTTTGGAACACAGGCATTTAAGCGGGCAACTCGTACTGCTTTGCGCTTTGTAAAATGAGGTATTTGAGACATGGCTGCTCTCACTTTTTCGTATGCCTGTTCCAACTTTTATCATGTGTTGTCCAGTCGGGCATACAAAATAATCTTTTCCTTCATTATAAGACATATTTTGAGCGATAAATAATCCGTCTCTGTTTGCATTTTCAATTTTTTGAGTGGAATAAATGTTGTTATGGTATTCCCAAATCACAATTTTGAGCATCAAAGGCTTTTACCTCGTCCTGTTCGTGTTTCATCTTTACATAAATGATATTGTCCTAATTGCTTTATCCAATTACGTACGGTATTCGACCCGCGTATTCCTGACTTACGGCTTACCGCCTGCAAACTTTCGCCTTGTTTAATCTCTATATACTACTTTTTGCTTGAAGCAAAATCTGTACCGATAACATTTTCTTACTTGTTTTGTCATATCGCTGTCCTTTTTTGCTGCCAACCTATAGCAGGATATGACAACATTTTCCATTAACCATTTCTTAATATCGGTTTGGATAAATAATTTTTTGCGCATGAAAAACATCCTTTCTGTTGCAAAAAAAAAACAGGGTCAACGCACGAAAAATTTACTAAATGAGGGGTTGTTAACAAAAGGATCCCTCACCTGTTAATAACTATCTGTTTTACAGATATATAATGTCATTTTTTTCTTGTACCTTTGCAGAA
>JAISPX010000042.1 GCA_031274595.1 Prevotellaceae bacterium | reverse complement strand
GTACAAGCTGTTGAATTGTTGGCATAATTTTGTCTTATTCTTTTTTATTTACTATTCCAAAAAATGGGCTGCAAAGGTAACACTTTATTTTGAATTTACAAACAACTTTCTAACAAACACGCAAAAAAATTTACAGATTTACGAATTGACAGATTTACGGATTGATGGGGTAATTCTCTCCCTTGGGGGTCGGGGACTTTTTTGCCCGCAGCGTTGCACGGAGGTTTACATGATTATTGAAACAACGCCGCCAACCACAAATGCAAATAAAAGATGTCTTGACTACGCTCGACAAGTGGGCAACGCCTAAAGGTTGACCCTACGAGTTGGGCGGGGTTGTAGAGGCGACCCCGAACAGACGCGGCGCGCCACGTCTCTACATACTGCAACCGCATTTTTGCATCATTAAAATTTTTTCTATCTTTGCAGTCCTTTTTGCCCGGGTGGTGGAATAGGTAGACACGCAGGACTTAAAATCCTGTGGGCAGTAATGTCCGTGCGGGTTCAATTCCCGCCCCGGGTACAGGTCCCAGAAAACAAGGGAAACAAAGAACATGGAACTCATTTATTTATTTTCTACCCTTACGGTTATTTCAATAGGAATAATTATTTATGGCTGTATAAAACTCTATAAGCTTAACCACTCCCAAAAGCATTAAATAGCCGGTACGTAAATCACACATGAAAGTAACTTATTTCATCGTAGAAATTGGTATTTTCCTTATTGGAAGGGAAACAAAAAATAAGAAAACCTCAACAAGTAGTTGAGGTTTTTTTAATGGATGTGTTTTTCCGATTTTTTTTACACGTTAAAAAAATCTTTTTTGTACCTTTGAAAATAAAAGAAATCAATGGCAAAATCAGCACAAAATATACTGATATGAACACACCGTTAACACACCTTTTGCACGAGCTTGATTTACTCAAAGCAAAATTGCAAGCCATCCGCCCGTTGCCCATGGAGGCGTTGAACAAAATTAAAGCAGCCCTTGAAATGGAATACACGTATGAGAGCAACCGGATTGAGGGAAATACATTGACTTTGCAGGAAACGGCGCTGGTCGTGAGCGAGGGCGTTACCATATCCGGCAAAAGCATGAGGGAGCATTTGGAAGCGATTAACCATGCACAAGCCATAGATTTTATTAAGGATATTGCCACTGCTGATATAGAAATAACAGAACGCACGATAAAGGAAATACACGCTATTATTCTGCACAGCATAAACAGGGAGCAAGCGGGCAAGTACCGGAACGTTCCGGTGATGATTGTCGGAAGTAAATACGTACCGCCTCAACCCTATTTAGTAGCCCCACAAATGGAGCAATTCATAAGGGAGTACCAAAGCATGAAAGCAAACGGTACACACTCTGTTTTGATAGCGGCGTTTTTACACGATGAGTTGGTAAAGATACATCCGTTCATAGATGGCAACGGCAGGACATCACGGCTATTAATGAATTTGTATTTGCTTTCCAACGGCTACACGATTACCACGCTGAAAGGGGATAACGAAGCAAAGCAAGCCTACTACAAAGCATTGGAGCAAAGCCACACGAACAATAACCGCGAACCGTTCTACTTTTTGGTTGCCGATGCAGTAAAAAAATCGTTGGAAACGTATATTAACATCATTGGTCAATAACGTTGGGCATGGCAAAAATGGCAATTTTTGGTATAAAAAACAGGAGTTTCTTTAGTCCATAAAAAGAGAAACAATTTTAATTTTTGAGGTATGAAAAATAATTATTTAGATTTGACATTGCTGGAGTTTTTAGATGCAATAACCAGTACAAAACAAATCTACCACGTAGAAATAACACCGGCTTTTTGTTCAGATGATGAAAGCGACACCATAGAAGGGGACAAGTGGGCTCTCATTGAAACATTACAAGCAATGCTGCAAAATATATCAAAAGGAACGGATAAAAATACCCGTACAACAATAGAAAATTTGAATAGAACAATAAAAGAAATCAGAAATCATGATGAATATACTTTTGATGAGTTAAGCGAGATTGAAATATACAATTATTTGAATACAATAACATGTGGGTTTGATATTGAACGTGTAAAAGTCGTCCTTAAAGATATTGAGTGTTATTATGAGTTGAATTTTTTGGAAAGAATTAATCGGGAAAGCAAGGAGCAATATAAAGCAAACAAATGGGAAATACCACAAAAAAAACTTATTATTCCCACTGATTGGAAGAATCCACGACAAAAACAAGGTAAAGAGGTTATAATTCCTGACTATGAAAAAATGAGAAATAAAACACATATCGCAGCCGGATATAGTATAAGTCGCGCTATGAATATGTTAAAGAAAAAAATATCTTCACAAGCTAACCATAACATATCTACCCATCACTTTGTCCGGTCTTTTACCGATAAGCAAAGGAAGGCGTTATTAACGAGTTTAACCGCCGGTAAGTTTTTACCAGATGATACCAATAAGCACCACTTTAATTATGTGTTTGGTGGTATTCCCGTACCAAATGAAAAGCCGTTTGAACCGTTAAAATGGGAAAAGAAAACCACTTTGTTAGCTTATTTTGTAGATAAATTATTTACCAAAAGCAACCCGGATAATCTATGGGATATTGCAGAAAACATGTTTGACAAAAAGAATTTAAGACAATCCAAAAACAACTATTTGGGAAACAAAAAAACAAATGGCAAGCCGTCCGGATATGAAACCATTGATGAAATACTACAAAAAGCAGGCTTAACCCAATAACAGAGTTTTTACAAAATCCTTTACAGCCCTTTACTGTAAATATACAGTAAAGGGCTGTATATTTTATTGCTTTCCTTTACCTCCTACCTTTGCACCGTTATAACAAAAACAATTTTTGGTTTACCGGTAAACCATTTTTTAATAATTAAATTTTATTTCAAAATGGAATTACAAAAAAGAGTTGAGGCGTTGGAACGCTCCTTACAAATGGCAGGCATTGCCACAAAAGAGGTGCTGACCTTTGGCGAGGCGGCAGCCTTTACAGGGCTATCAAAAAGTTATCTGTATAAATTGACTTCGGGGCAAAAGATACCCCACTGCAAGCCCAGCGGCAAGCTGGTTTATTTTGACCGTGCAGAACTGCAAAGGTGGTTACTGCAAAACCGCGTGAGTACAACCGATGAATTGGAAAGCAAGGCGGCGGCATACTGCGTAGATTCAAGTATTAAATGCAACTGGATTTTTGCTTTCTTTTGTAAATACATTGAACTGGTTATCAAATTAAACAATTTTCTTAGTCTTCTGTTAATTTTATATTGAATAGTTTTGAGGTAAGTTCAATTAGTAAATGCGAACGGGATAAGAAAATCCCGTTGCATGAGGTGGTTGAATCTGCCCTTGTCAAAGGAGGCGATGCACTCGTTTGCCGCAGGACTTCACCTTGCGCTATTGCTTGCGGGACTTCGCTCCTGCTCGCCGGAGTTTGCGAATAATAACAATGGTGAAAAACACCACCGCGGCAAATAGCAGGATAATCCCACTATAAACCAAAAGGGCAAAGCCATTCGGACGCTTCAGCAGGTCGCAGAGGGCCGTGCTGTGGCGGATGGTCTTTCGCGGAGAGGGGGCGGCATACGCGGCTGGAATTTTCCCTCCGTCCAACGCGTGTAAATAATCGCTGAACGCCAGCCATTCTTTGAGTTCAAAGCCTTCCGGCGTGTATAGTACTTGCCGCAAATAGTCTTGCACCGGTTGTCCCTGCGCATCTTTCGGCTCCAACGACAGGATGCCGTATGTTAATTCTTTTACGGCGCCCAACATCTGTGCGGAATACAGGCTGCCAACCACCGGGTACAAGGCAGCGGCTTCAGGGGGACGGTAAGCGCCGTCTGCCCCTTTGACCCGCACGTCCGTTACCCTGTTGCAAAAGAGCCGGTGCGGATAGCCGGTATAGTGTAATCCCGAAAAATACAATTGCGCATCGGGCAGCAAGGGGGCGCAGGAGGCGTCCACTTC
>JAISPX010000067.1 GCA_031274595.1 Prevotellaceae bacterium | reverse complement strand
GAATTTTAACACTTTCAAAAAAAATTTTGTCCCATAATTTACATTATGTTAACTTTCGGCGCAAAGTTAATCTAATTTTCAATAAGTTGCAAATTTTAACTTTTTGATTTTTGCCTCTCTAAAATCATCATTTCACTGATTACCTTGTATTTAAAACTTAACATAATGTAAATTATGGGACAAATTTTTAGTTTTACCGTGATACTGAAATGATTATGAAAAACCTTGTTGTTGTTAAGTTTAGAACGTTTTTACCTGTGGGCTTTGTGTCGGCACAGGCAAGGCTTGCGCGTGAAATAACCTGTCTTAACTCAAATCAACAGATGTTTTTTAATGAACTGAAAGCCTTGTCAAGTTCTGGAATGTATTTGCAAAAGGCTACGTTGTCCTCAACCAGAGTTTCGTTGTCTTCAACCAAAGTTCCGTTGGTGCCAACCAAGGTTTCGTTGGTGCCAACCAAGGTTTCGTTGGTGCCAACCAAGGTTTCGTTGTCTTCAACCAGAGTTTCGTTGTCTTCAACCAAAGTTCCGTTGTCTTCAACCAGAGTTTCGTTGTCTTCAACCAGAGTTTCGTTGTCTTCAACCGGAGTTCCGTTGTCTTCAACCAAAGTTTCGTTGTCTTCAACCAAAGTTCCGTTGTCCTCAACCAGAGTTTCGTTGTCAACAACCAAACATGTGTGAATAATATTATAAATCTTAATAATAAAAATTACAAATTACTTTAATTATTAATCTAAATCACTAAAAAAATGAATAATCTTGATTACATTCCCCGACAGGATGGGAAATTTTTGGAATGGGTGAAAATTCTTTTTGCCTACGTAGATGCGCATGCAAGCGCATGGAACATTAGCCCCAATGAAGTTGCATTGGTGGAAACTCTCATTGCCGCTTACGATGCGGCGTATGCTAAATCTGAAGACCCAAATCGCGGCAGAGCTGACGTGATTGCCAAAGACGAATCGCGCGATACGCTCAAACATGCGGTCAGGCAGTTTGTCAGGGAACATTTGACTTATAATTCGGCTGTAACCGACGAAGACCGCCGACACATGGGATTGCCTGTGCACGACACCAAGCCCACGCCTGCGCCTCCAATTACTGATATGCCCGTAGGCGAAGTGGATTTCTCGGTACATCAGCGGCACACGCTGCGCGTAAAAGCAGGCAAACTTACAGGTAAAACCAAGCCCGAACATGCCAAAGGCTTTGAAGTGTGGCGCAAAGTGGGCGGCGACCCGCCCGCAACCGACAGCGACTGGGTTTATGCAGGCTTTTCGAGCCGCTCGCCGCTTGTGATTGATTATCCGCTGGAAGATGTAGGCAAAACCGTTTACTACCGCTTCCGCTGGATGAACACCCGCAACCTGCCCGGTCCATGGAGCGAATCTATTATCAGCGCAGTAATAGCGTAATTAAATGAAGAATTAAGAATTAAGAATTAAGAATGAAAAATTATACAATGATACAATGGTTAATGGCAAATACAACGCAATGGCAAAACGTTTGTAACGTTACAAAGGGTATGAGCGCGTTGAAAACGCAACACCATTTCTCTCTCGTTAGGAAACGAGAGGGAGCAGGAGGATATGTAATAAAAAAATTGATAATAATAACATAGATACATTATGGGGATAATAAAATATATATTAATAATTTTAGTAGGGATTCCAATAATATTTTTATTAGTGTATGGTATGACATGGATACTTCGCACAGTAATTCTAGCACTTCCACCTGTTCTATCTGTAATATTAATATTACTACTAATGGTCATGGGGGCAATAGCGAAAGGGAAAAATGGATTCCTTTAAAACATGCTCTCACTCGTTTCTTAACGAGTGAGCAATGGCAAAACGTTTGTAACGTTACAAAGGGTATGAGCGCGTTGAAAACGCAACACCACTTCCCATTCGTTAGGAAACGAGCGGGAGCAGGAACTGATAAAATAAATAATATTTAGAAATAAAATTAAAAATAAAAAAAACATGAATGAACAACTAAAACAACATTTTCTGGGATTATACCAAATGGTATTAGCCGATACGGAAATACATCCCAAAGAATTGGAATTGCTTTATAAAATAGGCAGAGAACAGGGAGTGACGGAGCAAGACATACAGGCGGCTATATTTGTTCCTACTAATGCGGTTACTTTAACATCGTTCAACGATGACGAAAAAATCGAGTATTTATACAACTTAGCCCGCATGGCATGGGCAGATGGAGTAATTGACAACAGCGAAATAGAATGTCTTAAACAGTCGTGTAAACGATTAGGTTTTGCCGAAGAATATGCTGCAGATATAACCGAGTTTTTGTTAACACAGGCAAAAGAAGACAAATCATTTAAAGATGTATTGGAAACAATTAAAAAATCATAATTATGGAGATGTCAAAAAAAACGTTTACAAAAGCAAGTTTCTGGATAGGCGCGGGAATTATTTTTCTAACAATATATCTGTTTATTTTTTATAGTTCTGCGGCTTATTCGGCTTTCTTTAAGAATTTCACTCCGGAGGACGGAAGCGTTACTCAGACTATTTTTGATGCTCAGGCATTTGTTAAAGCTTGGAATGATGGTTTTGCAGAGTTGATATTAATATTAACCATTCCTGCCGTATTTTTATGGTTAGGATTTTTAATTCATAAATTTCAGGAGCAAAAAGACTGGAGAAAATATTTAAAAATTACAGGATTGGCAGTAATAATATTCTTCTTTAACTGTCTTCTTGCTTACGAAATTACAGCAAAAATATATAATATCAAACTACAAGGCGGTTTGGAAACTATGCCGCCAATGACAATTTCATACGCTTTACAACAGATAAATTTCTGGTTAATAATATTTGCAGGATTTGTGGTAAATCTTATTTGGAGTATTATGTTCAGAGTATTAAAAACAATTAAAAAATCATAATTATGGCGATATTAAGAAGAATGTTTGCAACAAATCAAACGCAAACAACACAAACAACACAAAATGCGGCAACAAACACAGTTAACAATCAAAATCAAATAACTGTTCAGGCATGGGGGGCAAAACAGGCAGGAAGAGTGGATGCGCATCCTGATGCGCTGCTTCCGTGCTTACAGTCTGTATTGATTTACACAGAACAAAAAATACGAGAAGATGTAGAAGAACAGGAAAGAAGAAAAGATGAAATTAGACAAGAGATAAGCGGTTTGGAAGCGAAAAACAATGATGTTGACACCAATATAAAAAGTGAAGTTGAAAAACTGAAACATGAAGAAGGCAAAATAGAAAAACTTCAATCTGAAATATCGGATATAAGAATGCACCCACAGCAAATAACCAAAGATTCGTTTACAAAAGCAAGTTTCTATATAGGCGCGGTAATTATATCTTTTCTAACCATATATCTGTTTGTTTTTTATAGTTCTGCGGCTTATTCCGCTTTCTTTAAAAATTTTACTCCTGAGGACGGTGTTATACAGGCTATTTTTGATGCTGAGGCATTTTTTAAAGCTTGGAATGATGGTTTTGCAGAGTTGATATTAATATTAACCATTCCTGCCGTATTTTTAGGATTAGGATTTTTAATTCATAAATTTCAGGAGCAAAAAAACTGGGGCAAATATTTAAAAATTGCAGGATTGGTAGTAGTAACATTTGCCTTTGACTTTATTCTTGCTTACGAAATTACAAAAAAATTGTATAATATAGAAGCTCAAGGCGCATTTGAAGATATGCCGCCGATGACAATTTCATACGCTTTTCAACAGGTAAATTTCTGGTTAATAATATTTGCAGGATTTGTGGTATATTTAATCTGGGGTTTTGTATTCAGTTTTGTAATGGACGAATACGAAAAAATGGATAGAGTAAACTATGCCATCAAAACAAGAGAGAAAAGAATAGCAGAATATAAAACAGAATGTAAAAGCATAAGAGAAATTATTAAAGGGTTGCAAACCGATAAAAATAAAAGACAGGGAGAAATAGAAAGTTTGAGGATAAAACTTAACCGTCCCATTATCTATTTTAATGATGTAAGACAGAATATTAGCGGTTTTTTTGCAGGTTGGCTTTCATATATGTACACTGTACAAAAACCAAATACGGACATAGCCATCTGTACAAATATCAAGGATCGTTTTCTTGCTAATTTACAAAATAATGTTGATACAGGACAACCCGCCCAAACCCATACAATCGTAAGAGATAATTAACAATAAAATACATACAGTCATGAAAAAAATAATTTTTTACTTTACCGCTTTCCTGTTCATTTTAGGAAGCAACAGTTGCGGCAAAAAAACAGATAAACCGGCAAAAGCCGAACCAAAACAACTGAATATTTCGATTTTACTGGATTTGTCGGACAGAATTAGTCCGAACATACATCCTGCTATACCTTCACATAAGGAAAGAGATATAGAAATAATAAAAATCATTACCGAATATTTCAAAAAGGATATGGAAAAACGTACGGCATGGAAGGCAAAAGGAAGAATAAAAGTGTTTTTTACGCCGCCGCCGGCAGATCCTGAAATAAACAACATTGCCAACAAACTTAAAATAGATTGTTCAAATATGAATAATCAAGGAAGAAAAAACATATATGATTCGATTTCATACCTGTTTACTCAAAATATTACTAATATTTATGATAAAGCCATAAATACAAATGAATGGCCCGGCAGCGATATTTGGCGTTTCTTTAACGACAATGTAACCAATTATTGCGTTGATAGGGATACCACTTATCGCAATATATTGATAATACTTACAGACGGATACATATATCATGAAAATTCAGTATCAAAGACAGGAAACAGATACGCTTATTTACGTGTGGAAAATATAGCAAGATATAGAAATCTTTCGTATAAGGAGCAAATAAACAAGGATGATTTTGGACTTATTTCTACTCGTAATGATTTGAACAATTTGGAAGTACTTGTATTGGAAATATCTGCCGAAAAGGTCAAAAATGATGAAAACACATTGAAATATGTGATAGAAAAATGGCTGAAAGAAATGAATGTATTGCACTCTAATGTTTACAGTAGCGATTTGCCATCCAATACAAAAAAAATGATAGAAGATTTTTTGGATTTTAAATAAGAAAATAATATTAAATAGGAGATAAACAAAATGAAATATTTACCATTAATATGTGTAATATGCGCAGGATTATTATTACTTGCAATAGCGCGTTTACCTATTGGTTATTATACTTTTCTTCGTATAGCAGTAACAATAGGTTCAATCGCTGTTATTCACAGCGAATTTAAAAATGGCATAAATTTGTGGGTTATTTTATTCTGTATTATTGCCATAGTATTTAACCCGCTAAATCCCGTTTATTTACACAGTAAAGCGACTTGGATACCAATAGACATTGTAGCAGCAATAATATTTACGGCAAAATCATTAATGACAAAGGAAAATAAATAAAATTATCGTTTCGTTGGCGCAAGGTTCTATATCGCGCTTTCTATTGTAAACTTAACCCTGACAGAGTTTGAAATTCTGTCAGGGTTTTTGTTTTTGCGAACGGCAGGCGAAGCAATCTAATGAAGTGAAAAATGAAGAATGAAAAATGAAAAAACAATAGTAAATCGTAAATAACAAAATAGTAAATAACAAATCACTTTCAACTTTATGAACTTTACAAACTTTCAACTAAATAATTTCTATTTCCACATAAATATGTAATTTTGTCGTCAAATTTAAAAAAACAGAAAATTGGTATCATTAGATAATATAAGCGTTTCATTCGGCGGGTTTACGCTGATTGACAACATTTCGATAATGATAAATTCGCGCGACCGTATCGGTCTTGTCGGCAAAAACGGAGCGGGAAAATCGACATTGTTGAAGATTCTTATGCGTTTACAAAGTCCATCATCGGGCGCTGTGTCGTGTCCTGCCGACGTAAGCACAGGATATTTGCCGCAGCAAATGCCGCATTATGACCATCTCACCGTTTTTGACGAAGTAATGAAAGCGTTTGACATCCTGCAAAGTATCGAAAAACAAATCGCAAAACTCACAGACGACTTGTGCAAATATGATGATTATAATTCGGCGGAATATCTGAAAACTATTGAAAAACTTAACGAAGCAAACGATTTATACAATATTCACGGAGGCGAAAACCGCGAAGCAAATATTGAGCAGACTTTACTTGGACTTGGGTTCAGACGAACCGATTTTTACAGAAAAACGGCAGAGTTTAGCGGCGGCTGGCGTATGCGAATCGAACTTGCAAAAATACTTTTGCGGCGTCCAAATTTGATTTTGCTTGATGAACCGACAAATCATCTTGATATAGAATCCATACAATGGCTCGAAGATTATCTGAAAGCCTTTGATGGCGCTCTGGTTTTGATTTCGCACGACCGCGCATTTCTGAATAATGTAACAACCCGAACTGTCGAAATTTTGTTGGGAAAAGTTTATGATTACAAAGCGCCTTATTCGCAATTTGTGCAACTGCGCAAGGAACGGCGCGAACAGCAAATAGCCGCATATCAAAATCAACAAAAATTGATTGAAACCACTCAGGATTTTATAAATAAATTCAGATACAAACCTACAAAATCAAATCAGGTTCAGTCAAGAATAAAGCAACTCGAAAAACTTGACATAATAGAGATAGACGAAGAAGATAATTCGGCGTTGCATATAAAATTTCCGCCTGCTCCGCGTTCAGGACAGGTGGTTTTTGAAGCAAAAAATATTGGTAAACAATTCGGAAATAACGTAATTTTTGAAGACGTAAATTTTAAAATTGAACGCGGAAATCGTATTGCATTTGTGGGACGCAACGGCGAAGGAAAAACAACTATGGCTCGCATAATCACAGGAGAACTCGATTACGAACATGGCGAAGCCAAACTCGGATACAATGTGAATCTTGGATATTTTGCGCAAAATCAGGATACAATCATGGATAACAATGCTACGGTTTTTGAAACTCTTGAACGCATTGCTGTCGGCGATATTCGCACAAAATTACGCGATATTCTCGGAGCGTTTTTATTCAGAGGCGATGATATAGATAAAAAAGTGAAAGTGCTTTCGGGCGGAGAACGTTCACGGCTTGCAATGGCAAAATTATTAATTGAACCCTACAATTTTCTTGTACTCGACGAACCTACAAATCACATGGATATGCGCTCGAAAGATATTTTGAAAGATGCTTTGTTGAAATATGATGGAACGCTTTTGGTGGTATCGCACGACCGCGAGTTTCTTGACGGTTTGGCAGATAAAATTTATGAATTTCGCGACCAAAAAGTTAAGGAATATCTTGGAGGAGTTTATTATTTCCTGCAACGCCGAAAGATTGAAAATTTAGCCGAAATAGAAAGGAAAAATGAAATTACCGTATCGCAAAAAAATAAAATAACAACAGGAAAAGATGAGTATCTGAAAAAAAAAGAAAACGAAAAAAATTTGCGGAAAATACAAACATCCATCAACAAAATCGAAAAACATATTGAAGATATGGAAACCAAAATCGCAGAATGGAACAAAAAACTTGCCGACCCCGAAACTCATAATCTTGATATTAACGACAAAAGTATCTTTACGGAATACAATTCGCTGAAATCGGAACTTGCAAAGCAAATGCATGAATGGGAAAAACTTAATTACGAATTGGAACTGATGATGGATAATTAAGAATTAGAAATTATGATTAATTTAACATCAATATTAAGCAATATACTAAAAAACACGAACATTACGAAACTTTATAAATAGACAAACTTTTATTAATTTATTATGGAAAATATAATTTTTGGCATTCGTCCTGTGATAGAAGCGATTGAAACAGGTAAAGAAATTGAAAAAATATATCTGAAACAAGGCTCAGACGGCGAACTCTTTCATCAACTTACAAGATTGATAAAACAGCGCAACATTTTCACGCAATGGGTTCCTGTTGAACGATTAAACCGATTTACGCAAAAAAATCATCAGGGAGTTGTTGCATTGTGCGCCGCTATTGAACTTGCCGATTTTGAAACAACAATAGAAAATATTATACAATCCACAGAAAATCCTCTTGTCGTGATTCTTGACGGAGTAACGGATGTACGTAATTTCGGAGCAATTGCGCGTTCAGCAGAATGTGCAGGAGCGCAAGCCGTGATTATGCCTGCAAAAGGCGCTGCCCCTGTCAATGCCGATGCTGTTAAAACTTCGTGCGGAGCGCTGAATATAATTCCCGTGTGTCGCGTGCCAAATTTGAAGACTGCAATTTTTTATTTAAAATCGGCAGGATTTCAAATAATTGCCGCAACCGAGAAAGCCGAGAAATTATATTATGACATAAATTATATAAAACCTACAGCGTTGATAATGGGTTCAGAAGATACGGGAATTTCCAGAACAAACATTGAACTTTGCGACGAACAGGTAAAAATTCCGATTTGCGGAAAAATAAATTCGCTGAACGTGTCGGCAGCAGCAAGTATCCTGATGTTTGAAGCAGTGAAACAAAAACAAAAAAACAATATTTAGCCGCTTAATAAATCATAAGCCAAGATAATTAAAAACATTTCATTTTAAGCAACTTCTTTCTGCAATAAAAAAACAAAATTCCTATAAATATTGTTATTGAAAACCCAAGTATGTTTGACAAAGTTGCATCTAATCTGAAACCTTCGGGCGCAATGAAAATGTATGTTGACGTTACCGCAGTCATAAACAGTGCGGGAACAAGCGTTATAAAATAATTCTTTTTGTTGCGGCACAAATAAACCGTAATCGCCCAAAGCGTAAACACGGCTAATGTTTGATTACACCATGCAAAATATCTCCATAAAATATTGAAAGGAATAAAAAATAATATTATAAACGTCATTGCAAAAATAGGCAACGCAACAAACAGCCGTTTTGTTAATTTTTGCTGGCTGATGTGCAAAAAGTCGGCAACAATCAAACGCGCCGAACGCAAAGCCGTATCGCCCGAAGTAATTGGCGCGGCAACAACTCCAAGCAAAGCCAATATTCCGCCGAATGTTCCAAGCCACGTTTTAGATATTACGTTAACAACTTCGGCGCCTGTGTTTGAATTTTTAGGAAGTTCCGCAGCAAATTGCTGCAAACCATCAACAGAACCGAAAAACGATGAAGCCGCCGCAGCCCAAATCAACGCTAAAATACCTTCGGCAACCATTGCGCCGTAAAAACATCGGCGACCATGTTTTTCGTTTTGCAAACATCGCGCCATCATTGGCGACTGCGTGGCATGAAATCCCGATATTGCGCCGCAGGCAATCGACACAAACATCATCGGAAATATGGGTAATCCATCGGGATGTCTGTTTGCCAAACCGTCTGTAATTTCAGGTACGGGAGCATTGTTTGCAAACAACGCAATCAATATACCGACAGCCATGAATATAAGAACAGCGCCAAACACAGGATAAATTTTTCCTATAAGTTTGTCGATAGGAAGCAGGGTTGCCAAAATATAATAAACGAATACGATAACCGTCCACCAAAAAACATTCAAAAAATCGGATGTCATTCCGGCAAGCAATCCGGCAGGTCCCGAAACAAATACTGCTCCGACCAAAATCATCAGCAACAGCGAGAAAATCCTCATAAACTGCTTTGCTGCAACTCCAAGCTCTTTCCCGTTGAGTTCGGGTAAACTTGCCCCTTTGTTGCGAACCGACATCATTCCCGAAAAATAATCGTGAACCGCTCCGCCAAAAATAGTTCCGAAAACAATCCATAAAAACGCAGCAGATCCAAACATAATTCCCATTATCGCACCAAAAATGGGACCTAATCCCGCTATATTCAAAAATTGAATAAGAAATATACGCCACCACGACATCGGAACGTAATCTACGTTGTCGTTCATTGAATATGCAGGCGTTTGTCGGCTTTTGTCAACCACAAAAACCCGTTCGACAAATTTGCCATATATAAAATAGCCAGCAATCAAAACTATAAATGCTACACAAAAACTTATCATATATTTTACTTTATTAGATGATTTACATGCCGTAAAATTATAAAAAGTTTATAAATTACCTGCAAATGAAATGTTTTTTTGTTGAGTTTTTGCTTGTCGGCGGTGCTTTCTGTGATTTGTAATTGCGCAGCAATTTCAAGACATTTGGCGCGGTCGAATTGGGCGGGAAGGGCTTGAAAAAGTACCATTTTGGGGTTGTTGATTTGTGCGGGTGTTGCAAATATGATATTGTTTCGTGGTGGAACGCTTTGCGGAAACCGTCTGAAAAAAATTGCCGTGTTCGCTCTTAAATGTCTGTGCCAAAGTGTCGCCTTCTGTTTCATTTTTTTATTCAAAGTAGTTATCCATAATATTTCGAACTTCATTGATTATTTGTTTTCTCTCATCTTTCAATTCAAATGCTTCCCTAACTAATATCGTAAGTTCATCAATATAAGATTTTTCTATAATTGGAATTTCAATTTCCCTCAGTCGTTCTTCTCGCAAATGTGGAATTGTAGAAGCAACGACAGTACGGCGTTTTGAGGCATATGATCCAAATTCTTTTAGTGACAATACCAAAAATAAATATTCGGGTGTTACATTGTATTGTTTGGCTTCGGTTTTGAGTTTTATTCGTGCTAAACCTGACGCTATAATGCTTTTCTCGTTTTCTGTTATCATTCCTACCATTCCAATTTTGCCGTCTTTTGTAAATAAAATATCACTTCCAGTATTGTTTTGTTGCAATTCGTTAAAAATTTCTTTTGGAATGTAAAAATCGGGGTATTGGTCTGTTTCGTAGTTTACAATATCGGAAGTGCGTACAAAAGGCACATCTGTTTTGCGTTTTTCAAGATAGCCAATATAATTGTCGCTGCCAACTTCATCACCTTTTTTCAGTGTGGCAATTTTTCCTAACGAAATGGTTTGAATTTTCTTTTGAACTTCTTTTAATGTATTTACATATAGCGGATAAGAATACATTGGCGACCATAAATCAGCACTGGCAAAATCGGATAATTTGACTGAAAAATAGTTTTGTTTTTCAACTTTTGAAAAATCTATGTCTAACTTTTCGTAGAAAAGAGTTTGGGCTTGCTGTAATAAAGATAAAGATTTTGTTTCCTTCAAAATTGCAGTTTGCATTTTGTCAGATATTTTTTTTACCATTTCATTATCAATTATAGGAATACGCAACCTTTTAAAATTTGTGCTATTCAAATATTTTTGCCCCGTCAATGTCAAAAGTGATTCTATTTCTCGTTGCCCAAAATATGAGTTTAGATAAGTGGCAATAAAATAAGAATTAAAATTGTGTCCTTTTTTATTCAATTTTAAGATAGAAATATTTTGATTTGTAGTGCTTTCGGCAATTTCTTCTGGAACAACACAAGCAAAACCTAAATATTTTCCTGTATTAGAAACAAGAATATCATCAGGAAAAACCAACATTCTTTTTCTTGTTTTATGAGTTTGTTCTGATACATAACTTATTGTTGTTTCATTCAAATTATATCTTTTCACATCTGCCGACTTAATAAAATAGCAATCTTTTTCAGAGTGTTTTTCGTCATAATGTTCAGGGGTAGAACCACTTTTTAAATCTGCTATTGCGTTAATTGTAGAAAACCCGAATTTATTAAAAGTATCTGTCAATAAATTTCTATTGTAAAAATATCGAGATTCAAACCGATTAACTTCTTCAATTTCAATGCTTTTTGCTGTAGTTATTTTATTTGCCATAATTTAAAAACTAAAATTATTTTGTTTTTTCCATTTCTTAAATTCAGTTGCAATTTGTGAAATATCGTCTTCTTCTTTGATATTTCCTCTTCGGTCGTGTCCGCAAGTTTCGGCAACACACATAAATACAGGGTAATCAGCAGGGATTTTCTCTGATTTTAATTTTTGTACAATCAAAATACTTGTTTTGGTGCCTGTGTTTGGCATAAATGTTTCGAGTGGAATGTCAATAACAGCAACTAACCGTGCCTGTTTCATAATAAAACGCCGAATATAGCCTAATTGATTATTTCCAAAAATACCGTCAGGCAACACAATAGCCATACGTCCTCCATATTTTAGAAGTTGTAAGCAGCGTTCAATAAAAAGAATTTGCGGAGCTTCTTTGTCGGCAAGTTTTTCTTTTGTCCATTCGCCTGTTTGCTTGTTTTGTTTCCATTTATGGGCAAGTTCGTATTGAGACAGTTTATTTTGTCCGCTTACAGGAATTTTTGAGCCAAAAGGCGGATTAGTTAGCACAACACTAAATTTGCCTGTGTCAATTTTTAATTTGGTATTATCTTGCCAATTTTCCGGACGCTCTAAACTATCATCTGTGAAAATTCCGCTTTTTCCATCACCAATAATAGCCATATAGGCTTTTGCAATTTTTGATAAAAAATAATCTTTGTCAATTCCCCTAATACGGTTGAGAGCAACTTCCATTTTTTCTTCTTGTAAATTGTTTTTGTTCCAATGATATTTTTCGCCTTCGGCATCTAATTTTCGCCAAATATGCCGCAATGTTTCAATAATGAAACCACCGCTACCACAAGCAGGGTCAATAATCATATCTTCTTCGTTTGGGTCAAGAATTTCAACCATCATTTTGACGACATTGCGAGGCGTAAAAAACTGTCCTTGCCCACCTTTGAGTGCGTGTCCAATAAATGTTTCAAAAGCATCGGCAATCACATCTCTTTCGGCTTCAATAAGACAATAATTTTGTAGTTCGCCAACAACATAAACGACTGAATTTGCATCAAGAGTAATTACATCATTGTCATCTAAAACTTCTCTGTATTTGCGTTTTACTTTTTGAAAAAGGTCTAAAACTCTTGTAGTTACATCGCTCACATCTTCATCAATTCCTGCACGGAATGTTACAATTTCTTCAGGTTCGGTAAATCGTTCATCATATATTTTGCAGAAAATCAGATTGATAAGTTGTTGTGCCAATACTTCGTCTCGTGTTGCGCCTACTGCGTTAGCAGCCAAATGGTTACGAATGGCTTTAAATGTGGTTTTTAGATTGTGAGTAGATTGTAATTCCGAGCGTTTGAAAAGTCCAATATCTTCTACTCTTTGTCCGTGTTTAGGAATATTGGGTATTTCGGCAAATTTTACTTGTCCGTTTTTTTCAATTTTTTGGATATAAAAGCGTTCTTCTCCATTAAACCAAACACCCAAGTTTGCCTTTGAAAATCGCAAATAATCTTCTAATTGGCTGCGCCCGTCTTTGCGATTCTTCTTTTTGCATTCAACAATAATGTGAATATTGTCATCTGATTTTTCAGCAGAATTGAAAACCGCAATATCAACAGGATATTCCTTTTTTGTGTCCGAAGGACGAACTTTTACGCGAAACTGCGGTCGTGTTTGTATTTGTTCTTTTGAATAGCCGTAATCCTCTACAAGTTGCCTTGCAAAAATCTGTACTGCTTCGATTTCTTCGGGAGTTGCTTTTACTTGTTCTCCTGAAATATAATCGTAAATGTAACCTTCTTTTAATTCGTTTGCCATTTTATTTAAGAGTTTACGCCGTACTCTTAAACTTTTAAGCAAATAAAAAAGCGTGAAACTGTTCGTGAATTGCTTATTTACATATTATGGTGTCTGGAAAAACCATTGTAATCAAATAAGCACGAACCGTTCACGCCCGAAGACGTGAACCTTCGCGACCTTATTCTCGATTACCTATTTGAAATTTTCCAGACTTCTAATATGTGAGAATAAGAGCGTTAGCTCAAATATTTATTTCTTTTTTGTTTAAATCTTCTTTTTACATTTGCTTTTCCTTTTTAATTAAAACACTCTCCGACCTTTTCCAAAAAGCTCTCCGACCTTTTAAATGAAAGGTCGGAAACCTTTTAAAAATTGCTCGGAAACCTTTTTAAAAAAGCTTTCCGAACTTTTGACCGAACTGTTTTTTTGATTTATTTAACCTTCTCGTACTTCAATGTTGCAAGCATTTCCTTCAAATCAATACCCGGACGAAATGCTACTTTCGGGTTTTTGATTAATGAAGGGTGAAATTTTTCTTCCGTTTCAGCGCCCTCGCTTGTTAGGCTAACCTGAAATGTGCCAAAATCGCCAAAACGGACAATTTCGCCGTTATCCAAATGCCTTTTCAAGATTTTGGTCAAGTCGTTTAACACAGCCAACACGTCCGTATCACTTACTGTGGTAGAACCTTCGGCTATTTCTTTGCTCAATTTTCTGAGCGTTAATTCGCCGCTGCCTTTTGCCTGAGCATAAAACTTTTTCGGCGCTTCGGGATTTCCCGGATTCCCATGTGGAACAACAATGTACTTTACTGCCATAATATTAAAATTAAATGATTAAAAAAAACTACTTCTGATAATATAATTTATCGGAAGTTTTTATGCTGCAAAAATAATTAATTTCTAAAATATTACAAAATCAGACTAATTTTTTCGTTATGTCAAATATGACTATTATTTTACTGATATGCTTATGATAACTTCCGATAACATCAGAAGTAAAAAACATCCGGAAGTGTTAAAATATTTACTATTTGGGTATTTTATTCTAATGGTTAATGATATAATGGTAAATAGTTAATCGTAAATAATAAAATAGTAAATAAAATCTCGCCTTTGCAAGGCGAAACAAATAAAACATAATACGGATATTAAAAAAGAAAATTAAGCGAACTTTGATGGCTGTTTAGTGTTAAGATGAATAATTTCGGTCTTTCTCAATTTTGTATTATAACGAGAAAACACTGCTTGGAGATGTGCGCGGAAGCACGTAAAGATTAGCGTTTATTCCTTTTTCGATAAGTTTTTCAGAAACGGTTTTGTATGCCAAATCAGGTAAATTATTCTCTTTGCTTAAATGACAAAGCCAGATATGACTTAATTTTTCATTAATATTTTCCGACAAAAATTCTGCCGTTTGCATGTTGCTCAAATGCCCCGAATTTCCTTTAATGCGTTGTTGCAGAGATAAAGGATATTTTCCTGCATCAAGCATTTCTTCATCATAATTTGCTTCAATAACAAGATAATTTGCCTTGCAGATATGTTCTTTTGCATTTTCGCAAATATATCCCAAATCGGTAACAAGAGTAAAACGTTTATCTGCAAAACTAATCGTATAGCCTACACAATCCAAGCCATCGTGCGAAACGCCAAATGCTTCTATACAAAAATCATCAAACACCAGCGGCGTTTTTTTTTCAATAATACGTTTATTAGAATAGACTTTATTCCGAAGAATATAACTGTTATCCATTGCTTCATGAGTTTTTTCGGTTGCATATACAGGCAAAAACGATTTTTCGCTCAAAATGCCTGCCGATTTTACATGATCAATATGGTCGTGAGTAATGAATACTGCACGAACGTTATTTAAACTCAATCCTGCATTAATCAAACGCTTTCTTATATTTCTGGCGGCAATTCCCGCGTCTATGAGAAATCCGTAATCGCTTGTTCCTATATAAAAACAATTTCCGCTACTGCCGCTTGCAAGACTTATAAATTTGTACATTCTCCGAATCTTTTTGATGTGCAAAGGTAAAAATTAATATGAAATAATATTGATTAACCGAAAAAACAAAAAAATCCGACTTCTGATTTTTATATTCTGACTTTTTGGCACTGTTTTTTATTTGGCAAGACTTTTGTTTATTAAATTAACATCAAATTTTTAGATATTTGGATATGAAAGACAAAAGCAATAAAAACAAAGAAAATCAGAGCAATATAAACAAAAATATTGAAAACGAAAATTTAGAAGCAGAAAATACAAGTGAAATTCAGGCAGAAGAATCAAGTTTTGAGGAAAAATTGGCAGAAGCCAATGACAAATATTTGCGTTTGTCTGCCGAATTTGACAATTATCGCAAACGTACTGCTCGTGAGAAACTTGATATTTTGCGTAATGGCGGCGAAGAAATTATAAAAGGTCTGCTTCCTGTTCTTGACGATTTCGACCGCTGCGTTCAATCATTTGAAACAGCAACTGATATCGAAGCAATAAAAGAAGGCGTTTTATTAATTCAAACCAAATTATTGGGATTTCTCAAATCGCAGGGATTGACGGAGATTGACGCAATCGACCAAGAATTTGATACAAATATACATGATGCCGTTACAAAATTTTCTGTATCGGACGAATCGAAAAAAGGAAAAATTATTGACATTGCTCAAAAAGGTTACATGCTTAACGATAAAGTAATACGTTTTGCCAAAGTAATTGTAGGAGAATAAATTTATGGCAAAACGAGATTATTACGAAGTGTTAGGCGTACAAAAAAACGCAACTGTCGAAGAAATAAAAAAAGCCTATCGCCAAAAGGCTATTCAATATCATCCCGATAAAAATCCGGGCGATAAAGAAGCCGAAGAAAAATTCAAAGAAGCCGCCGAAGCGTACGACGCTCTTGGCGATGCAAACAAACGCGCCCGCTACGACCAGTTTGGACATGCGGGATTTGAAAACGGCGCAGGCGACAGCGGTTTTAACATGAATATGGAAGATATTTTTTCTCATTTCGGAGATATTTTCGGAGGACATTTCGGAAATGCTTTCAGTTCGATATTCGGCGGAGGAAACGGTAATTCGCAACAACATCTAAATCGCGGCTCGGATATTCGCATTCGCATAAAACTTACGCTCGAAGAAATTGTAAAAGGCGTTGAGAAAAAAATAAAAATAAACAAACTTGTTTCATGCAGCCATTGCAACGGCAGCGGCGCCAAAGATGGAAAACTCAACATTTGCCAGTCGTGCAACGGCTCTGGAAAAACAGTAAGAATAGCAAGAACAATGTTTGGACAAATGCAGCAGGTTTCAGTCTGTCAGGCATGTCAGGGACTTGGAAAAACTATTGTAACGCCGTGCAGCCATTGCCGCGGCGAAGGAACAGTTAAACAGGAGTCGGAAATAAGTTTCAAAATTCCTGCCGGCATTGGCGAAGGAATGCAACTTACAGTATCAGAAAAAGGAAACGCGGCAAGACGCGGCGGAATAAACGGCGACCTGCTTGTGCTGGTTGAAGAAATGCCCGACAAAGAACTTATCCGCGATGGTAACGATTTGTTATATACGCTGTTCATAAATATTCCTCAAGCCGCTCTTGGCTGTACAGCCGAAATTCCAACAGTTGACGGAAAAGTAAAAATCAAAATTGCGGCAGGAACTCAATCTGGAAAAATATTGCGACTGAAAGGCAAGGGTATTCCAGATGTAAACGGCTACGGCATTGGCGATTTGCTCGTATATGTCAGCGTTTGGATTCCCAAAAAATTAAGCAAAGATGAAGAAAAAATCCTCAAAAAACTTGAAGAATCCGAAAATTTCAAACCCAATCCCGGACCCGACGACAAAAGCATATTTGAACAAACCCGTAACATGACGGATTGAGGTCGCGCTAACATATTATGGACAATAAATACACTACGCCGAACAAACGGAAATCAAGTAATTGCTTTTGAAAATAAATACGCCCGATTTTCATATCCTGAATTTTCGTAGAATTGATGCGCCTCTTTTCGATGAAATGCCGAATCCAATTCTATTCTTTTACAGTTATTTTCCTTTGCTATTTTTGTAATTTCATCCATTAGTTTTCTTCCAATGCCTTGCCTGCGATGATTTTTATCTACAATTAGTTCATCTATATGTCCCAAATTTCCGGCTTGCCACAGGTTATTCTTAATTGTCAACGAACAAAAGCCCGTTACCTTATTATCAACCAAACAGACAATAAGTTTTTGGCTGTCTGATTTCAAGGCATTATTATATACGGATTGAAGCATCTCGTAATTTAACTGCTTGTTCCATAATTGTCTTAGCAGTTCAAAAACCGATGCGTAATCATTGTCTGTGCATAATCTAATTTGCAAATCTTTCATATTCACCGCAAAATTAATGATAATTTTTAAAGGTATAAATATGCTGCTATTTCGGAAGCCTTATCGGATGAGTGCATTGCAGGCATTGAATATCCGTTACGCCATCATAGCCTAATTTTTCTTGAAACAGCTCTATATCGGCAGCCTTAGGCGCAAAATAAACTTTGTCCACATAATAATCAACTATGCTTCTTGTGTTGATAAAAATATTGTCGCCATCCAATTTTACTTGCGCGTGGTCGCTGAGTTTAGCCACTTTTACAACTCTACATTCCTGCTCTTCATTAAAGGCAACATGCTTTACCAAATAACGCAGATTAATCAACAAATCACAAATCAAGGCTTTTTCACCTTTTACTTTATTTATCAGTTTCTTTAATTCGTTAAATTCTTTTCTGATATCTTTCAGTTTGTGGTTGATTTCTTTTTTGTATTTGGTTATTTTGTTTATTTCCATTTGTTTTTTCTCCGACAATTTTTCACCATCCTTTTTTCCGTTCAACACATCACGGAAAAATGTGTAATCGTCCTTATGTCCCAATGAAATAATCTGCTTTGTAACAGGGTCTATATAAATGCAACGATAGAGTGCATAATCTTCTTTTGTTTCTGTTTTACTATCTCTTATAACACTATCGCTACCGCTCATTAATAATCCAGCAGCCAAACCTGTTGGTTTTTCCGCAAAAAACGTTTTCTTGAAAAGAATACTGACTCCTGTCGCTTCTTTACCCTGCTCCTTGCCGTAGAGACGAAACTGATTCAAACATTCGGGGTCGAAAGTAAAACAAGCGATAAATGCCTGATAATCTTTGTTAGTTGTTTTATTTTCCAAGCCGAGATAGTCAAAGGCAATCTCTCCTTCCGTAGGGTCGTTTGAAGTTGTAATAGAATTTAATCTAAATGGTGAAGTTTTATCTTCTTTGTCTTTTATTAAAAGTTTCTCTGCCGTTTCTTTTCGAGTATAATGCGCAAAACCCGTAAGCGTTTCTTCAGTATTGCTTACGTGCAGCAATCGCATTATACAGTACGAGGTTCCGTAGATTTGTTTGTAATTTGTAAAGTTTGGATTATCTTTACTCACATTATACTTCTGTAAGGTTTGAGAAAAATACTTATCATCAATTTCTATGGCTTTGTTATAATATTCTATGGCTTTGTCATAATCGCCTTTCTTTCTGTAGGCATCCCCCAGATTGTAATATGCCATTGCATCATCTGGCTTTAATTCTATGGCTTTATTCCAATATTCAATAGCTTTATCATAATCGCCTTTGTAATAATAAGCTTCGCCTATATTGTTATATACCGTTGCATCATCAGGCTTTAATTCTACGGCTTTGTTATAATATTCAATGGCTTTGTCATAATCACCTTTGTAATAATAAGCAACTCCCAAATTGTTATATGCATTTGTAAAATCAGGTTTTAATTCTACGGCTTTGTTATAATATTCAATGGCTTTGTCATTATCGCCTTTGTTATAATAAGCAAATCCCAGATTGTAATATGCATCTGTATAATCAGGCTTTAATATTATAGTTTCATTCCAATATCCTATGGCTTTGTCATTATCGCCTTTGTGATAATAAACGATTCCAAAATTATAATATGTAATTGCATCATCAGGCTTTAATTCTATAGCCTTTTTATAATATTCAATGGCTTTGTCATAATTGCCTGTGTTATCATAAGCAAGCCCTAAATTAGAATATGCAAATGCATCATCAGGCTTTAATTCTATCGCCTTTTTATAATATTCAATGGCTTTGTCATTATCGCCTTTATTATGATAAGCGATTCCCAGATTGTTATATGCTGTTTCAGTATCCGGCTTTAATTCTATAACTTTATTATAATATTCAATGGCTTTGTCATAATCGCCTTTGTCTGCACAATCGTATCCTTGTTTAAAGTATTCTTGTGCCAGTTTTTCTTTTTCTTCGGTTGTCATAAATTTTGGTTATGAAAAATAATACAAATTCATTCGGCGCAAGGTAAATTACGCCGAATGAATTATTTTGTATTCGATATCGCCAGTGCCTGTGGCTTACTTGTCTTCCTCAAAAGATATGCTTTTCAGGCTTTCTTTTAGTTCTACGCCGGGCGTGAAAATCACTTTTGCGCCTTTGATATTGGCTGTGGTAAATGTCTGGTCAGCCTCTACGCCTTCGCTTATAAGGTTCAGGCGCAGCGTTCCAAAATCGCCTAATTTAACGCTTAACCCAAGTTTGAGAAACGTTGGCAACTCGTCAATAAAGTTGTTCAACACGTTTTCAATATCGCCGCGCGTGAGCGACGAACGCCCTGCAATCTCTTTGGCAAAATCTTTCAGCGTAAATTTACCTGCATTTACAGGATTGGCATACTTTTTTTTCGGGGCTTCGGGATTTCCCGGATTACCCTTTTCTACTACTCTGTATTTCATAATTTTACATTTTAATTTGTTAATATTTATTTTTATTATTAAATGTTTCGTTTTTTCTTTTCTTGCAGCAAGAAATTTCTACGCCGATAGCCGTAAATTTCTTCTTCGGTAGAAATTTTTTTCTACGCCGATAGAAATAAATTTTCTCTTCGGTAGAAATTTTTTTCTACACCGATAGAAATTTTGTTGCGTAAGTATATAAATTTACATGCTTACCATCAACATGTATTTTTTTTACATATAGAGATGCAAATATAGAAAATAATTTTTGACTGGAAAAATGTTGATTATAAACCGCTATTAAGAAATATATTTATCAAAGCATACTTAGGAATTTATAGATGTCATTGCGAACCTGAAAGGTGAAGCAATCTTCGCCGAGTTACGCTACGCTATGGTTGGTTACTTTTTCAAACCAAATTAACAGAAGAAAAATTAATATTTTTAATTTGCGGAGATTAATGTTTTTGCTCTAAATTCATTGAACTGTTTTTCTTCAACACATAAACTATTGAACTTCCTTTATCTTTGTTACGTAAGGCTTTGATATTTGAAACAGCGCCTATAAACATTGCTTTTATAAAGGCGATAACGTATGTATGCCGTTTGTATTTTTCGCTCAAGATTGAAACGTAAAACGAATCAAAATGCATTGGCTTTTTGTACACAATATTAAAATTAAACTTTTTCGCCAGCAATTCCATTGTTTTAGGCGTGAAATGCCATAAGTGTCGAGGCAAATCATAACCTGCCCAATAGGTTTTGTAATGCCGCGCATCATACGAACTGCAATTAGGCAGTGCAATAACAGCAATTCCATCCGACAAAAGCAAATCATATATTTTCTCCATGATTTCGCTTAAATCTTCCAAATGCTCAAGAACATGCCATAATGTAATTACATCAAAACTGTCTTTCGGGAATTCATATATATGCGTTTCATGTTTTACAAACAGATTAAAATGTTCAGTTGCCGATTTACGCGCCTGTTCGTTTTTTTCTATGCCGGCAGTTTCCCATCCTTTACGTTTTGCTTCGTTCAAAAAATATCCTGTGCCGCAACCAATATCAAGAATTTTTCCGTTTTTCTTTCCCGCCTGCCTGCAAACAAAATTAAGTTTTCTTTTTATAACGTATGCCCGCACGAAATGATAAAGTTTATTTATAAAACCTTGTTTTGTATCGGAATGTGAAATATATTTCGGGTTGTCGTAATATTTTCCAATGCTGTTATTTGACGGAAAATTATTTGTAAATAAAAATTCACATTGTTGACACATATATACATCAAAATTTTCGTTGCTTGTAAGATAATCTTTACAGACAAACTCGGGTTTTATCTTTATGCTGCTGCATATAGGACACTTTTGAATAGTTACAATGCTCATAATTTAGTTAATTTCGAACTGCAAAGGTGCAAAAATTTATTGAAATTTCGATAATTATGGAAAATAATATGAAATAACTATAAAAATATTAACTTTGCACGCTAAAATTTTTATGACAGATTCATTTATACATAAAGGATTACGAAAAAAACTTGTTGACGGCTTGCGTGCGAAAGGCATTGATAATGAAACAGTACTTGCTGCAATTGAGAAAGTTCCACGACACTTTTTTGTTGACAGCAGTTTTGCCCGACATGCTTACGAAGACAAGCCTTTTTCTATCGGAGCAGGTCAAACAATTTCACAACCGTTTACTGTTGCTTTTCAAACTCAATTGCTTGATTTAAAAAGATTTGAAAAGGTTCTTGAAATAGGCACAGGCTCAGGTTATCAAACTGCCATACTCATTGAACTTGGCGCAAAAGTTTACACAATTGAGCGCCAGCGAGAATTGTTTGCAAAAGCGCAAACAATTTTAACAGAAATGAACTATTCTCCTTATTTTTTTCTTGGAGACGGATACGAAGGAAAACCAACATTTGCGCCATTTGATAAGATTTTGGTAACTGCCGGAGCAAAAAATATTCCGCAAAAATTATTGGAACAATTGGCTGTTGGCGGCAAAATGGTGATTCCTGTGGGCAATTTGGAAATTCAGGAAATGATTGTAGTAAATAAAATATCCGAAGAAAAATATAAAACCGCTAAATACGGAGAATTTTCGTTTGTGCCAATGCTGCAAGGAATAGAAAAATAAAAAATCAAGTTTATTTAAGGATTAATTGGTTTTGTTTAGTTATTAACTTGAGAATTTATTCACATCTTTTTTTATTAATCATCATATATTTTTTGTCGCTTCATAAATAATTATATACTTTTGCATGTTAAAAATATAAAATGAAGTTAATGCAAAACCAAACGCTCACACAAAAATTTAAGAAAATACAAACGCCATTCTATTTTTATGATATCGAATTGCTAAAAAAAACAGCACAAACAGCAATCGCCGAAGCCAATAAATACGGTTATAAAATTCATTATGCGCTGAAAGCAAACTCCAATCACAAAATCTTGAAAATATTAAACAACATTGGTTTTGGCGCAGATTGCGTGAGTGCAAACGAAATTATCCGCGCCGTAGAATGTGGTTTTAATCCCAAACATATTGCTTATGCAGGCGTAGGAAAAACTGACAGGGAAATAAACGCAGCATTGGATTTTGAAATATTTACTTTTAATTGCGAATCATTGCCCGAAATAGAAAATATAAACAAACTTGCCGCCGCAAAAGGCAAAACCGCCGATATTGCAATACGCATAAATCCCAATGTTGATGCGCATACTCACGAATATATAACGACAGGATTGGAAGAAAACAAATTCGGAATAAGCGAATGGCAATTTGCCGAAGTTGTAGAAAAAATAAAATCGCTGACTAATATAAATCTCATAAGCCTTCATTTTCACATAGGCTCTCAAATTACAGATATGAAAGTGTTTGAAGCGCTTTGCGGCAGAGTTAAAGAGATTCAGGAAATATTTGAATCGTTTGGAATAAAATTTCCGCATCTAAATGTCGGCGGAGGCTTGGGAATTGATTATCAAAATCCTGATACCAATCCGATTGTGGATTTTAAATCGTATTTTGAAATTTTCAATAAAAATTTGAATTTGTACAATTATCAAAAATTACATTTTGAACTTGGACGCGCAATCGTCGCCCAATGCGGAAGTTTGATTACACAAGTTGTATATGTGAAACACGGACGCCAAAAAAGTTTTGTAATCGTGGATGGCGGAATGAGCGATTTAATTCGCCCCGCATTGTACCATGCATATCATAAAATTGAAAATCTTACATCTGCAAAAGATAAAAAATCTTATGATATTGTAGGTCCTATTTGCGAGTCGAGCGATTGTTTTGCAAAAGATGAAATGATTAACGAGGCTCAGCGCGGCGATATTCTTGCAATTCGTTCGGCAGGCGCTTATGGCGAAGTTATGGCATCGCAATACAATTTGCGCGAATTGCCGAAAGCATATTATTCAGACGAAATTTAATCATAAAAAAACAACAATATGAAAAAACTGTTTTTACTAATAATTATTATGCTGGTTTGCCTTGAAAATTCTGCGCAAACAAACAGCAAAGGAGTGTTGAAAAATAATGTGTTTCAACTTAATAACGGTATAACTCTCTCAAAAGGCGATACAATTATGTTCGGCATACCCAAAAACGCCGCAGACAAATTTACTTATATCTATGAACCCCGACATGCTTTCGGACTTCTTGGCGGCGGCGGCGCTGATAAAATGTACAGTCACAGAATGTTTATAATTCATTTCTTTACAACAAAAAAAGAAAACAACGAAAAGAAAGTCCTTGCATCATTAGGATATGGCAAAGAAGAAATAATATTGGATTGTGAAATTGCCGAAGCAATTGAGAATGGCGAAATAATTGCAAAAGGCAAAATTCCTCAAAGATTTAATATTGTTGCAGATACTCAACTTGCGGAAGAAAAAATAAATGAACAGCCGAAACAAATCGCAGTGGAAAAAACTGTTGCCGTTGAAGAAGAAAAAACGTCAGAAAAGCCAAAACCTGCAATAATCGAAAGTTCTGCTGATTTTGTAAATGCAAAAACCTCGTCAGATAACACGCTTCCGACAGCAATAAACGAACTGCATAAAAACAAAGATTTGACAGACGGCGAACATTATCAATTGCTAAAACTTGTAACGGGCAGCAATGATAATATTGAAGGCAAAAAAGAACTTGTTAAAAAATTGCAAACTCTGCGTGATGATAAAAAACTGACAATTCGGCAATACGACGAAATTATAGAATTACTTTTACAATAAATCGGAATTTTTTTCAAGATTTATAAGATATTCTTTCATATCAAGTCCGTAAGCGTAACCTGTAAGTTTACCGTTTGAACCGATAACTCTATGACAGGGAACAACCACAGGTAAAGGATTTTTATTGTTTGCCATTCCTACGGCGCGCACGGCTTTCGGATTTCCGATTTTTTCGGCAATTTGCTTGTATGAACAAAGTTCTCCGTAAGGAATATTTTGCAATGCCGCCCAAACTTGTTTTTGAAATTCCGTGCCTTGCGGTTTTATAGGAAAATCAAAAGTTTTTCGCTTGCCGTCAAAATATTCTTTTAATTGTTTGGCTGCTTTTTTTATTGTATCAGTTTCTTTTTTGTTTCCTATTGTTTCTTTTTTGGCAAAAACAATTTCCACAATGTTTTCATTGTCTTCTACAATCAAAATATCGCCGATTTTGGTATTGTACGAATAATAATTTATCATTTTATAATTGATTTATTTATGCAAATGTACACTTTTATTTAATTCTATCGTTTTGTGATTTGCGTATTGCGTTTATAATTTCTGATATAGAGCCATATTGCAGCAATTCCTGCCGAAGCAATCAACAACATTATTATTCGTAATAAATTTTCGACATATAAACAGCCAGATGTTCTTTGCAGAAAAGAATTAAAATGAAATAATACAATGGTGCAATAAAAATAAAGATACCAAGAATAGTTTTTTTTGAAGGATACGTCTGAAGTTTTTTATTTAATACCAAAGCCATAATTACAGATTGAAACATCGCATTGGAAGCCAACCTATGCGACCATCCATAAACGTTGTCGTTAATGGAAAAAACAGTAGATAATATGAATATTGCTAATATTATCAAGAGGTTTATTACAAAAAAATTTCGTAACATAATTATATTTTAAAAATTTAACATATCGTGTACTTAATCTACTTATCCATTGCGTTTATTTTTCTTTATTATATTAATTACATAGAACAAAGCAAAGATGCCGCTAACTATGGATAGTGAACAAATAAACATTATAGACAACGATTTATCGGCAACAAACAATTCTATGGCAAAAATTGACAATATCAATAATACGAGTAACGAAAATATGAACAGCATTTGTTTTTTAGATAAAGGATACTCTTTATCTTTTATATTTAACTTATGCCTTATAATATGTGCAATTAAAACTCCAATGGAACAGCATACTAAAGATATAAAATAAGATATAAAATAATTATTTCCAACTAATAATGCAATAAGTAATAATAGCACACAAAATAAACAATGGTATATAGTATGTTTAATTGTCCAAACAAATTTTTTCGACATAATTTTCAGATTTTATAAAAATTCTCACAAAATTAATAAATATTTTTCATTAGAAATATCAAAAATCTAATACTATTTTGATGTTTTCATCAAGCGGTCTGTAATTTTGTGAAAAATATGAATAAAAAAAGAAAACGACAGATTGAGAAAATAATATGTTTACTGATTAAATTTGTAAAAGTTATTTTCGCCAAAATTAAACTTTTAATTATAATTCGATTTATACCATTTTTTAGGTTTTACATAATATCGTCCGAAATGTGCGGAAAATTTTTAATCAAAAAATCTTGGCATAAAATGTTTGTCAATAAAATAATTTTGTTATCTTTGCAGTCCGAAAAAATGTAAAGTAAAGATTAAAATAAAGATATTCAATACTATAAATTAAATTTAATGTACGCAATAGTAGAAATAGCAGGTCAACAATTTAAGGTTGAAAAGGATCAGAAACTGTTTGTTCACCGTCTCGAAGGCGCTGAAGGCGACTCCGTAAGTTTCGATAAAATTCTGCTGATTGATAATGACGGACAGGTAAATATCGGCACACCTACGATAGAAGTTGCCTCAATTAATGCAAAAATTCTCAAACATCTTAAAGGCGATAAAGTTATTGTTTTTAAGAAAAAGAGAAGAAAAGGTTATGCTGTTAAGAACGGACATCGTCAACAGTTTACTCAAATTCAGATAGAAGCAATAAACGACTCTGCCGAAAGCAAGAAAAAAACATCGTCAGATGAAGTAGTAGAAAATGCTGAAACTGTTTAAATTAAATATATATTTTTGATTTAGGGAACAATAAAAAAATATAAAAATGGCACATAAAAAAGGTGTAGGAAGTTCAAAAAACGGACGCGAATCACACAGTAAACGATTAGGGGTAAAATTATTCGGCGGGCAATTTGCAACAGCCGGAAATATTTTGGTTCGCCAACGCGGAACGGTTCACAATCCGGGCGAAAATGTAGGCATAGGTAGAGATCATACTCTTTATGCTTTGACTGATGGAATTGTTACTTTCCGTAGAAAACGCAACAACAAATCGTATGTTTCGATAACTCCACAAGCTTAGGCTTTGTGCGCTGTAATATAAAATAAAAGAGGCTGTTTCAAAATTTTTTAAGCAGCCTCATTTTTTGTCCCAGAGTTTGCATATGTGGCAATAATTTTGTAATTTTGCTACTGGAAATCAACGGTATGAGTTATGGCAAAGAAAAATTTTGTTGTTTTTAAATTTTCGCTTGTTGGAACGAGTGCCAAGTGAAAATTTTTACAGGCGTATTAAAGAGATTCTTGATTTATCATATTTGCATAAATTTACAGAAAAGTACTACGGCGTGAGAGAACAGAAAATATTGATACATAGGTATTTTTCAAGTTGATACTGATAAACTATTTGGAAAATATCAACTCAGACCGCCAAATAATTGAAAATGCCAAAATGCGTTTGGACATGCTCTATTTTTGGGGCTACGGACTTGACGAGTCCCTACCATGGCACAGCACGTTGAGCCGAACACGTAAACTTTTTGGAAAGAAGTGTTTTTGGAACTATCCAGTAAGATATTGAAAATGTGCATAGAAATAGGCATGGCATCAGACAAAACACAGGAGATAGACAGGACTTTATCAAAGCAAATGCGTCAATGGATAGTTCGGTAGAAAAGGAATTGAATAAAACGTGTCAGCAGTTTTTCAAAAAAATAACTGAAAATGAACAAGAAAACGATATTAAAAAAAGTCGAAAGGGAATAAAAGAAAACAAAAATCAAAACTCCACAAACAAAGTATTATAGAACAAAAGTATCAGACTGTCGTAACTGTCCGTTAAAGGAAAAATGTTGTAAAACTGTTAATTACAAACAAATAATAAATACTATTGATAAGCCGTATTATGACAAAGCGTATAAGTTGATAAATACAGTCAAAGGCAAGCGCATGATGCGTTTGCGAGCATCAACGGTAGAGCCTGTGTGGAGAACATTACTTGATTTCAGGCGATTGCGAAAAGGTTACACAAAAGGAAATGATTTAGCCAACAAACAGGTTTTGATGGCAGCAGCAGCATACAATCTGAAAAAATTAATGGGCTTTAAATGCATAAAACTCGCAGCAAAAGCATTAAAAAACACCGCTAAAAACCTAAATATAATTATCTTAAACCAAATATTGCTTTTTTGATTTTATTTTGTCCCACTTATGTTACAAAAATTAAAACTTGTTTATTTTATCTCATGAATAAATGTTGAGCAACAAGCACTCTAAAAATAAAAAAGTACCCAGATACACGTAGAATCTACCTTTAAAACATATCAATATTCCTATTTAATATTTTATTATTTACCATTACATCATTTACCATTTATTGCAAATTTGCAAATCATTACTAATTTTGCGGTAAAATAAAATATGAATAAAATGATAAATATAAAAACATTGACACATCAAATATTTTGTGTTTGCCTGATATTGTTGTTTGCAGCAAGTTGTACATCCAAACCAATATCATTTACAAATGATGAAATTGAAACTGTAAACAAATATTCGCAGAAAATGCGGGTTTTGCTTACTACCGACAAAAGCGATTCTTTGTTTTTGCGGCAACAGGCAAAAGATTTTTCGGATGCCGACTTACAAAGCGATATTTTCAAAAACCTGAAAACGCAAATGCTGTTCACCGTACAGGATACGGCGAACACAGGCGTTGGAATTGCCGCTCCGCAGGTAGGAATTTCGCGCCGTTTGATTGCTGTGCAACGCTTTGATAAACCTGACGAGCCGTTTGAATTTTATGCAAACGCTTATATTGTTTACTATTCTGACGAAAAAAGAATCGGTGCGGAAGGCTGTTTATCAATTCCTGATTGGCGCGGAAATGTTGAACGTTCCGAAACAATCGTTATAAAATATATCGACACAGAAAATCTGAAACCGCGCACAGATACTGTTTCGGGATTTACCGCCGTAATTTTTCAGCACGAAGTTGACCATCTCGATGGCGTTTTGTTTATTGATAAACTCTATACTCCATCTGATTGCGGCAATGACAATCAATGAGTTTTATTGTTGATAAACCTCATCCCGATGCATAATATTCAAGACGAAAAATTATGGTTGCCTACTTCAAAAAAAGAAGTTGATAATTTAGGTTGGGAATATATTGATATAATATTTTTCAGCGGCGATGCTTATGTTGACCATCCTGCTTTTGGCACGGCAATTATTGCTCGCGTTTGGCAAAATCTCGGATTCAGGGTTGCAATAGTTCCTCAGCCGAATTGGCGGGATGATTTTCGCGATTTCAAGAAACTTGGTAAACCTCGCTTGTTTTTTGCGGTATCGGCAGGAAATATGGACAGCATGGTAAATCATTACACAGCCAATAAACGCCTGCGAAGCAACGATGCTTACACTCCCGACAACAAAGCGAATTTTCGTCCCGACTATGCAGTAACGGTTTATACAAATATTCTGAAAAAACTTTTTCCCGAAACGCTTGTAATAATCGGCGGCATTGAAGCATCATTGCGCCGACTTACTCACTACGATTATTGGAAAAACGAACTTTTACCGAGTATCTTAATCGACAGCAATGCCGATTTGCTGGCTTACGGAATGGGCGAAAAATCTGCAACCGAAATCGCTTTGAGAATAGCAAAAGGCGAAAAAACAGATACGCTTACAAATATTCCTCAAACTGTTTATAAAACAAAAAATATTCCGACTATTGAAAATATTTTGCATCTCAACTCTTATGAAAAATGTAAAAACGACAAGAAAAAATTTGCTGAAAACTTTCGTCTTACCGAAGAAGAAAGCAATAAATTTTCGCCTCGTACAATTGTTGAACCTGTCGGCGATTATTATATTGTTGTAAATCCGCCGTGCGCTGCAATGACAGAAAACGAGATTGATGCCGTTTACGATTTACAGTTTACGCGAATGCCGCATCCGCGTTACAAAAACAAACATATTCCGGCTTATGAAACAATTCGACATTCTGTAAATATTCATCGCGGATGCTTCGGCGGATGCAGTTTTTGTACAATATCGGCGCATCAGGGAAAATTTATTGTAAACCGCAGCGAAAAATCAATATTAAATGAAATAAAAAAAATTGCGCAAATGCATGATTTCAAAGGATACGTAAGCGATATTGGCGGACCTTCGGCAAACATGTATGCAATGTGCGGAAAAAATATAAATATCTGCAAAAAATGCAGTCGGGCATCATGTTTATTCCCATCTATCTGCAAAAATCTCAACAACGACCATTGCAAACTTACATCTATTTATAAAAAAATAAGCGCTTTGCCTGATATAAAAAAAGCGACTATCGGCAGCGGAATTCGCTATGATTTATTTATGAATGAAAACGGATTTTTAGATAAAAATTGTGAAGAATATTTTAATCAGTTGGTGAAACATCATGTTTCGGGACGTTTGAAAGTTGCGCCGGAGCATACATCCGACAAAGTTTTGAAATCGGTAAGAAAACCATCTTTTGAACTGTTTAAAACCTTGAAAAATAAATTTGACAGGATAAATAAGGACGCAAATTTAAATCAACAGATAATTCCATATTTTATATCATGTTTGCCGCATTGCACTTATGATGATATGAAAAAATTATCTGTAGAAACAAAAAATCTTCATCTCAAACTTGAGCAGGTGCAAGCATTTACGCCAACGCCAATGACTTTGGCTTCGGCAATTTATTACACAGGAATAGATCCATATACGAACGAAAAAGTGTTTGTGGCTCGAACAACAGAAGAACGAAAAAAACAAACCGAACAGTTTTTCTTGTACAAAAATCAATATAAATCTTCAAAAAGCAAGTGAAAATTAATGGCTAATGATATAATGGAACGGTAAATCTCCATGTAATTTGTTTAAAATAATAATGAGGATGCCGCAAAATCGCGGCATCCTCATTATTATGGCATATCCCTGTGTCAGCCTAAAACTGCAACAGTATTGTTTTTATGTTTTCTTTATACAATGCTATTTCTGCTATCAGCGCATCGTTGCGTGTGGCATAATGTATGCAATAGTGATTTTTTCCGTCATCGGCTTTTATCAACTGTACTTCTTTGCCTGTTATGCGTTCGGCATTTTTTATTACAGGTAAATCAAGATTGTTGGCGCTTGTCGATACATGAATCTGCACCCACCAGCCGCTCAAATCCACCGCTCCGCTCGAACTGTTAACCATTTCTTCTGCCGATATTTGTTTCACTATAATATTTTTAGCGTGCATTCCAAGCGTCAGCACTTTGAACACTGTGCGGCGGTTTGCCTGATGTTCGGCTTCGGTTTTGGCATTCGGTATCAGCAGTTGTTCTTCGCCATAGCCTTTCCATATCAGCCTCTTTGCATCTATACCTTTTGATACGAAATAATCAACAACCGATTTTGCTCTTTGTTCCGACAGTTTCATGTTGTATGAATTTGAGCCTCTCGAATCGGTGTGCGAACCTATTTCAACTTCCATTTCAGGATATTCATCAAAATACTGAACATATTTGTCAAGTTCTTTTTTTGAATTTTCGGTCAAACGCGATTTATTATATTCATAAAATATATCTTTTATTTCAATAAACATCATTTTTACCGAGTCGCCTTCGGTTATCTCAATTGTGGGTTCAGGTTCTTCCACAATAACTATTTTATCCAGATATATTTTTGAGTGGAGGTCTGAAAAGTTAGGAATATTCACTGTGTTCAGCATGTCCACGCCTTCGGTATATCCTTCGGACGTTGCTTTTATCTGATAATTTTGTTCAGGCATGATGTAAACAAAATAATTGCTGCTGTCGGTTATGGTTTGTTCATAAACTTTTTCATCGTCAACTATTATCGCAATAGTATATTCTTTCAACTGTTCTTTGGTTTCGTTATCATATACAAGTCCGTCAAGCGTCATAACTTTAGGCGGAAAATCATTGAACATATATATATCGTCGCTGCTTACGGCATTATTGCGATTGCTTATAAACAATCCTGTATTGTTATAAGTCTGATGTATCAAATTGAAATCGTCCCATGATGTATTAAACGGCGCACGCAGATTATTTGCTTTGCCGAAAGTTCCATCTTCCTGTATACTGCTTGCAAAAATATCCAGTCCGCCTAAACCCGGATGTCCATCGGATGCAAAATATAACACTCCATCCATAAACGATGGAAATACTTCATCGCCTTTTGTATTAATCTCTGGTCCCAAATTAACAGGTTTTTTATAATCTCCGTTTGCATCTCTGTCAACATACCATAAATCAACGCCTCCATAACCTCCTTCCATAACTGACGAAAAATAAATTCTTCTTCCATCGTCTGTTATATATGGATGACCTATGCCGTATGTAACGTTGCCTAATTTCAACTTTCCGCTTACTTTATATCGGTTGTCTTTCACGCTTACTTTAAGTATGAAACAATTTTGATTGTTCGATTCGCAACGCGTGCAGTACAGTTGATTGGTTTTGGCATCGTAACAGAATGTTCCATCGTTGGCAAGTTCTTCCGACATGGCTTCTAATTTTTTCGTAGAGCCGTACAGCGAACGTGAATCGGGCGATGCGATATATAAATCGGAATACGGAAGTCCTGTGCGTTCCGATATTTTTTTTATTTGCGTTACTCTGCCTGTTGATGCATATATCAAATTTTCTTCGTAAAAAGATATTCCATATTCGCTGCCTCTTGTATTCAAATTGTCAACAGGAACTGCTTCATAAAGATTATTGGGTCTTCCGTAAAATTCGGAAATATCGCATGACGCTAATTTTACATCCAATAAATTAAGGTCAGGTTTTTTATCTTTTGAAATAAGAAATGATTGCCGCGCATCCTCATATTGTCCGTGCATCAGTTGAATACATCCCAATCCGTAATATAATTCCGCTTCGTTATAACCTTCTTCTTGCGCCTGCGAATACCATCTCAAGGCATCTATGGTTTTATTCATTTTCCTGTAACACTCTCCCATTCTGAACAGCAGTTCTCCTTTTCTTTTTCTTACTTCATCATCTTTATTTTTAAGATTGATAACTTGTCTGTACAAATTTGCCGCACTGTAATACGCCCCGCTCGAAAAATATGTATCGGCGGTTCTTAATGATTGCGCTTGGGCAGGTATTATTGATAATAACAATAACACGGATATTATAATTATTTTATTAAATCTCTTGCTCATTTTCTGTTTCTGATTTTATATTATTAATTAAACGATGGAAGATTAGAATAATCACGCGAATAACGCAAATGTTGTTCTACGAAGTTTTCGGTATAATCAATTTCCAAATCAATAAATTTATTGTTTTCATCGAATATCGGCGTATATACAGGATTAACAAATCCTTTATACGGAGCAATATTTAATTTTGCATAGCGCTCGATAATTTCTTTATGTAAAACAGGGTCGAGTTTCACTGCATAAGTTTCGATAATATTGCGTGCCGCAGCAAAATCTCCCGTAGATTTTATACGCTGAATTTCAGCCAGCAATTCGCCTATGCGTTGCCTTACTTTTTTATAATCGTTGATAACGACAAATGTTTTGCCATCGCGCTTTTTGAGTTCAACAGCCTTGTCATCCGCTGATTTTTCGAATACCCAGCGGGCTATAAGCTGACGGTTTCGCATGTGGGCTTCTTCTATATTTTTACCCAATTCTATACGGGTTTGCTGTGTCAGCAAGCCATTCATAAAATACAAGTAATATTCCGCTTTAAATGCGTCATTGTTTGTCAGCAAGCCAAGTTCAACTATTTTCGGGTCGGCAATAAAATACAATCCGAACAAATCGGCTCGCGCTTCTTCTATTGCTGCTCCGTAAGCCTGTAAAGCGTCTGGGTCAACGCCCGGAAGAAGTTTTCCCGAACCGTGACCGAGACATTCGTGCAAATCGGTATGAAGATTATCGGTTTGGAATTTATATTTATTCATCAAATCAAGTTCCACATTACTCCATACAAATTCTTCGGCAAAACCGTTTCCATGCGATGCTTGGTCGTATGCTTCGGTAATATTTTCTATGGTTACCGATTTTGAGCCGTGAGCCGCGCGAATCCAGTTTGAATTTGGCAGATTAATTCCTATTGGAGTTGAAGGATAACTGTCGCCGCCAAGAATTGATACGTTGATAACTTTTGCTGCAATACCTTTAACTTTTTCTTTTTTGAACTGTTTGTCTGTGGGCGAATTATCTTCAAACCATTGCGCATTGCCGCTTATAATTTCGGTACGCTTTGAGGCTTCAAGATTTTTGAAGTTCACATTTGCTTCCCAGCTTGCTTTCATTCCCATCGGGTCGCCATAAGTTTCGATAAATCCGTTTATAAAGTCAATATGCGATGAAGTATCGACAACCCATAAAACCGAATATTCATCAAACTCTCGCAAATCTCCCGATTTGTAATATGAAACAAGTTTTTCGATAACAGATTTTTGTTGCTCATTTTCGGCAACTGCCGCCGCTTTTTCCAGCCAGTACACTGTTTTCTTTATTGCTTCCGAATACAAACCGTCAACTTTATATATTTTTTCAAAAATTTTCCCGTTTTCTTTTATAAGTTTGCTATTGAGTCCGTAAGAAACAGGCGTTTCATCATTTGGATTTTTCATCTTATTATAAAAATCTTCAACTTCTTTTTGGCTGATATTTTCATAATAATTAGATGCCGATGTTGTTATTAAATCAACGCCTGATGCCTGATTCAACCGAGTGGCGGCAATTTCAGGATTAAAAATTATCGGAACAATTGTTGATATAAGCGCATCTGCCTGCAAACCTGTTTTTGCAAAAGCGGTTTCGGGAAGTTTTTTAATTTCGTTAATAAAAAAATCCTGTGAAAATTCGGGTGTAAATTTATGATTTCCGTAATGATGATGAATACCGTTGGATACCCAGACACGTTTCAAATATGTTTCAAACGCTTTAAACTCTTCCGAATTTTTGTCTCCATCAAAATTTATATAAACAGCCTCAAGCGTACGCCGAATACAGAGATTGTACTTTCCGTTTTGGTCGTAAAGAATATCGCGACCTTGCAAAGCCGCTTCATTCAGATAGTAAAGCAATTCTTTTTGCTGTACAGTTAGCTTTTCTATTTCAGGAACGCGATAACGCAAAATTTCCATATCGGCAAAAGCATCCGCTTTATAATTAAAATCGGCGATTGCTGGCGTTTTCAATTTTGAATTATCCGAAGATTTTTTATCGCCGCAAGCGCACAAACAAATTGTTGTCATAACAAATATTAGAATTTTTTTCATGATACATAACATTTTAATTTGTGCAAAAGTACAAAAATAAAATTCAGATTGTAACATAGTCTGTGAAATAATATCAACAAGTTATTAAGAAAAGTGAAATTGATATTGATGTTTCAAGGTAATTCTATGAATTGTGAATGTTCTTTTTTTAATGTTTTCAGAAAAAATAATCAAAAAAAAACATTTTTTTGGAGATTAAATAAAAAGTAATACCTTTGCGCTGGCAATGGTTTCCGAAATTGTCGTATAAAAACGGCAAGGAATCAAATGGGAATCAGGTGTGAAACCTGAACAGTTCCCGCTGCTGTAAGTTCCGCTCGTTACGGGCAAGTTGCTTTGGCACTCTTCAGCCACTGATTTAGTAAAATTGGGAAGGCGTCAAAGCAGGAACAAGTCAGAAAACCAGCCATTGCAAACAGATTTTACGCCTACGGTGAATGGGTGATTCAGTCAGATTTGAACATTTAATTCTGCCTTCTTTTAATTCACGTTGACGTAAAATTTAATTGAAATTTTTACGCAAAATTATTTTTTGCACAAAATATGATTGATTAAAAATATAAAAAAACGTGAAGAAAACATTAAAATATCTGTTATTGTCGGCAATTATGGTTGCTGAGATTTCATGCATGGATTATGGACCATCTGCCGAAAACGATTTTAATTATTATAACGACAATGGAGTTTTTGTTGTCAACGAAGGAAATTTTATGTACGGAAATGCATCTCTGTCATACTATTCTCCTGAAAACAAACAGGCGGAAAACGAAGTTTTCATTCGCTCCAACGGCATAAAACTCGGAGATGTAGCCCAATCGATGACAACTCACAACGGACTCGGATACATCGTTGTAAACAATTCCGGAATTATTTTTGTGATTGACATAAATACATTTAAGATTGTAAGAACAATAACAGGTTTCATATCGCCGCGCTATGTTCATTTTATAAGCGACACAAAAGCCTACGTTACCGATTTGTACGGCTCTAAAATCTCAATTATCAATCCGCAAACAAGTAAAATCACAGGCTCAATACCAATCAACGGACACAAATCGGCGGAGCAGATGGCGCAATCGGGAAAATACGTTTTCATAAATTGCTGGTCGTACGATAATAAAATTTTTGTTATCGACAGCGAAAACGATAAAATTGCCGATTCAATAACAGTCGGAATACAGCCTAATTCATTAGTAATCGACAAAAACGACAAACTTTGGGTTTTAACGGATGGAGGCTATCAGGGAAATCCTTACGGACACGAGATACCTGCGTTGTTTTGCATTAATATTTCGGATTTCAAAATCGAGAAAAGATTTGATTTTGAATTAAACGATTCGCCATCCAGACTGTGCATAAACAATTCGCTCGATACGCTTTATTTTATCAACAAATCGGTTTGGCGGCTTGATGTTTCCGCAACAGGTCTCCCCTACTCTCCCGTAATTCCTTATAACGGCACAATTTATTACGGACTGGGAGTTTCGCCGCGAACTTCCGAAATTTATGTAGCCGATGCTATCGATTATGTTCAAAACGGAAAAGTTTACAGATACACGCCTCAAGCGGTTTGCACAGATACAATAGATGCAGGCATAAGCCCGTCAAGTTTTTGTTTTAAATAAAATTGAAATAATATAATAAAAGAATGAAATAATTAAAATAAAAATATCATGAAAAACACGTTAAAATTACTTGTATTTTGTTTTTTGATTGCTTCGTGCAGCAAAGATGAAGTTATAAAAAAACCTGAAACAGAAGATTATTCTCCTTACATCAACAAAGTTTACGAATACAAACCTGCTCCCGGACAGTTTATCAACGAAACGGCATCGGGATTTACCAACGTAACTACTGCAAATGCCGCCGTCGAATATGCCGAACGCCGATTGAAAAACTCCGAATATGTTTCGCTTGGCGGTTTTGGAGGCTACATAGTTGCAGGCTTCGACCACAGCATAGAAAATAAAGGAGGTTTCAACGGTTATGACTTTTCAATAAAGGGAAATCAGTTTGATGACAGTTCAGAGCCTGCTGTCGTATGGGTAATGCAGGATGTAAACAAAAATAAACTCCCTGACGATGTCTGGTACGAACTCAAAGGCAGCGAGTACGGCAAAAGCGAAACAATTTCGGATTATTCGGTAACTTATTACAAACCGCAAAATCCGAGAGAAAATGTGCGCTGGACTGACAACAAAGGCGGCAGCGGATACATAGAATATATCCCTGTTCATTCGCAGGATTATTATTATCCGATTTGGATTGCCGATGAAAGTTATACGCTGACGGGCATACGTCTTGAGCCGAAATTTTACTTTGATAACGAAGGAACATATTCTACGGGAAACTACGGCTGGGGCTACGCCGACAACTATGGCAGCGATATGATAGCAAGCGAAGGAAAGAAAAATTTTTTCAAAATAAGTAATGCCGTAAAACAGGATGGCGCTAATGCCGATTTGCAGCGCATTGATTTTATAAAAATACAAAACGCTTTGAATGTGCAGGGATTAAACGGAGTTGGAGAATCATCTCCCGAAATTTTAAGTATAAAGGACGAAAACATACAATGAAGAAATTTTGTACCTCAGAGGTACAAAAAGGTACCTCAAACATGGAATTTTGTATCTCAAAGAGGGAAGTTTGGTTCTCAGAGAAGGAAAAAGGTAGCTCAGAGGTAGGAAAAGGTAGCTCAGAGGTAGGAAAAGGTAGCTCGGAGGTAGGAAAAGGTAGCTCGGAGGTAGGAAAAGGGAGCTCGGAGGTAGGAAAAGGTAGCTCGGAGGTAGGAAAAGG
>JAISPX010000191.1 GCA_031274595.1 Prevotellaceae bacterium | reverse complement strand
GAATTTTGTTATAAGTTTAACCGGCGATACTTCGGTGAAAAACAGTTTGACAGGTTGTTAATTGCTGCTGTTTCATATAAAAATCATTTTAGGTATCATATACGGTAATCATTTAAATTTATTATAATGACAGATGTACAACAAATCAAACAACGTTTCGGAATAATAGGCAACAATCCCGAACTCAACAGAGCGCTGGATATTGCCTGTCAGGTTGCGCCAACCGATTTGTCGGTACTTATCACCGGCGAAAGCGGCGTTGGTAAAGAGTTTTTTCCGCAAGTGATACATAATCTAAGTTTACGCAAACATAACAAATACATTGCCGTAAACTGCGGCGCTATTCCCGAAGGAACTATTGATTCCGAACTTTTCGGACACGAAAAAGGCTCGTTTACCGATGCAAAAGAAACACGCAAAGGCTATTTTGACGTTGCAGATAAGGGCACAATTTTTCTTGACGAAGTTGCAGAATTACCTTTGTCAACTCAGGTCAGATTATTGCGAGTATTGGAATCGGGCGAATTTATGAAAGTAGGTTCATCGGTTGTTCAGAAAACAAACGTAAGAGTAATTGCGGCAACAAACGTGAATTTATTGCAATTAATACAAAACGGACGTTTTCGTGAAGATTTGTATTATCGTTTAAACACAATTCCCATAAATATTCCGCCATTGCGCGAGCGTAAAGACGACATATATTTATTGTTCAGAAAATTTGCAGGCGATTTTGCCGAAAAGTACAGAATGCCTGTTGTTTCTTTAACCGACGAAGCGCGTATTTTGCTCGAAAATTATGAATGGAGAGGAAATATCCGACAACTGAAAAACATTACCGAACAATTATCAATAATCGAAGAATCGCGCGAAATTGATGAAAACATTCTGCAACATTATTTGCCAAGTCAATCGTCAACTTTGCCTGTAATTTACAGAAAAAGCGACCATAAACATTCGTTTGACTCGGAACGTGAAATTCTTTACAAAATATTGTTTGACATGCGAGCCGATATGAACGAACTTAAAAAAGTTGTTCACGATTTAAGTCTTGGTCAGAAAGCAACATATTATCCAGCCGAAGTAAAAAACGATTTTGCTCAAACAAATATTGTAACATCGGCAAATCCGGCGTCAATAAATATTACTGCAAAACATCAAAATATTACCGAAACAGAAGAAATTGTTGACGAATCGCTTTCTATAGACGAAAAAGAAATAGAACTGATACGAAAAGCTCTCGAAAAATATAACGGCAAACGAAAACATGCAGCAAAAGAACTCGGAATATCGGAGCGTACGCTATACAGAAAAATCAAGGACAATAATATTAATGTTTAATTAACAATCGTAAAATGAAAAAAAATAAGATTAAAATATATATTTTGCTTTGCTTATGCGTATGCACAATAACTGTTTCGTGCGGAATTTATTCGTTTACAGGCGCATCATACGGAATGGCAAAAACAGTGAGCATTGATTATTTTCAAAATATTGCGCCCATTGTTGTGCCTACGCTTAGCAATACATTTACAGAAGCGCTGAAAGATAAGTTTATAAAACAAACGCCGCTGACTCTTATTACAAAAGATGCCGACCTTTCGTTTGAAGGCGAAATTCGCGGATATTCGGTAACTTCGATTGCTGTAACAGCCGACGAAATCGCTTCAAAAAACCGCTTGACAGTTAGCGTACACGTAAAATTTGTAAACAAACTTGACGACAAATGGAGTTTCGATAAAGATTTTTCATCATACGAAGATTTCGACAGCGCGTTGAGTATCAACAGCGTTCAGGACGAATTAATAAAAACAATCGTGGATAAACTTATTGAAGATATTTTTAACGCTTCTGTTGCAAACTGGTAGAAATTATGAACGCATCCAATCTTTTATCAATAATGAAGATGGAATACAAACCATCCGAGAAATGTCTGCAAACATTGCAAAATATTATTGTAGATAAACCGTGGTTTGCAATTGGTCAACAATTATTGGCAATGGAAATTCAACGACTTGGAAAAGAAGACTTTGAAAAATATCTGAACAAAGCCTCAATTTACAGTATCAGCCGCACATTTTTATATGACAGATTATTCGATTCATCGCAAAATATCAATACCTCAGAATTGCAAAATTTTAACATTGAAGAAGAACAAACAATCGAAGAAAAAATAGTTGAAGAACAAACAGTTGAGGAGCAAACAATTGAAGAACAAACAATTGAAGAACAAATAGTTGAGGAACAAACAGTTGAAGAGCCCGAAACAGAAAAACAAGCGATTTTTGATTATCCTGTTTCCGATTATTTTGCAAGTCAACCTATCACTGTAAATGAAACATCCGAAGATATAATAGATAAATTTTTGGCATCATCGCAAAAAATATCAATAGACCCCAAAAATGATAAAAACGAAAACTCGGAAATAAACGAAAACGTAGTTGCAGAGCCAATTATCACCGATGATTTTGTAACGGAAACTTTAGCAAAAATATATGCTGAACAGGGTTATATTTCAAAAGCAATTGAAGTTTATGAGAAATTAAGTTTGCAAGATTCAAAAAAAAGCGTTTACTTTGCAAGCCTTATTGAAAATCTGAAAAGAAGAAATTAAAAATAAAAAAATAAAAGTTATGTACGCAATACTTATTGTTTTAACAATAATCGTCAGCATTCTGTTAGTAGGTATAGTGCTGATTCAAAACTCAAAAGGCGGCGGTCTTGCCGCTAATTTTGCTGCCGGAAATCAAATTTTCGGCGTTCGCCAAACTGCTGATACATTAGAAAAAGCAACTTGGTATTTGTCGATAACTCTTGGCGTGCTTTGTATTTTGGCAACAATTTTTCCGCCCCAAACCAGAAGCGCTAACGGAATGACCGAATCTGCTATTCAACGAAGCAGTGAAATGGTGCAAAATCCCGCAGCACAACCCGGATTTGGAGTAGAACAAACTCCGCCTGAAGAGGTAGATTTGTCGCAAACGCTTCAGCAACAAGAACAAACTCAGCAACAACAAGAAACGACTGCTGAATAAAAAATGTTACTTTACGGCAATATAAAATGCTGATATTTTTTAATATCGGCATTTTGCGTTTATAGTCGCCGACATAAAAGTTTAGTTTCTGGAGAAATTCATTTATGCAAAACCAGCCATCGAAGTACGCTTCTTGCTATTTACTATTTTATCATTAACCATTTCTTTAGTAGCGGTTTGGTATAAATAATGGCAAATTGTATCTAAGCTATTTGCCTACGTTTCGCATCATTTTTGCTTGTTGAAGATGTTTTTTACTAATTTTTAAGTCATTGATATTGCAAAACATTAATCCTAACAAGATTCAAATCTTGTCTGCTAATGAACATTCGTTCCCATATTTTCCGCTACTTTTCAAAATAACAAATTTGCAGAAAAGATATTAGAACGTTGAGCGGGTAGCCAAACAAAAAGAAACAAGAGAAGAAAAGAAAATACGTTATGATATAAGCAAAATTAACTTTACTATAATTTGACTTCGTAAGGAATGACTATTTGATATAAAAATCAAATAACGCTTTTCAGCCACTGGAAAAGATTGTTATAAACTTTTTCGCGAACGTTTTTTTCGGATAAAACCAAATCATGTTTGCCGCCTTCGATAGATTGAATAATTATGTTTTTTCCGAGCTTTGTTGCGTGTTTTGCA
>JAISPX010000155.1 GCA_031274595.1 Prevotellaceae bacterium | reverse complement strand
ATTTGTTCTTTATTTTTATTAATCATACTGCAAAGATACTAAAAAAATATGATATATTTGCAATATAATACATTATATATCAACATATTATTAACAATTTTGCCTTGCAAAGGTTTCATTATGTTAATTTTCAGCGCAAAATTAATCTATTTTTCAATAAGTTGCAAATTTTATCTTTTCAATATTTCCTTCTTAAAAATCATTATTTTACTGATATACTAATATTTAAAACTTAACATAATGTAAATTATGGGACAAATTTTTGGGAGGAAGTGTTAAAATTATTAACCATTTCTTAATAGTGGTTGGGTATCAATTTTACCTGCGCCGAGACGATGATGAAGATGAGCCTGATGTTTGTTGTTTGGGTTCAGCGCTTTGCGTCGATTGTCTTCGCGTTTGTGTTTCTTGTGTTGAATTGCTTTTGTTGTCAACTTTTCCCGATGATGTAGTTGTTTGCGAACTGCTTGTGCTGCTGCGTCTGTTTTGCGACGATTGATTAGTGTTAGCGCTGCTACTCGGCGTACTGTTATTATTATTGCTATTGTTTACGGTAGTTGACCTTCTTGTTTCGCTTGACGTATTGTTGCTGTTGCTTGCAGAATTTGGTCTGTTGCTGCCGCTCACCTGATTACGGCTATTGGAATTAGACTGCGAATTATTAACGCTGTTCATCGTTTCTCTGCGTGTTTGTGTTGGTCTTGTAGCATTGCTTGGTTTTATGTCTTTTGGCGACATTTTTGTAGTTGTATTATTATGTGATTTTAAAAAACTATCTCTTCCTGTATTTATACGAACGCGCATGTTTGTGTAAACATTATTGTTATAATGTCTGTCGTTGAAATAAACAACTCCGCCTCTGTGTGCATACAGGTTGTTTAATAGAACAATTTCAGCGGGTAAATTTCTGTAATATTTCCATTCTCTGGAAGTAAAATACAAATTCCAATTTATTCTCATATTGTTATGGTATCGAGCATTTGTCAATCCCCAGTGAAGTTGCACATTGCCGATTTGCACGGTAAATCCCGAATTGCGTCCCCATACAGGACTGTATCCGTAATAATTATAATCGTAATATTGCCAATAATCGTCGCAAATTTCTATGGCGTTTATTGCATAACCTCGTGCCATAAGCGAATATTGTACGGCTTTTTTGTATTGCCTTGAGTCGTATAAATAATAAGCATAATCCTGAAAATGCATGGATTTTGCTATAAATTCGCCATCGTTAAAGTAGAAATAATCAACTATATCATACGCTTCGTCGATGACATAATCGGTTTTTTGCAGTACTCCCAGCGTGTAAGAGCGTGTTTGTGCGTTTGCGTTATTGCTTGCAAAACCAAATACAAAGAATAATATTGCCAGCGTTATTATTCGTTGTGTGTTTTTCTGTAGTGTAGTTAGTGTTTTCATGACTTTTAAATTTATTAAATGTTCTTTTACTTTACATAAGGTGAAAAAATCATGCCAAACCAACAAAAATGTTAAAATTTAACATAATTAAACAATGTGATTTTATTAATATCTGTAAATCGTCATTCCTTACCAACCTAATTTAGTGTGATGTTGGTTGGTTTGTTTTTCCTCGTCATTGCGATGAGCGTATCTATATGGTTAATTGGATTGTTTCACCTTTCCGGTTCGCAATGATGTCCATAAAGAAACTTTTGGACAGCCTCGCGTGTCTTGATAAACATATTTCTATTGGGTTAGTATTAGCAATTAACCTGTAAAAACAAACGTTTGCGCAACAGCATATAAATTTCTACCTTTATGGAGCAAAATTTTCATAAGGGAAGAAAAAAATTTCTATCAGGGAAGAAATTTACGGCTATAAGCGTAGGAATTTACCGCTGTCGGGAAAGAAAAAAATAAATTGTAGAACTGAAATGTAAAGTTGTGGAATATAAGCATGTAACTCTAATGGGATTTTGAAACCCTGTTACGGTTTACAACTATTAATTGAAAACATTTTTTATATTTTACATCGATAAAAATTCTTCTATAAGAACGTTTAAACTTTTCTCGTGAAAAATTTAAATGCCTCTTGAAAGGAGTTTAAAGCATAATAAAACAACAGTATTTTTATTCCTCGTATTTGTCTATAGTTTTTTATTCGCTTAACATGTGCAGACAAGGTTTCGGTCGCCATAGCCGTTGTCGATTTTGCTTACATACGGGAAAAATTTATTTTCTTTTATCCATGGCAAAGGAAATGCTGCCTGCTGGCGTGAATATTTATGTGTCCATTCGTCGGCGCAAAGTTCATCTGCCGTGTGCGGCGCCATTTTCAAAACATTATCTTCGCTATCTGCTTTACCGTTTTTAATATCTTCACATTCCTGTTTGATTTGTATCAGCGCTTCGACAAACCTGTTAAGTTCCGACAGCGATTCGCTTTCGGTAGGTTCAACCATTAATGTTTCATGTACGGGAAACGAAAGCGTAGGAGCGTGAAAACCATAATCCATCAGTCGGCGTGCAATGTCGCTTGCATCTACTCCGTATTCGCGTTTGAAATTCTGCAAATCAATGATACATTCGTGTCCTACTCTGCCCGATTCGCCTGTGTAAAGCGTTTTGAAATAAGGTTTAAGCGCTGTCGAAATATAATTTGCATTCAATATTGCCATTTCCGTAACCTGACGTAATCCTTCGGCGCCTAGCATTTTGATATATGCGTATGAAATAGGCAGCAGCATTGCGCTTCCGTAAGGCGATGCTGCAACGGGAACTCCGTTTTTCCCGCCTGTTTTTATTTGCGAATGTGCAGGAAGAAAATCTACAAGATGTTTTGCAACGCTTATTGTTCCTATTCCTGGGCCTCCGCCTCCGTGAGGCATTGCAAATGTTTTATGAAGATTAAGATGACAAACATCTGCGCCTATTATTCCCGGATTTGTAATTCCGCATTGAGCATTCATATTTGCTCCGTCCATATAAACCTGTCCGCCGTTGCGATGTACAATATCTACAATTTCGGATATGCGGCTTTCAAAAACTCCGTGAGTTGAAGGATATGTAATCATTATGCACGAAAGATTTTCTTTGTTTTCTTCGGCTTTTTTCCGCAAATCATCAACATTGATATTTCCTTTTTCGTCACAGTCAACAACAATTATTTTCATTCCTGCCATTACTGCGCTTGCAGGATTTGTGCCATGCGCCGATGATGGAATAAGAGCGACATTACGATAAGATTCTCCGCAATGTTTTTGATAATTGCTAATGGTTATCAAACCTGCATATTCGCCTGCCGCACCGGAATTAGGCTGCAAAGATGTTGCGGCAAATCCTGTAATTATGCTCAAATCTTTTTCGAGCTCCGAAATAAGTTCTGCGTAACCTTGCGCCTGTTCGGCAGGAACAAAAGGATGGATATTGCCAAATTCTGGAAAACTCAGCGGCAACATTTCAACCGCCGCATTTAGTTTCATGGTGCACGAACCAAGTGAAATCATGCTGTGAGTAAGCGAAATGTCGCGCCGTTCAAGTTTTTTTATATAACGCATCATTTCTGTTTCCGAATGATATTTATTGAAAATATCCTGTTGTAATATTTCGCTTTCGCGGATAAATTGTTTATCAATTTCGGCATTTCGGCAATCACAATTATTATTTATCGATTTACCTTTGCCAAATATATTGAGTAATGTACAAATCTCAGCGCAGGTTGTGAGTTCATCTACGCTTATACGAATTGTTTTTTCGTTGGTATAATAAAGATTTATTTTATTTTCGAGAGCGATATTACGGATTTCTTCAACATTAGCATTAATAATTTCTATAGTATCGAAAAAATGTTTGCTTGCAAGCAAATAACCCATAGATTCAAGTTTTGCGGCAAGCGCTGCCGATTGATTATGCACTTGCAAAGCAATTTGTTTTATACCTTGTTGTCCGTGATAAACGGCATACATTCCTGCAATTGTTGCCATAAGAGCCTGCGAAGTGCAAATATTTGACGTTGCTTTTTCGCGTTTTATGTGTTGTTCTCGCGTTTGCAAACTCATTCTAAGCGCTTTATTTCCGTGTCGGTCGATAGAAATTCCTATAATTCGTCCCGGCATATTGCGTTTGTATTCATCGCGGGTTGCCATATAAGCAGCCGACGGACCGCCGTAGCCCACAGGTATTCCAAAACGTTGAGTGCTGCCAACGGCAATGTCTGCGCCAAATTCGCCCGGCGCTTTCAAAAGCGCAAGACTTAATATATCGGCGCATACGCATACAAGAATTTCCTTGCTGTGAGCAGCGGAGCATAAATTGCTGTAATTGCGCAGTTCGCCGTTTGCAGCAGGATATTGAACAATTACGCCAAATGTTTTGTCGCCGAATGTCGGATTTTCATATTTGCCGACTTCCACTTCAATACCAAGAGGCAAAGCGCGTGTTTTTATAACGTCCAAAGTTTGCGGGAAAATATTTTCATCTACAAATAAAACATTTTTCCCTTCTTTTACAGATGCTCGCGAACGCTGATTGAACATCATAATCATTGCTTCGGCGGCAGCTGTCGCTTCGTCGAGCAATGAACAGTTAGCAACAGGCAAGGCTGTAAGACTGCATATAACTGTTTGAAAATTTATCAAGGCTTCAAGTCTGCCTTGCGAAATTTCGGCTTGATACGGCGTGTATGATGTGTACCAACTCGGATTTTCAAAAATATTGCGTTGAATTACGGCTGGCATTGCTGTTCCATAATATCCCATTCCGATAAACGAACGATATATTTTATTTTTTTTTGCAATTCCATGAAGTTTATTGTAAATCCGAAATTCGCTCAGGGGAGCATCAAGTTTAAGCGGTTCTTTCAAACGGATTGATTCGGGAATTGTTTGATTTATCAATTCCTGAATTGACGAAACGCCAATAGTTTTGAGCATTTGGTTCATTTCATTTTCGCGAGAACCATTGTGCCGAGATATGAAATTTTCTATCATCTTTAATTTTTTTATAATTTTACAAGTAAATAAAACAATATAAGTTTTACGAAGCAATAATCACAATTTTTCATGTGTTTCGCTCGACAAAGATAACAGAAAATTTACGAAACAAGAATTTTTATTGTAAAATTAAAGTTCGGATTAATGAAACTATCACGATTTTTATTTACAAACTGCAAATTGTTTTCACATTTATTTGCATAGTTCAAAATTTTATGTACATTTGCAAGTTATTTTTAATAAAATGTACACAGAAACTGAAATCAAATCGCTGATAAATAAAGCATTATTAAGCACGATTACGCGAAATTCACCTGTTGAATTATACGATCCTATTTTATATAATATTTCGATTGGCGGCAAACGTATTCGACCAATATTATGTTTGTTGTGCTATAATCTTTTTAAAGAAACCATAGACAACAATGCTATTATGCCTGCAATGGGTATTGAGGTTTTTCACGGATTTACTCTTGTTCACGATGACATTATGGATGATGCCGAAATTCGTCGCGGCAATATATCCGTTCACAAAAAATGGAGCAAAAATACCGCAATACTTTCAGGAGATGCAATGTGCATTGAGGCGTACAGATTTATATCTCAAACAAATACAAATCATTTACCTCAGGTGCTTGATATTTTTAACAAAACGGCGGCACAGGTTTGCGAAGGTCAGCAATTTGATATTAATTTTGAAAAAAAGTTTCTTATTTCCGAAAATGATTATCTGATGATGATAAACTTAAAAACAGCTGCTTTGATTGCCGCATCTGCAAAAATCGGAGCAATAGTTGCCGATGTGTCAATTGCCGACTGCGAAAATCTTTATCAGTTCGGATACAATCTGGGAATGGCTTTTCAAATTCAGGATGATGTGCTTGACACTTATGGAAATACAGGTATTTTTGGAAAAACCATAGGCGGCGATATTGTGTCAAATAAAAAAACGTTTTTGCTGGTGTCGGCTTTGATAAGAGCACAGGGACAACAAATGAGCAATCTTGAAAACCTGTTGAAAACCAATGATATTGCTAATGACGAAAAAATTAAAAAAGTAAAACAAATATTTGACGAACTTGAAATAAAACAACTTGCCGATTCCAAAATTAATCATTATTTCAACACGGCAATGGAATACCTCGATAAAATAAAAATCACGGATTACAGAAAAGAAAATATTACAAAATTTATAAATAATCTTATCGACAGAAATTATTAATCGAACGAAAAATTTATAAAGAAATTAATATTTTAATGATATATTTTTGTTTAAATTACAGACAAAAGATAATTTATGCTAAATGGACACGGATTTTAATTAAAAATATTATTTTTGTGCCTTCAAATCAAAAAAAGAATGAACTACTTTGATATTATTTTCGCTTTAATCATTATTTGGGCTGCAATTCGCGGATTTTCAACAGGTTTTATTATACAACTTTCGGGATTGCTGGCAATGATAATCGGAGCTTTTGTCGCTTACAAAACGTCGTTTTGGCTTGCCGATAAATTCTCGTCAATAATTGTCGCCGACCCGATAATCCTAAATACATTTGCTTTTATCATTACTTTTGCTGTGGTGTGGGGACTAATTGTACTGCTTGGCAAATTTTTGCATGTGGTTGTGAAGTTGGCTATGTTGGGCTTCATAAATCGTATTCTCGGAATATTTTTTGCTATCGTAAAAGTTGTTTTTGCAATGAGTATTATTCTTATGCTTTTGGGAAATTTAAATAGGTCGCTGAATTTTTTATCAAAAAAACAGACAAACAATTCATTACTTTACAATACCATAGAAAAGTTTGCCCCTGCAATTTTTCCGTATCTGAAAAACGGATTCAACAACGCACAAAAGCAGTGGAACGAAAATCAACAACAAACAGAAAAAGCGGAATAAAATATATTGAAATCTTTTTCTCATCCTGACAGATTTATTCGAGCCAAATTTATGTCCGTCTTTAGCGGAACGCCACCCGCTCAATGTTCTAATTAACTTTCCTGCAAATATGTTGTTTAGAAAAATTGCGGAAAATGTAGGAACAAATGTTGAATAGCAGGCAAAATCGGCATAGGTTTCGAGACATTAGCGGGTCGCCGAGAAGACTTAGCATTGATTTTTTGTTTCTTTTTTATCAAGAAAAAATAAAAATGAAAGAAAAATGTTTTTATGTGCCAAATTTTATAGGCTTATTAAGGAACAACTACATACCTTAGTAAGTGATGGCTACATGCGTATGTAAGCGATGACTGCATACGTTAGTAAGTGATGACTGCATGCGTATGTAAGTGATGGCTACATACGTATGTAAGTGATGGCTGCATAAGCGGAAAATGTAAATAGTCGCTCTTTACTATAATTTGACTTCGTAAGTAGCGACTAAAAATATCATTCTCAATCACACTTTGCAACCATAAGCCAAATCGCCTGCATCGCCCAAGCCCGGAACGATGTATGATTTTACCGTAAGTTCGTCGTCAATTGCGCCAACCCAAATGGTAACGTCGTTTTTGGAAAAATATTTGCGTATATATTCAATTCCTTCGCGGCTTGCAATTATCGAAACAATGTGAGTGTGTTCGGGGATTCCGTTTTCAATCAAAGCGCGATATACCAAATGCATCGAAGCGCCTGTTGCAAGCATGGGGTCGGAAATGATTAATGTTTTGTTGTCGAGACTTGTCGATGAAATGTATTCTATTTTTACTTTGAAACTGTTATCTCTGTCGTATTTTCTGTATGCCGAAACAAAAGCGTTTTCCGCCTTATCAAAAAAATTCAACATTCCCTGATGCAAAGGCAGCCCTGCGCGGAGAATTGTTGCCAGCACAATTTCGCTGGTTGGAATATCTATTTCAACAGAACCGAGCGGCGTTTCAACATTTTTGTGGTTTTGCGGCAGCGCTTTACTAATTTCGTAGGCAAATATTTCGCCCATGCGTTCAAGATTTTTGCGAAACCGCATTCTGTCTTTTTGCAGTTTTGCATCGCGAATTTCAAGCATAAACTGATTGAAAATTGAACTTTTATCTCCGATAACTCGTATCATAATTTTTAGTTTTTTATTATTATATAATTTAATTTGTTTTTGTAAGATGCACCAAATCTATTCTGCTCCCCGACATCCGCAATATTTTGATTCTAAAATCGCCTATTTTAATTATTTCTTTGGGTTGAGGAATACTTTCGTTTTCGTGCAGTATATATCCTGCAAGCGTTTCATATTGCTCGGCTTCGGGAATTTTCAAATCGTAATTCTCATTGAGATATTCAACTTCGAGCCGTCCCGAAAGCACAAATTTATTGTCGTCTATCTTTTTTTCAATCATTTCGTCCGTATCGTGTTCATCATCTATTTCGCCGAGAATTTCTTCCAGAATATCTTCTATTGAAATTAATCCTGATGTTCCGCCAAATTCGTCAACTACAACAGCGATTGACTGGCGTTCTTTTATAAAATTTTTCAGAAGTTTTTCGGCTTGCATGGTTTCGGGCACAAACTGAACAGGGCGAGTTACCGAAGTCAAATCGGCGATATTTTTGAATAAATCTTTGGAATTTATATATCCCGTTATGTTATCAATGGTTTCATGATATACAGGAATTCGCGTATATCCCGATTTTATAAATTTTTGTTTCAGCGCTGCGAGCGATTCCGTTTCTTCTATTGCTTCTATTTCGGTTCGCGGAATCATACATTCACGCACTTTTACTTCGGGAAAATCGAGCGCATTTCTGAACATCAGAATATCGTTTTCATTGTCTTGTTCAACGCTTTCTACTTCGGTTGTAAGTTTGAACAAATCGGCTCGGTTGAAAATTGTTTTTTTTACTCCTGTTTTCACTTTTTTGCCGAATATTCGCAAAATCATTCTGGCAAGCCAAGATGTAAAAATTGAAATCGGATACAGTATTATATAAATCGCAAATACAGGAATTGCAAAAGATTTAAGCATTCCGTTAGGATTTATTTTGCATAAACTTTTGGGTAAAAATTCGGCTGTTACAAGCACAATAAGCGTTGATATTACGGTTTGTATTACAAGCACAACAGAGTCGGATGTTACTGAAAATATTGTTCGTATTGGTTCGTCAACCATACGTGCAAATGCAATTCCGTAGATAACAAGCGCAATATTATTGCCTACAAGCATCGTTGATATGTAATCGCTTGGTTTGCGAATAAAAATATCCGTAATTTTCGTATAAAATTTACCCTGTTTTTTATCAAGTTCCAGCCGCAGTTTATTGGACGACACAAAAGCGATTTCCATTCCCGAAAAAAATGCGGAAAACAACAGCGATATTAATATTATGGCTAATTCATTTTGCATTGTCAATTTTTTGCGGTTGTAACAGTTCTTTTTTCAACATTCTTGGCGCTTTAGGCGTTTTCCTGTTTGCATTGTTATCAGGATTTTGTAATTGAGCAGGATTCGGTTGCGGTTCTTTTTTGGGCGCAGGTTTTTGCTGTTGTTGAGGAATTATTGCGGCTGTGTCCGGAAAAGTTATTGCTTTTGTGTTTATGCTGTCGGATTGTGTTTTGTTTTGTCTGTCCACCGTCAAATCGCCTTCGCGTATTGTTCTTATTTCATAATCAGAAAGGCTTTCGTTGGATGTAAATCCTCCGTGCGCATCAAAATATCCTCCTCCGAAGAATAATTTTGTATAGCAATAGTTATAAATTTTTCCGTTTACTCTGTCCCAATAAAGCGTATCTGTAATAATTTTTGTATTTTTTATATAATTTGTTACCACCACGCTGTCGTATGCGATATAAAATTCATCTTTGCCTTCTTTCATTTTTGCAAATTTTGCAGAGATTGTCGATTCAAGCACAAGCGAGTCGGTAAACGATTCCACATAAATTCCGTCTGTAAACGTTGTATATTTTCCTTCTTTACCCAAAAACTGCAACATTCGCGGGGCTTTTGCCGTTTGCTTTGTTTTTCCGTATTGACTTAAAACTACGTTTAAGTTAAATGTTTCCGACAGCAAAATATCTTCTTCCTGTTTGTTATCGTTTATTTCTTCTTTTTGGTTTCCGCATGAAATAAAAACGATAACACTCAACAAAAGCGTTATCGTTTTTATTTTATTTGGTTTCATTTTTTACGTCAATTTTAAAATTGATTTAATTTATTTTGCCGCTGCGCGAATTGTTGTTGTTCCCGTAACTCCGTTGCAATTTACGGTATATGGCTGTCCTTCGGTATATTCGTTAAGGAATATATCCTGATAGGTCGGGAAATGCTTACTGTATGTTGCAATAGCCGAATTTGCCGAACTTGCCAGACTTGGGTCAACGCTTTTTGCTTTTTGATACATATCGACAACAATCCAGAAAATAGCGCGACCGCCAAAATCGCAATCCGAAGCGTTGGCTGCCTTACGCGCAAGACAATTGGCTTTTATCATATATGCTTCGCCTGCATTTGGATTTAGATTTATAGCCTGATTTGCAAGCGACAATGCGGAATTTATATTTCCATCTTTAAATTGTTCGGAAGCAACCTGAAGCATATATTTCGCTTTTTGCAATGGTTCTGTTTCCTGTTCTATCGCTTCATTCATATACGACATTGCTTTTTCCTTATCTCCTTTTACCAAGAAAAGTTGCGCCAGCTGGAATGCCGATTCGGCATTAGGCTCAAGACGATAGCCTGCTTCTACAACATCGGAAAATAATTGTGTTTCTTTACATCCTTCGGTGTTGGAAAGGCGATATCTTATTCCGCGAATTAAATCCATATCTTCGGGACTTGCCTGAAATTTTGGCGTGTACATTGCAATAAGATTTTCGCACGAATTAAGTTCGGGCATTGCAAGAAACAATCCTTCGATAGTTTTACGCGCTTCCGCTGTTTCTGGCGTTGCGGGCAATTTTTCTACTTCCTTGATTATGTTTTCATATCGGGCAATAGTTGCATCGCCGTCATGTAATTTTTTTTCGTACATAATTTTTACCTGCTGCATTATTTGTACATAAGCATCCGAAGGTTTATATTTGTCTTTTGCCGCTATTTCATATTCTTTTATTATTTCCGAATGTTGATTGGGACGAAAATCAATTAATTCACTTGCTTTGCGAAAAGCCGTTTCGCCTTTTGACGGTCTGCCAAAAATTTCGTGTCGTTTGTCATACAGCATAAGAATTGTATCAACATATTTCTGTTTTTGAACATGGTCTTTTTCTTTACCTGCCAAATGTTGCATTATTCTTATACCATACAGATAAGTGTTTTGACTTGCACTCGGGCAAACTCGTATAAGTTCACTGAATAAAGTATAAGCCATTTCATAATTTTCGCTTCTAATTTCTTCTTTTATAAAATTAAGGTTGCGAATACAAATTACACTGTCTTCAGGAGTAGCCCCAAATTTACCTTTTTGTGCAAAAGCGCCTGGCGTTAATACAAACATTAACAAGATTGCGCTTACTGTAAATTTACTGATTGTTTTCATTTTGATTTTATTTATAATATTAATTAAATTGAAATTTCTGAAACCATATATCAAATATGTTTATTCCTACCGAGAATGTAACAAATGTTTCTTTAATAAGTCCGTTTTTGGTAGAGCCTCGCTGCCCCACTTCTACAGCGGCATTTATTTTAGAGCCGAATCGCCGTGTCAAAGGTATTCCAACGCCCAGCGTTACGCTTTGTTCTGTTATATTATATCCGTTACAATTCATAAAAGTTTTCACATATCTTAGTCCTGCACGATAATTCCATCGTTTCAGATTATTTTTCAGATTATTTGCTTTGGGCGTATATTCAAATCCTACATTGTAAGTATGGCTTTTGCCGGGTTCAAATGAAAATGAGTGAGATGTTCCGTCGAAATTGAATTTCGACCAGTCTTGATAAGTATAGTCGGCGCCAATCACAATCTTGTCGGTTTTGCGCAATGTAAAACCTAATCCGAACGTTTCGGGCATGAAGACGCCGCTAACATTTGAAGAAATATTTCGTGCAGTATCTGTTGATAGATCTCCTACTGTCAGCGTTATTGTTTCTTTTTTTGCCGGTAATATTGTTTTGGGCTGATATATTGCTCCCAGCGTCAAGAATGTTGTGCTGTTTAATCGTGTGTGAAATTGAGCGCCGAAAGTAAATCCGATTTTACTGATTTGTGTTTTAGTTTCCGAATAGATATTTCCAAATGTTGTCGAAGTCAGAAATTCTTGAGAATAATAGCGGTTTATAGAGCCGAAATAATAATGCATGTTAATGCCTATCGAAAATTTTGAAAACAATCTGTATCCTGCGCCCCAGTGCAATTGGTTTATTCCGCCTTCGCCTGCGTATGAATATTGTACGTCCCCGTATTTATAAATTTCATTGGGGTCGGTTTCTTTGCGCGCTATATCATAACCTATATCGCTCACAGGCGACAAACCTGCGTTAATGGTTAAATTCGGCGCAATTCTCAAACTGAAATCTACATAATCAAAATAAAAAGCGTTAGCGCTTGTTGAGGATGTCGCCGATTTTGAATAAGTATTTTTTGAACCTGCGGCAAAATCAAGCATTACAACAAGCGAATCCTGAATGCTTAATGCTGCGGGGTTGTATGAATTTATTCCCAAAGGGTCGCGAACTCCGTAATTTATTCCGCCCATTGCTTTGTTTGCTATACTTCCCTGACGATACATATCGCCGATTCCGTATAAGGTGTATGGCGAGTATGTTCTGAATGCGTCGCCGGCTCTTTGTGCCAACGCCACATTGGTTGACAGAATTGACATTGTTACTAATACAATGAATATTTTCTCGTAAATTTTCAACATTTAATATTATATAAATTCGTTTTCAATAAATCTATGTCCAAATTGCAGACGACAAAGATGCACTTTTTTATATTTATAACCAAAAAATATGCCAATTTTAATCGGTTTCAGATTTTTTATCAAAATAATATTGTGGATACAAATACGATGCAAAGGTAATAAAGTCTATTGTTTATGAGCAATTTATTAAGTTAAGAAATACAAAATATTTTAATTCCTGCATGTTTAAGTGATGTAATGTGTAAATTTTCAATGTTTAATGAATATTTTTTTATGGCAAAACCGAAACCTAATGCAATTGAATTTACAGTTTTTTATCGAAATCTAAAGGCGAAAAATCTTTGTTTTTGTTTTTTGAACCCATACTTTTCAAAAGTCCTCGCATGAAATTTGCCTGCGCTTTATGAAACAAAAATAATTTTTTTGGCGTTAATATTGTTTCGTATATTTTTTCATATTCAAGTATCAAATCAAATTCCTGTTTTTGCAGGTCAAACAGTTGTTTATTTATTTGTTTGGCTTCGGCATCGGTTATTGTATTTTTTCTGGTTTCAAAATCGCTTAATAAATTTCGGCGATCGTGTTCTATTTTACGATGTTTGCTTTCAAACTGGTTTAATACAGGAAAAAACACTTTGGCATCTTCGTCTGTAAGATTCATTTCTTTTTTGAAATATTCTCTTTTCCTCGCCTCCAGCATTTCGCGAATTTCTTTGCGTTCGCGTTTGCTGCCGACATTTTGTTTTTTTTGCTGCACAGTATCCTGACAGTATGCGAGCAAATGTACATTATCGCTGTTGTTTTTTTCAAAACAATCCGTATTGTTTTTAAAAATAGAATCGCATGCGGCGTTGATATTCTGCGCCGTTGCTGATTGCATGTTTATGCAGATAAAAATAATTGATATAAAAATTGATTTCTTCATGGTGATTTTAATATTATTTTAAGGTATATATTCGTCTTCAATAAAAACCATTGAAATATAATTTTCATCGACAAGATAAGCAATTATTTCATCTTGCATTTCGTCGCTCATTTCGTTTTCATGCAAAACGGGCGCTATTTCTTCGGTATTTGTTTGCGATAAATAGTTTGCCGATTCGGTTTTTTCATCGGTTACTGTGTTGACTATTACACTTGAAATGCCGACAAGCAACAAGAATCCTGCGGCAAAATTCAATATTGGTCTTGCTGTTTGCCACAACGTGGGTTTTTTCGCTGTTTCGGTCGTACATTTTTGCATTATACGGTCGGGTAAAGCGTCAAAATATCCGTTGGGAACGCTGAAAGGTAAATCTTTCAACTTGTCCGGTAATTTTATGTTTGCTTCATTGTCCATAATATTCATTTGAGTGTATTAATATAAAAAGGTTTAAATATTACTGATATTTTTTTTGATTTTTTCGGCTGCAATATGATATGATGCTTTAAGCGCTCCTACCGAAGTATCAAGTATTTCGGCAATTTCTTCATATTTCATTTCATCAAAATATTTCATATTAAAAACCAGTCGCTGTTTAGGCGGCAAAGTTGCCAGCGCCTGCTGAAATTTTATTTGCGCATCGTCGCCGTTGAAATATATATCTTGTTGTAGCGTTTCGCGCAAATTGTTTTCCATATCCTGTAACGAAATGTGATTATAGGATTTTTGTTTTTTCAAAAATGCGAGAACTTCGTTTGTTGCAATTCGGTAAATCCATGTATATAAACTTGATTCTCCTCTGAATTTATTCAACGAATTCCAGATTTTGATAAATGTTTCCTGCACCAAGTCGTCGGCATCGTCATGATTTACAACCATTTTTCGGATATGCCAATACATGCGTTCCTGATATTTAAGCACAATCTGATTAAAAGCGAAGTTTTTGCTGTCATCGCTTTTAAACATTTCAATCAGATGTTTATCTTTTATGTTATTGTGCATAAATACAGTTTTTTCGGATATGCATTATTTTCTGCTTATCGCTTTTTTTGCCGCTTCAACAATATACGGATTGGTGAGATGATATTCTTCGAGCAATTCCATTGGTTTTCCGCTTTGTCCGAATTTATCGTCAACGGCGATTATTTCCATTGGCGTTTTTGTATTTGTAACCAAAACATTGGCAATGCTTTCGCCTAAACCGCCATTGCGAAAATGTTCTTCGGCGCTCACAACTGCTCCTGTTTTTGATGCGGACTCAAGAATCGCTTTTACGTCAAGCGGTTTTATGGTATGAATATTTATAACTTCGGCAGAAATTCCCTGTTTTTTCAGTTCATCACATGCAAGCAATGCTTCCCACACCAAATGTCCTGTTGCAAAAATAGAAACGTCATTTCCTTCGACAAGTTTTTGCGCTTTACCGATTTCAAAGTTTTCATTTTCTGGCGTAAAATTAGGAACGCTCGGACGTCCGTAGCGGATGTAAACAGGTCCTGTATAATTGGCAGCTGCAATCGTTGCCGCCTTTGTCTGGTTATAATCGCAGGGACTAAGCACAACCATATTGGGCAAAGTTTTCATCAGCGCAAAATCTTCCAGTATCTGATGTGTTGCGCCATCTTCGCCAAGTGTCAATCCTGCGTGCGAGCCGCAAATTTTCACGTTTGTTTTTGAATATGCAACCGATTGTCTGATTTGGTCATACACTCTGCCTGTTGCAAATACTGCAAAACTTCCGGCAAAGGGAATTTTCCCGCTTAATGCCAGTCCGGCAGCAATATTTATCATATTGGCTTCGGCAATTCCCGTATTTATAAATCTTTCGGGAAATTCTGCGGCAAAAGCATCTGTTTTTACAGAGCCGCTGAGGTCTGCCGTAAGCGCTACAATGTTCGGATTATTTCTGCCTGCTTCAAGCAACCCGACACCAAAACCCGCGCGGGTTTCTTTGTTTCCTGTGTTTGTATAGTTCATTTTTTTGAGTGTTTTATATTGTTATTTAAATTTTTATTTTGTTATTTCTATTTATTAAATTTTCAAAATATTTTTCGCCGATTTTGAGTTTTAAAAAATCCTTTTGTATATGTCTTATAATAAATCGTTTGCCTTGTGTTTTTAAAAATATTTTCATTTTTGCATTATAATTTAAAAAACTGTTGTATCTTTGCCGTTGAGTTCATTTCTCCATTTGGGAAAAGGAAATCGAAAAACGCAAGCCATGAAGTTCTGCGTTTTTTGCTTTATTATACCACATCAGGCAATCTCCTATTATATTTTTTCATCATTTTATCTCTTGTTTTGTCCTTTCCTTCAAGATAATAAGCCGTCAGTTTCAACCAAAATTTCATTTTTATCATATCTACCATATTTTAAATCATTAATATTTGTATACTTCCCCAATCCATTAAAAAAGAATTCTAATGCCTCAAAAAAATTTGTTTTGCCGCAATTATTTTGACCTACAAAAATATTGAAGTCTGTAGTTTGAAACTCTGCTTGTTGTATAGAGCGAAAGTTTTTTATTTTTATTCTATGTATCTTCATGATTTAATTTCTCCTTTAAATGAAATATCGTTTGGTTTTATTTTCTTTCCCCGAATTAAATTTAACTATTTTGTACCAGTCAATTTCGCCATTTTCCTGGCAAAATTCATTCACAAATTGTAATGTGAATTTATTTATTGTTTTAACATAAAGTTTATGAAATTCCTCATTGCGTTCTTTTGCTTTATTCCCCAATGGTTCAATAATTTCGAGATAAAGATTTTCATTTCCCGAAATAAATGTCCAAAATTCTTGACCACACAGTTTGAAATATTCACCTTTATCAGAATTGTTATCAATGCCACAACAGCAACCATTTACCGCTTCTATTTTTAATTTTGAATTGCTTGTACGTAAAGTTTTTTTTGCTGTTACAAAATCAGATTTCATCTTTTTTACCTGACTTGAATTTCCCCAATTAGGGCTTGATTTTACACTGACAATATACCGAATGTTATCTCTATCAAACTCTAAATCAATTCCCTGTATTCCTGATTTCCAGCCATTGTACACTTTTTGGTTTACAAAAATGGCTAAGCCTTCAAGCCAATCGCCAAAGATTGTTTCATCGCGAGACGAAAGAAATGCGTCCGTCAAACCTTTCACTATTTCACCTGCTGTTTGGATAGATTTCGCCTTAAAAAGATATGGATTTTTTCTTTTCAAAATTGTTTTCAACTGCAATTTATTGATTGCATCATATCGTTTTTGATGAAACGTTCCTATATTTTCTTCAACGTATTGCGTAACGGCTGCTATCTTCAATGTTTTCATAATCTGTGTTTTGATATTTTGCGATTGTCAATTTTTCCTGATTAATAATTTTGCTGACCATTTCATAATATTCAGGTAAAATTTCTATTCCGATGGAATTTCTTTTCATTTTTTGTGCAACAATATTTGTTGTTCCCGAACCCATAAAAGGGTCTAAAACGACATCATTCTCTTGCGTAAACAATTTAATGAACCATTCGGGTAAGCCTTCAGGGAAAGCTGCACTATGATTTTTATTGTTACATTCGGTTGCTAAATATACTACATTCGTTGGATAAACCATTTCTCTGCCAATCCAGTTGGAAATATTTTTACCAAATCCGCTACCGTTTTTGGCATTGTCGCGGATTTTATCGGTTTCGCTTAAATTTTTCAGCCGACTTTTTGCCCAATCTCCAATTGGAACTTTGACGGCATCTTGATACATATTAAATTTTTTGTTTTTATTGAATTGTAATAGACGTTCCCACGAATCACGAAAACGATTTGACCATTTTCCCGGATAAGAATTTTTTTTGTGCCAAATAAATTCTTCTGTCCATAACCACCCCTGTTTGCGCATTTCAATAATTAATTCCATAACATAAGTACTACGTTCACCATCAATAACTTTTTCTTTGATGTTCAATACAAATGTTCCATCTGGTTTAAGTACTCGCAACAATTCTTTAGAAATCGGTAAAAACCACTTGACATATTTATTAGGCGCAATTCCTCCGTAAGTTGATTTTCTCTGGTCTGCATAAGGTGGAGAAGTGAATATCAAGTCAATTGAATTGTCGGGAATTTTTTTAAGAATTTGTTTACAATCACCAAGAAATATGTTTGCGTAATTATTCATCTTATATCATTTCTGTAAAAATCGTGTTATAAATAATATGATTAGTTTCACCTAATCCCCACGAGAAAGCTTTTCGTGCAATTTCTATTTCTTCTTCGTTGAGTTTTCTCCCAAGGTTTTCCATTGCTTCATATTGCAAATCCTCGATAGTTATTGCGTATAAGATACCATCATCGTTCATTTGATTGTCTATTTTACTATTAATATTTCATCTTTATTTACAAAAATTATATTGTATCAATAATCTCCAAGTGTTTCGGGCAGTTGGGATAGCGCTTGTTGTGTTTGTTCTTCGTTTGGCGCTTTGCCGTGCCATTTGTGGCTTCCCATCATAAAATCTACGCCTTGTCCCATTTCGGTTTTCATAAGAATGACAACAGGTTTGCCTTTGCCTGCAAGCGATTTGGCTTTCGCAAAACCATCTGTCAGCGCCTGTATGTCGTTTCCGTTCAACTGTATAACTTCCCAGCCGAAGGCTGTAAATTTTGCCGCCAAATCGCCGAGCGAAAGCACATTGTCAACAGAGCCGTCAATTTGTTGACCGTTGTAATCGACAGTTGCAATCAGGTTGTCTATTTTTTTTGCGGCTGCAAACATTGCGGCTTCCCAAATTTGTCCTTCCTGTAATTCGCCGTCTCCGTGCAGGGTAAAAACAAGATTTGTATCGTTATTCATTTTTTTTGCAAGCGCTGCGCCGCAAGCAACGGAAAGTCCCTGTCCAAGCGAACCCGAAGCGATGCGTACGCCTTCGGTATAAGTTGTAGGATGTCCCTGAAGTTTTGAATGTAATTTGCGAAGCGTTCCCAATTCTTTCACATCAAAATATCCTGCGCGAGCCAACACACTGTACCAAACTGGAGCAATGTGTCCGTTGGAAAGGAAAAACATATCCTGTGCTTTTCCGTCAATTGTAAATGTTTGCGGCGAGGCATTCATGACGTTGAAATACAGAACCGTCATAAAATCGGCGCAACCAAGCGAGCCGCCCGGATGTCCTGATTGAGATGCAAAAATCATGCGTATAATATCGCGGCGTACTTGTGTCGCAATGTCCTGAAGTTGTTTAACATTGTTCATATTTATTATTTATTAGAATTAAAAGCATTGCAAAGATAAAAAAGAATTATTGTTAAATAAAAATTTTAACATCAACTTAATTTACCTGCATCCATCAAACAGTTAATATATTGCCAATTACAGTCATTGCAATTTATAATCTATTTGAATTTTATTTTTATAATCAGTTAATATATTACTATATAATTATTATCACATTTTTCTTGTTGTCATGTATTCTGCGAGCATAATCAACGAATTGCGGGCGGCGCTTTGGGGAAATTCTTCGAGCAGATTTATGGCTTGTTTGCAAAAATATTTCATTTTTTCTTCGGCATAAACGACACCTTCGTATTTGTATGTGAAATCAATTATTTCGCCAATGAATTGCGGATTTTCGGCGCATTTGCCCAACTTTTCTATTATTGTTTTTTGTTCATCGGCATCTGCTTTTTTAAGCGCATAAATCAGCGGAAGAGTTAATTTATGTTCGCGCAAATCGTTTCCGTATGGTTTTCCTGTTTTATTTTCTTTATTGAAATCGAAAATATCGTCTCTGATTTGAAAAGCCAAGCCTATGTTGCGACCTATTTCTGTCATTCGTTCTGCTACGTCGTCGTCGGCGCAAACAGATATAGCGCCGAATCGAGCGCAAGCGCATATCAGGCTTGCCGTTTTTTTATAAATAATTTTCAAGTAATCTTCTTCTGCGGTATCCAAAGTTATTGATTTTTGTATTTGAAACAATTCGCCTTCGCTGAGGAGTTTAACAACTTCGGTTGCTGTTGAAATAACTTCGTATATTTTGTTTTTTGCGATAATATCAAGAGATTTTGCAAGAAAATAATCGCCTACAAGCACGGCAATCTGCGGCGACCATTGCGATTGTATGGTCGGTATTCCGCGCCGTATTTCGGCGCCGTCAACAATATCGTCGTGAACGAGTGTTGCCATGTGTAATATTTCCACTGCTTTTGCCATGATGTAAGTTTTTTCGCATATTTCGCCGTTCATCTTTGCCGAAAGCAAAATAATTATCGGGCGCAATAATTTTCCTTCTCCTTCAAGCAAATATTGTGTGATATCGCTAAGTATCGGTTCAAACGAAATAAAGTCTTCTTTATAAAATTTTTTAAATTGGTTTAGCTCTTCGGCTATTGTTTTTTTTATATCGTCAAAAATTATTTCCATATCTGATTTGTTTATTTATGTTTTAGAATCAAACGACTGCGCAAATTTTATTGCATCTTTGTCCCATGCCGCAGAATTGTCAATAGCATCGAGAATTTGTTCGGGAGTATCGACAAATTTCCATATATCAATTGATTGCTTGTTCAAAAAGTTTTCATCAATCATTTTTATCAAAAACTCTTTGAGATGATTATAAAATCCGTTTGTATTAAGAATAACTATTGGTTTTGTGAATTGACCGAGTCGTTTAAGCGTGATAACTTCCATTAATTCTTCGAGAGTTCCGCATCCTCCTGCAAGAGCCACAACGGCATCAACATTCTCAATCATTCGTTTTTTGCGTTCGCGCATATCGTCAACAACAACAAGTTCATTAAGTTCTTTGCTGTCCCATTCTACCGTTCTCATAAATTCCGGAATAATGCCAACAACATATCCGCCGTTTTTCACCGATGTGCTGATTATTTTTCCCATTAGTCCGTGAGCGCCGCCGCCGCAGACAATTATATATCCTGCATGTGCAAGTTCAGAAGCAATTTTTTCGGCTGCATCAAAGTGCGCTTTGTCGATTTTGTCGCTTGATGAACAAAATATGCAAATTCGTTTCTTCATATCAATATTCAAAAAATTATGCAAAATTACAAAAAAAAGCGAGGCGCAATAATTAAAAGTAACAAAGTACGCCGATTCATGTGTCAAAAGTAATGTTATTGTTATACTAAACCGCTATTAAAATGGTTAATGATGTAATGGTAAATAATGCTCCGCACGAGAATGGCGGGCTTACTGAAATCTTACTTCAACAACTTCACTATATTTTTTCGTTGAAATATTAGAATATAAAATATTGAAACTGATATTGCCGAGTCGGCGATATTGAATATCGGGCGGAAAAATATAAATTCTTCGTTTCCCCAAAATGGAAACCACGAAG
>JAISPX010000051.1 GCA_031274595.1 Prevotellaceae bacterium | reverse complement strand
AATGATTGAAACAGAACCACAATAAAAGCATTTTTTTTGCCATTTCTGATTTTTGTCGCAAAGTTACTATTTTATAATCACTTACAACGATTTTACCATTCCTTTTGTCTATTAAGCCTAATGCGGTCAATACTCGCTCTTTAAACTCTTCGGAGTAAAATATCCTCTATCCTTTATACGTAACTTTATTGTTTTATATCGGGAATTCCGTTATTACCGCTGATGTTTCCACCCGTATGTATAAATGTTCCACCGTATTGAGATACAAATACGCCGCTTCCGCGTCCATCTGGCGCTGTATTATTGGTAATAGTTCCATTTGTCATTTCAAAATAGCCAAAACTTACTACATTTACGCCGCCACCGGTTTCTTTTACTCTGTTACCGCTAATTTCACCGCCATTCATAATAAATTTGGCATAACCATCTACATGTACGCCGCCGCCGCTATAAGTATTGCCATCAGCGCCATTATTGATTATAAATCCTCCTGATAAAGTGAATGTGCAATCCTTGTCAATATATACGCCTGCGCCTGATTGCTCTTTTGTAGTTTTACCCCCTGTGATTGTTCCGCCTGTCATTACAAAAGAACTGTGTTCGCTCTGTTTGTCTTCACCGACAAATACACCTGAACCGTACATAGATGTACAATTGCTTATAGTTCCGCCTGTCATAAAAAGAGTTGATTTTTCAATAAACACTCCGCCGCCATAAACTTCATTATGCGTACTTGTGTTTCCGTTAGTAAGCGTAATATTATCGGCAATGGTAACATTGTTATTTATAAGATATAACACGCGTACCTGATCGTTTGCATCCAATTTGCCACTCGAAGTTCCGCCGCGAAGTACAATAGGAGGATATATTCCTACTCCGGTAATACTAACCAAACTATTGTTCGAAAGCGAACCTTCGGTAGTTGGAGTGATTGTACCGTTTACTACAATGACAGCCTTTTTATTTCCTGCAAATTTATTGTTTGTTTTTGCGGCTTTTATTTGATTAAGCGTCTCTTTCATTGTTTGTGCTGTTCCTGCAGGCGAGCCTTCAACATTATCCGAACTTGATATATACCATGCAACAAGATAATTTGGAGTTGGATTAGTAACAGTAACAGTACATGTAGCTGTTTTTCCGCCGTCATTGGTAGTAACTGTAATAATTGCCGTACCTGCTGATTTTCCTGTTACCAAACCATTCGCATCTATGGTTGCAACGGCTGCATTGTCGATTTTCCAACTGATATTTTTGTTGGTTGCATCTGCGGGCGATATTGTGGCGATAAGTTGTGTTGTTTTATTTATTTCTATGCTTGTCGAATTTGGCGTTATGCTTACGCCTGTTACCGCTATTGGAATTGTAACAACGGTAACTGTGCATGTAGCCGTTTTTCCGCCATCATCGGTAGTAACTGTAATAATTGCCGTACCTGCTGATTTTCCTGTTACCAAACCATTCGCATCTACGGTTGCAACGGCTGCATTGTCGGTTTTCCAACTGATATTTTTGTTGGTTGCATCGGCGGGCGATATTGTAGCGGTAAGTTGCGTTGTTTTATTTATTTCTATGCTTGTCGGATTTGGAGTTATGCTTATGCCTATTACTCTTATTGATGGCACAATATTTTCTGTGTTTTTTTGACATGATATTGATATAATACCAATTGCTGCGAGTATAACTCCTCTTAAAATTTTGCTTTTCTTCATTGTTAATTCGTTTTTATTAATTATTAAAAAAATGTTATTTATAATATATATTTGTTATCTGTTTGAAATTTTGTTTTTATTAAAGTTTAGCGCAGAAGCAAAATAATCTAATCAACAAATTGGTAACTGTTTATGTAAGATTAAATATTCACTCTACGAATTTTCAGTATTTTATTATCAAAAATTTTTTGTTGCATTTATATTGCCTGATATTATGCAAATATGTGAGTTTCTGAAATAGAAGAATCTTTTTTATAATTACATACTGATTTGGTATAAATTAAAAAAGATTTGCAAAGGTACTCAATATCCGTAACACTATTTTTGAAAAAAGCATAAAATAACAAAGAATGTTTTTGTATAGTTATTTCAATTCTATTAAGCATTAAAACAATAAAACTTAAATGATTTATTATCGTATTTGTTTGTTTTACATATAAAATAATCAGAACAATAGAATATATCGGCGCAAGCATTTTTTCTAATTGTTTCTACATTGTTATTTGCCACTATTTCGAACTTTATTTGTGGATAAATCATATTTTCTTTTTTCATTTTTTAATACTTTTTTTTGTTATTATGTTTTTTTTTATTAATTTTCTTGCACAAATGTAAATTTTACTTGTTAAGTTAACAATTATAGTTGTTGTTTTAACATTGCGTTTAATAAAATTTAACGATATGAATATAGAGAAATTAAAAGAATTATGGGAAAAAAGCAATGATAAATACGCTGATGCAAAGCGTATTAAAACTACTTATCAAACTATGTATAATATCATATATCGGGGAAGTATTTGTAAAGTAGATTTGTTAGACCGAATATCTAAATTTTTTAATGTCCCAATCGGTTATTTTTTTGATGAGCCTTCTGCCAGTTTTACGCAGAAAAAGAAGAATAATGTTGCAGGCAATCAGAATGGTATTACAGTATCCGACTGCGAAATAAAATTAAGCGAAGCAAAAAAAGAAATAGAACATTTGAGAAAAATGCTCGAAGAAAAAGAAAGAACTATACAGATATTAATGAAAAAACAACAATTCAGAAGTAAAAAATTATAAATACAAATTGTTTTTCATGTGTCTGTGTACAAATCAAATAAAAAAAGTTTGCAAAGCAATAAACTCTGCAAACTTCATTTTTAATAACAATTATAAACTGATTATGACCTGTGTTTATCCAATTCTTTTTTACGCTTTGCCGCCGAGCGTTTCATCAAAATAAAGATAATCAATAATACTACAACAATTCCTGCCAGATAATAAATTGTGCAATCGCTCTCGTCGATTGTTTCATCGGTAGGATTGCCGTACATATCGTAAAATTCGATTTTCCCATTTGTTGCATACGGTTTGAGTTTATCTGCATATTTTTTGTCGCCGACAACAATTATCCATGCATTTTGGGGATGAATATATTTTTCTGCTGCTTCTTTAATATCTGCAACTGTGAGCGCATCAAGTTGTTTCAAATAATTTTTGAAATAATCGGCAGGCAAATTGTACTTTTCGATAGCAACAGCAAATCTTGCGACAGTTCCGGGTTGCTGCAAACTGCGACCGAAACTGCCCATTGCAAATGCTTTCGCCGAAGCAAGATCTTTTTCGGATACGGCGGTGTCAATAATTCTTTGCAGTTCAAACAGAATCTGATCAATTGCGCTGTCAGTAACATCGTTTCTGACGCTTGCGCTTGCCGAATAATATCCTATAACATCATTTGCAACAAGATTATTATAACAACCGTATGTATAACTGTGAGTTTCGCGAAGATTTTGAAATAAACGTCCGCTTGCGCCGCCGCCCAAAATATGAGTCATAAGGCTTGCCTTAAAATAATCGTTGTTGTAAAATTTATAATCTATGGGATAACAAATATTTATTTCTGACTGCGCTGCTCCTTCTTTATGAACAAATGCCACGCGATTTTTTTGTGGCGCAACAGGCTGTTCGTATTTATATTCCGGAACTTCGCGTTTTTCCCAGTTTTTGAAATATTTTTCAACTTCATTTTTTGCATCTGCAAGCGTAATATCGCCGACAATAACGAGTCGGGTTTTATTAGGCGCAATAAATGTTTTATAGTATTCTTCAACGTCTGCAATGGTAATTCTTTTTACTTTTTCGGCAGTAAACATTTCGCCGTTAGGGTGATTTTTGCCGTTCATCAAGATTTGTGAAACTATCTGCATCATTTGGCTTGCATCCGATTTGATATATGCGAGAGACGATATTATTTGAGTTTTTGTCAAATCAAGTTCTTCTTCGGTAAAAACAGGATTCAGCAAAACATCTGCAAACAGTTCTACCATTTTTGAACGGTATTTTGAAAGTCCGCTGACATATCCCGATTCGTTATCAAAATTAAAATCAGCGCCGATTAAATCAAACGCTTTGTTCAGTTCCGATTTTGTTTTGCTTGTTGTTGCAGTACCTGCAATTGAAGAAAATACATCAGTTACTCCTGCTTTTTCTCCGTAAATTTTTTTATCAACATCAAATTGAAACGAAAAATAAACTTGCGGCAGTTTATGGTCTTCAACAACAAAAACTTTAAGTCCGTTGTCGAGTGTAAATATTTGAGCATCTTTTATTTTTATTTCGTTTGCCGGCGCAGGTTTCGGCTGAATGCTTCTGTCCAAAGTTTGCGCATTGCTAAAAGTAATGCAAACAGCAAGCGTTATCAAAATTATTATATTTTTTTTCATCTTTTTATTTATTAATTTTTGTTTAATTAGATTCAGAATATAAACGGTTTATTTACTTTTTTCCATCGATTTAGGCAAATAATACAATACAACTCTGTTTTCTGGTTTCAGATATTTTTCGGCAACGCGCTTAACTTCTTCGCGGGTAATATTGCTGAAATTTGAAAGTTCGTTATTAATCATTTTCGCATTTTTAAAGTATGTATGATATTCTGCAAGTGTATGAGCAATATTTGATATTGAACTTTTAGCAGATACGATTTCCATTTCTTTTGTTGCTATTGCTTTTTGCAGTTCCTCATCGCTTACATAGTAATTTACGACACTGTCTATTTCGTGATTTAGCGCATCTTCGGTTTCTTTGATATTTCCGCCAATATTTGCAATTCCGAATAAAATATTCAGTCCGGGATTTTCCAAATCAAGCGACATTGAATATGTTTGCGCAGCCTTCTTTTTATCATCAATATTATCTTTGAAACGAGAACTGTTGCCTCTTGATAAGATTGCATTAAGAATTTCGAGCGCATAAAAATCTTTCGTTCCATAAGCAGGCGAACGATAAGCCATAAATATGGCAGGTAAAGTAACATTATCGTAAACAGTATCGCGAATTTCGCCGCCAAGAGGTTTTTCTACAATTGTACTTCGTTTTATTTGTTGTTTTCCTCTCGGAATATCTCCGAAATATTTTATTACAAGTTTCTTTGCGTTATCCTGCTGAAAATCTCCTACAATAACCAAAACCGCATTGTCGGGAACGTAATAAAGTTTATAAAAATCAAGAACATCTTTATCGCTGGCATTGCGGATATGTTCGGGATCTCCGATAGTTGGCCATCTGTAATTATGTTCCTTGAACGCGCGTTTCACAACTTCTTCAAGAAACGACCCATAGGGCTGATTATCCATCCGTTGTTTTCGTTCTTCGATTACTACGTTTTTTTGTGTTGCAATTCCGATAGAATCAATTTTTGCGTGCAACATTCGTTCCGATTCCATCCACAACGCCAGTTCAAGTTGATTTGATGGCATTAACTCGTAATAATAAGTACGGTCGTTGGACGTGTTGGCGTTAAGTTCGCCGCCGTTCGACTGTACAATTTTCATGTATTCGCCGCGTCCGATATTTTCCGAACCTTCAAACAATAAATGTTCAAACAAATGAGCAAATCCTGTTTTATCGGGATTTTCATCTTTTGAACCAACATGATACATCAGACTTACAACTACATTGGGAGTAGAATTATCCTGATGCAAAATCACATGCAATCCGTTGTTGAGGTCGTACTCAACAATCGGAATGTTAATTTTTTGAGCATTTGCTGCAAATACCATACAGGCAGCAATGCAAACATTTAAAATTTTCTTCAACATATATTCTTATTTTTAATAAATAAATTAATTTATATTAATATTCATTCTTCTTCGGCAAGAAGAATCATTAGTTTTTCAATTTTTTGAGTTATAACTGCCGATTTGCATGTAAAATTATTAAATACAAACGAAAAACACAAATCTTTTCCTTTTTTTGTTGTAACATATCCGCTATACGAGCGCACTCCCGACAGCGAACCGCTTTTTGCTTTTACATTTCCTTCGGCTGCAGTTTTTTTCAACATATTTTTCATAGTTCCGTCAATTCCTGCAATCGGAAGAGATTGTACAAAATGTTCGTATTCGCTGCTATTGTACATTGTCGACAGATATTCGCATAAAAATTTTGTTGTAACATAATTATGCCGAGATAATCCGCTGCCATCCGATTGCTGAAAACCGTCAGTTATCACATTTAAATCTTTGAGTTTTTGGGCAATTAATTTACGACCTTCATTCAAAGTACCGTCTCCGACCAATTCAGCGCCTATTGTTTTGATAATTGTTTCGGCAAAACTGTTATTGCTGCTTTTGTTGGTTTCGTTAATAATTTCGGTATATGCAGGCGAATTGTGCGTATAAAAAACTTGTTTTGTTTTTCTGTCCAAATCTGGTGTTTTTCGGTCTAAAACTTCAATACGGTTGCTTGTGCTTATTCCGTTTTGATTTAAATATTTATTGAAATACCATACGCATGTGTAAGCAGGATTGGGTATTGCCGCCGTGATTGTTTTGCTGTGCGAGTTTGTCAATATTTTACCAAACAATAACGCTCGAGACGAATACGGAGAACTGTACAAACTTACGCCTGTGGCATTTATGCTATCGGTAGATGTAAGATAATTTTCCCATGAAATCTCGGGAATATAAGGTTCAATGCGAATAATATTAGGTTGTTTGGCTGTAGTCGAAGCCGATTCAATATACAATTTGCACACATTATCCATAAATTGTATTCCGCTTATTCCTGCGCCGTAGTCTGTACCAATATCGTCGAACTCCCACGAACCGGGACGATTTTCATCGTCAAAAAAACGAGTGTCGGCTATAATTCTGCCGGCAATACGCTTAATTCCAAGATTTTTCACGGCTTGCGACCATTTCAAAAAAACAGAATCGGGAACTGTGTTTTGATAAATATGCGAGCCAAGCGAAGGGTCGCCGCCGCCTGTAACATAAATATCGCCGACAAGAACAGAATCTATAATATTGCCTGTATATTCAAGTTCTGTTTTGAAACTATAATCTGCGCCAAGCAGCAATAATCCTACTCCTGTTGTTACAATTTTCATGTTAGATGCGGGAAGTACGCTGTATTGCGAATTATATTCGAACAAAAATTCGCCGCTTTTGGCATCGGCAACGGCAACGCTCCAAACAGCATTTTGTAAGTCGGAGTCGTGTTTTTCTAATGAATTAACATATTCGGCAAATTCTTTTATTTTTGTTTTACCGATATTTTTGCTTTTTTGCGCCGATACGGGCTGATATGCAATAAATATAAGCAATACGAGCAAACGGATTTTATTCATTCTTTTCAAAAAATAATTTTTATTTACAAAAGTAGTAAAAAAATAATAAACAATTAAGAATTTAAAACTTTTTCCGAATATTTGCAATTATTGCTGTCCGCTAAAAGATAAAAACAAACAAATCACCTATCTGAAACGCCTATACAAAGGCAAATCAGACTTATAATTAAAAAAGTAAGCCCCCCTGTTAAAAATTGAATGCTAATT
>JAISPX010000075.1 GCA_031274595.1 Prevotellaceae bacterium | reverse complement strand
CAATAGCGCCGATGGTACTGCAAAAGTGGGAGAGTAGGTTGCCGCCTAATTTGAGCCTCAGAGAATTTATTTTCTGAGGCTTTTTTTATTTGTGAAAATAAATATTTCTTTATGATACTAATTTTTTTTGACGGTGAATAATGATAAATTCATAATGGAAATTGCTATAAATAACTTCTTTTTCATTCCAAAACTATTGAAATTAACGGAGTATAAAAAGCATCTTCTTTTAAATTTTTATCTATAGTTTTAATGCTTTTAATAATCTCATTGTTTTTGTCAACTTTTTTCCAATTATAACCGTATTCTTTGCTGAATCTTCTTTTTTCATAAACAATAGAATTTTCTATTTCCCACGACGTGCGAATAAACGGCAAGATTCTTTCTTTTATATCTGTTTTCATTATCTCTTCGGATTCAGTATTTATTTTTCCCACCCATTCAACAGCAACAAAAATTCCATTTTCAGGCATATAAATATTGTATTTACTTACATCTAATTTTGTTGTCGTTTTCAGAATATCACTTGTAAAAACAATATCTTCTGTATTTATAAGTTCGCCAATCTCGTTATTTTCGGCTACACTGTAAAAATTTATCTTAAAAACACTTGTATAATCTATTTTGTATAAATTAAACTTACGTGCAACATATACTCTTTCCTTGAAAAGAACTCGCTTAATCAATCTGTACGCATTTTCATTGTTGATTAAAGGAATGTAAACGGCAATTTCTTCGCCCGGAAGAGACATGTGTGTATATATAGAATTTTTTTGAGCATAACCCAATTCAACCGATTTTCTTTTCTTTTTTATTGGTAAAATTTTTGCTTCTGTTAGTTCATAGACTTGCGGAAATAAAAATATTGTGTCAATATTTTTTTGTAAAATAGTTGTTTTTGTATTATAGCCAATGCTTGATAACTCTATTTGTTCAACATTTTGTGGAATATAAAAAACGCCTTTGTTATTTGAATATGTTCCGCCTTCAATTCCAACAAAAACAATACTGGCATATTCTATTGGTTCGTGAGTTATTGAGTCCGCAATAAACAGTTTTCTGTCTGTTTGGGCAAGGCAAGTAATAAATAACAAGTTTAGAATAATTATAGTAAACGCTTTTTTCATTTTGTTTGTAATTTATTTTAATGCTTCATTTATTAAATCACCAACGTTATTTTCAATAGTTGTGTATATTTGTTGTTTCATTTGTGTAAAATCTGCGATAGAATATTTATTTATTATCTCGCCATAATTAATATGAAAAATATAATCGCAAATATCAGGTAATACTTCTATGATATGAGATGTAACTATCACTGTTTTTGCCGATTTTTTCAGTTTCTTTATTATTAATTTTAAAATCTGTGTGCTTTCAACATCTAAACCGTTGAACGGTTCATCAAAAATATATATATTTTTATTCATCTTTAGCCCGAATAAAATAGCCAACTTCTTTTTCATTCCTGTTGAATAATTATCAATCAATTCGTTTAAGGGAACATTAAAAAGTTTTTGCCACAAATCGGCATCGAAATTCTTATTATTTATCAAATTTAAATATTCTTTGCCTTTCAGATAAGAATAAAAATAATTTTCCGATTCAATATATGCAATATGTCGTTTCGACAATTTTTCGCCATCAATCAATATAGTTCCTGCATCAATTTTCTTAATTCCATATATAGCGTTCAGTAATGTTGTTTTTCCCGAGCCGTTAAGTCCAACAATGCCATATACGTTTTCATATTCCATTTTCATACTGATATTTTTCAGTACTTTTTTAGAATCATACGACACATCTATATTATTAATCGAAATCATTTAAATAAAAATTTAAATTAGATATTGCCTGACCGTAACATATTATTCCAAAAGGTATTGTAAAAATAAGTAACGGTAAAAACATATTGCTTAATAAAACAATCATAACAGTAATGATGTCTGTTTTCATATGTATTGCAGGTTTGTATGATGCATATTTACTTGTGATTATAGTAGTAAAGCAAATAACATTTACAACAAAAAAACAGAGTGTTAGATACCAGAGTTTATAATTTATAATGCCATGCAGGATTATAATTGGTGCAATCATTTTCAAATAATCTTTGATGTGTAAAGACAATTTGTTTTTAATAAATTTCTTGGCTCCATATTCGTTTATAATCAATAGATTTAAAGGTTCGTTGACTTCATAAAAAGCGGCTATGGTTAATAAAATAATCCATATAAATACAAGTGATGCATAAGGTACAAACGATAAGCACAAAGCCAATATCCATAATATTAATATAAATATTCCTGTTGCTCTAAATCCTGCAATCCATTCAAAATTTTCTTTTGCCGCAAGTCGCGAGAAAGGCGACATTGAGGTAGTTGAACTTTTATGATTATAAATATTTACATTTGAAATTAAAAACATGCCTACCAATGACAATATTAGATAAAACAGATTTGTTGCAGAGGCAACAAGGACGAGCAAAGGCAACGCATAAACAAAATATTCGGTAAAGTAAACCAAATACGGATGTTCAAAAATAGCGGCAACAAACTTTTTATCTTTTCGTAATGAATGAATGATTGCCGTGAAAACACAACATAACACTATTGACTTGTTAGGATTTTGACTTAATGCTCTATAAAAATACAACAATAAAACCGTAGCAATTAAAGCAATAAATAAAATTCGAATAATTCCTAATTCTTTTGCTATTCTCCAAAACTGAATAAGCCTAATATACAATATTCTTTGTAACATGATTTTAATGTATTTCTAAACTGTCGTACGTTTTGTTTATTTCTTTGTTATCTTAAATACTTACCTATTTTAAATTAATAATTACCACAAATTTATAATATTTTTTTGAATTATCAGTATCTGTGTAATTTTTTATGTTGAAAATTAAATATTTGATTTATTGCAAATTTTTAACACATACGTATTTTAAAACACTAAAATTGTGAATTTTCAAAATTGTTTTTCTAATTTCGCAAAATTTTAGAAGATAAAATGATTTATCCAAACACATACGAAACAAAAGTAGGATTTGACAAAATTCGCAATATGGTTGAATCTCATTGTATAACAAGGCTTGCAAAACAAAAATTGCAAAACGTTGAGTTTTCGTCAGATTACGATTTTGTATATATTCAGTTAAAGCAAACAGGCGAAATGCAAAATATTCTTACGTTTGAAAACAGTTTTCCCGAATGTGTTTATGTTGATATTAACGATTTTTTGAAAAAAATTACAATTCATGGAACATATATGCTTGCATCGGAACTGTTCGATTTGCTGAAAGCCTTGCACAGCACAAAAGATATTGTTGCATGGTTCAAAAAATGCGATGAAAATAAATATCCGGAATTACGAAAAATAATACAACAAATCACGCTTTTCCCTGCTGTGATAACAAAAATTGAAGCAGTAATAGATAAGTTCGGACAAATAAAAGATAACGCTTCGCCCGAATTAATGCATATCCGCAAAACTATTGCAGCAAGCAAGCAACAGATAAGCAAAAAAATTTATAATATTCTGAAATCGGCGCAAAATCAGGGAATTGTAGAAAACGATGCAGGTATTTCGGTGCGAGACGGACGAATGGTAATTCCCATAAACGTTGCAAACAAAAAGAAAATAAAAGGTTTTGTACACGACGAATCATCAACGGGAAAAACCGCTTACATCGAACCTGTTGAAATTGTAGAACTTAACAATGAAATAAAAACTCTTGAATACGAAGAACAGCGCGAAATTATAAAAATCCTTATTGCCGCAGCCGATTTTATTCGCCCTTATATTGACGAACTTTTAATTATCGGCGATTTTATCGGCGAGATAGATTTTATTCGCGCCAAAGCCAAATTCAGTATCGCAATCGAAGCAACGATTCCTGTAATTACAAATGAAACAGCGATAAACTTGTTGCAGGCAAAACATCCTTTGCTGATGCAGACTTTGAAAAAAGAAGGCAAACAGGTTGTTCCTCTCAATCTCAAAATCGACAATGAACGGCATATTTTGCTGATTTCGGGACCAAATGCAGGCGGAAAATCGGTTTGCCTGAAAACGGCAGGATTGCTGCAATACATGTTGCAATGCGGATTTCCTGTGTCGGCTTCCGAAAATTCGGAATTTGGAATTTTCAACGACATTTTTATTGATATTGGAGATGAACAATCAATTGAAAACGACCTGAGTACTTACAGTTCGCATCTTCTGAATATGAAAACAATGCTGCGAAATGCAACAGAAAAAAGTCTTGTGCTGATTGACGAATTTGGAACAGGAACAGAACCTGCAATCGGCGGAGCAATTGCCGAAGCCGTGCTTACGCAATTCGCTCAACGTCATGTGTTTGGAATTATAACTACGCATTACACAAATCTGAAACATTTTGCAGCAAACAACAAAGGAATCACAAACGGCGCAATGCTTTTTGATACTCAAAAAATTCAACCGCTGTTTAAACTTGAAATCGGAATTCCCGGCTCTTCGTTTGCTTTTGAAATTGCGCGAAAAACAGGTCTTCCCGAAAATATATTGACTTTGGCATCCGAAAAAATCGGAGATAAACAAATAAATATTGAAAAAAGTTTACGCGAAATTGCACGCGACCGCCGTTATTGGGAAGAAAAACGTAATAAAATAAAACAAACCGATAAATATTTGCAGGAAATTACCGAAAAATATGAAAAAGAATTAAAAAAACTTAACGATGAAAGAAAAACAATCATTGCAAAAGCCAAAGAAGAAGCCGCCACACTGCTGGCAAACACAAATAAACAAATAGAAAATACAATAAGAATAATAAAAGAAAATCAGGCAGAAAAAGAAAAAACATCTGCTGTGCGCAAGCAATTAAACGATTTTAAACAAAATATTTTAACAGAAAATCAAAATACCGAATCGGATAAAATCGACAAAAAAATAGAAACATTAAATAAAAACCTGCAAAAACGCAACGAACGAAAACAACAACAAAATCAGATAACAAACAACGAAACCGATAAAAAAAATAAAATAGAAACAGGCTCGAAAGTGCGAATAAAAGGACAAAGCGCAATAGGCGAAATTATAAAAATAAGCGAAAAAAATGTTTTGATAAGTTATGGCAACATAATTACAAGCATAAAAGCCGAAAATGTAGAAACAGTAAACGAAAACGAATATCGGCAAAGCCTGCGCAACACTCGCACATTGCAACCGCAAGCAGGATTTGACATGTCGGCAATGCGGCTTAATTTTAAACCAAGCATTGATGTACGCGGAATGAGAGCCGAAGAAGCTATACCTGTAATAGAAAATTTTATTGACGAAGCAATGATGGTTGGCTGTTCAGAGTTAAAAATTTTGCACGGCAAAGGAAACGGAATTTTACGAACGCAAATTCGTAATATTCTGAAAAACGTTGCAGATATTAAATTTATAGGCGATGAACATCCCGATTTTGGAGGCGCGGGAGTAACTGTTATTAAAATGTAATTTAAAATGCATAAATTTTTCCAAAAAATTTTTGTAATAATAAAATAAAATATACCTTTGTATTAAATTAACAATTTTTAAATATTAAGGATTAAAATTAACAAATTATGAAATTATTGAAAAGTTTAGTTCTTGTTGTAGCAGCAGGACTAATAATGACCGCATGTGGCGGTGGCGGCGCAACACCATCTGAAGTTGCAAAAAAAGCGCTGGAAGCAACCTTTAAGTTTGACATGGAAACAGTGAAAGGTTTAGTTGTAGCGGATCTTGTTCCTAAGGTTGAAGAATCAATTAAACAATCTGAAACAGAAGAAGGCAAAGCACAAATTGAAATGGTTAAAGGTCTTCTTCAAGACGTTAAGATTGAAGTTGTAGAAGAAAAAATTGCCGAAGATGGCAATACTGCTACTGTTACAGTAAAAGTTTCTGCGATGGGACAAGAAGACGAACAAACGCTCAACTTGGTAAAAGAAGATGGAAAGTGGAAATTAAGCGCATTACCCGGAATGGGTAAGTAAACAGCAAAAATATTGAGAAAGTTATTTCTTGATATTTTATTTGTTACGATTGAAATGTACCTAATTTATTGATAAAATATATTAGGCGCATTTTTTTATAATACCAATCTGAATTTTAGAATATGCAAATAATCAAAAAAACGGCAATTTTCAGTCTGCTTGTCATTATGGCAATTTTTTATGTGTTTTGCCAAAACAAACACAATTCCGTGTCAATACCAAACAGCGCTTCAAAAACCGACACACTTGGCGTTTACGAAACAAATTTATTACGCAACGGCGACATTATTATGCGTCAAGGCAATGGAATTGTCAGTTCGGTAATAGTTGCAAATCTCAACGAAAAAAATAAAATATCTCACTGCGGAATATTAAATATTGACAACAACGGCATAAATATTATTCATACACTGTCGCCGGCGTTGAGCCATGCAAATGGAATGCAACAGGCAACCTTACACGAATTTATCAGCGATGCTTACGAAAATTCCATTATTGTTGTGCGATTAAAGAACAACGATAACAGTAAAATCACGGACAAAGCAAAATACTATCTTTCAAAAAAAATTCCGTTTGATGATAATTTTGATATTTACGATACAACAAAATTCTTTTGCAGCGAACTTGTGTTACGCATCCTTGCCGATGAATGTAACCTGAATCTTATTGATACAAACACCGACAACGCACAAAACTTAGGTTTCAGCAAATTATTGGATACAACAAAATTTGATATTATAATTAATCATCAAAACCTTAATAAACAATAATCTATTTCCAAATTTGAATAATCGTACTAATTACGATTTATCTCCGATATTTTTTAGACAGACAACAAATTTCACTGACAAAACGTCAGTAAATTGCCTCGTGAAAATCTGATTTTATAGATATTCATGCCAAGATTTCTGAATAATTTCAGCGTTTTCGACATGGCATAACTATTGTTATATAATAAAAACAAAAAACAAATCAGAAAATAAACAGAAAAAAGGAGATAAAATAAATGGGAAAAATTATTGGAATTGACTTAGGAACAACCAACTCATGCGTTGCAGTTATGGAAGGTAACGAACCTGTTGTTATCATCAACAGCGAAGGAAAACGAACAACGCCTTCGGTTGTGGCATTTGCCGATAACGGCGAACGCAAAATCGGCGACCCTGCAAAACGTCAGGCTATTACAAATCCGAAAAAAACGGTTTTCTCTATAAAACGTTTTATGGGCGAAACATTTGATAAAGTGCAAACGGAAATCAACAGAGTGTCATACGATGTTGTACGCGGCGACAATAATACGCCTCGCGTTAAAATTGAAGAACGGCTGTACTCGCCGCAAGAAATTTCGGCTATAATACTTCAGAAAATGAAAAAAACAGCCGAAGATTTTCTCGGGCAAGAAGTTACCGAAGCCGTTATCACTGTTCCTGCATATTTTAGCGATTCGCAACGTCAGGCAACAAAAGAAGCAGGCGAAATTGCAGGACTTAAAGTACGCCGCATAATTAATGAACCTACCGCAGCCGCTTTGGCTTACGGCATGGACAAAAAAAATAAAGATATGAAAATTGCCGTTTACGATTTGGGCGGCGGCACATTCGATATATCTATACTCGAACTCGGCGATGGAGTTTTTGAAGTAAAATCTACAAACGGTGATACTCATCTTGGCGGTGATGATTTCGACCACGTGATTATAGACTGGTTAGTTCAGGAATTTAAAAGCGACAACAGCGGAATTGATTTGAGTAAAGACCCAATGGCTTTGCAACGCTTAAAAGAAGCAGCGGAAAAAGCAAAAATTGAACTTTCAAGTCAAAGCACAACAGAAATAAATTTACCGTACATCATGCCTGTTGACGGCGTGCCGAAACATTTGGTAAAAACGCTTACGCGAGCAAAATTTGAACAATTATCATACGAATTGATACAACGTTCAATTGAACCTTGCCGCAAAGCCGTAAACGATGCAGGAATTAGCGTTTCCGACATTGATGAAGTGATTCTTGTCGGCGGTTCTACGCGTATTCCCGCAATTCAAAAAGTAGTTGAAGAATTTTTCAAAAAAGTTCCATCAAAAGGAGTAAATCCCGACGAAGTTGTGGCAATTGGCGCAGCAATTCAGGGAGGAGTTCTCACAGGCGAGGTTAAAGATGTGCTTTTGCTTGATGTAACGCCTCTTTCATTGGGAATTGAAACTCTCGGCGGAGTAATGACAAAACTTATAGATGCAAACACAACTATTCCTACACGCAAATCGCAGGTTTTCTCGACAGCGCAGGATAATCAGCCTTCGGTTGAAATAAATGTTTGCCAAGGCGAACGCCAATTTGCACGCGACAATAAATCAATAGGTCGATTCCATTTGGATGGAATACCGCCGGCGCCGCGCGGAGTACCTCAAATTGAAGTTACATTTGATATAGATGCAAACGGAATTTTGAATGTTTCGGCAAAAGATAAAGGAACAGGAAAAGAACAAAAAATACGTATCGAAGCATCATCTGGACTGAGCGAAGATGAAATTAAACGCATGCGCGAAGAAGCAAAAGCAAACGAAGAAGCCGACAAAAAAGAACGTGAGCGTATTGATAAAATTAATGCCGCCGATGCTGCAATTTTCAGTTCGGAAAAACAGTTGAAAGAATACGGCGACAAAATTCCTGCCGACAAAAAATCGGCAATCGAAACCGCTTTGGCAAAACTGAAAACAGCGCACAGTTCGCAAGATATTGCAGCAATTGACGAGGCTCAAACAGAACTAAACAGCGCATGGCAAGCCGCTTCCGAAGAACTGTATCGCGCACAGCAAACAGCAAATGCAGGAGAAAATACAAACTCAACTTCGGATTCAACTCAAAGCGCAGATGAAAATCAGAAATCAGGCGCCGCCGAAGATGTGGATTTCGAGGAAGTGAAGTAACGCCACAAAACAAATGAATTGCAAAGAAAGCCGTGTAATAGTGTTTACGCGGTTTTTTTGTTAATGACCATATTGCTATTACTTGCATAATTGGGAAATAGTTGTCCCTTTACATCGGAATTTATAACAAAAAAACATGTAGAAATAAGAGATAAATAATAATTGAGTTTTATCTCTTATTCTCACTTTTCGGAATCTGAAAAATTAAGAAAGTGTTCGAAACTAAGCATGCGAAGGTTCACGCTGTATTAATCTGTTTTCAGGTTATAGAATATATCCGAAACGATAAATTCTTCCTGCAAGCCGAATGTGGTTTTGATGCAAAAGGAATTGCAAACGCCATCATTTCAACAAAGAACGGATAAAAGAAAATAGCGCATTGAACCGCCGCTCATTATCCTGCACAAATTTTCAA
>JAISPX010000047.1 GCA_031274595.1 Prevotellaceae bacterium | reverse complement strand
GAATTTTAACACTTTCAAAAAAAATTTTGTCCCATAATTTACATTATGTTAACTTTCGGCGCAAAGTTAATCTAATTTTCAATAAGTTGCAAATTTTAACTTTTTGATTTTTGCCTCTCAAAAATCATCATTTCGCTGATTACCTTGTATTTAAAACTTAACATAATGTAAATTATAGGACAAAATTTTAGTTTTACCGTGATACTGAAATAATTATGAAAAACCTTGTTGTTGTTGAATTTATAACGTTTTTACCTGCGGGCTTTGTGTCGGCACAGGCAAGGCTTGCGCGTGAAATAACTTGCCTTAACTCAAATCAACAGATGTTTTTTAATGAACTAAAAACCTTATCTATCCTTGGCTGCGCCGCTCTAAACATATTGTCGTTGGCAGCGAAATTTTCCGCACAAGTATTTAAGATTTACAGAAACTTCTGCAAGATTTACAGTACTCCCTGCAAAGTTTACAGTACTCCCTGCAAGGTTTACAGTACTCCCTGCAAAGTTTGCAGTACTCCCTGCAAGGTTTACAGTACTCCCTGCAAGGTTTACAGTACTCCCTGCAAAGTTTACAGTACCTCCTGCAAAGTTTACAGTACTCCCTGCAAGGTTTACAGTACTCCCTGCAAAGTTTACAGTACTCCCTGCAAAGTTTACAGTACCTTCTGCAAGTATGGATTATCCTTTCTAAACATATTATATAATAATTTAAAAACACAAAAAGATGACAAAACAAGATTACATCCCGCAATCTGACGGGAAATTTTTGGAATGGGTAAAAATTCTTTTTACCTACGTTAGAGCGCATCTTACGGAATGGGGCTTGAGCGAATCGCTCCTTACGCCCATTGATGCGCTGATTGCTAAATTTGACGCGGATTACACCCGCGCCGAAGACCCCAATCGCGGCAAAGCCGATGTGTTGGCGAAAAATGAAAGCCGCGATGCGTTGAAAACCGCTGTACGAGCCTTTGTAAAGGCGTATTTAACTTTCAATCCTCTTGTAACCGACGAAGATCGCGACCGCATGGGATTGCCTGTTCACAAAACTACGCGCACGCCTGCGCCTGTGGCTCACACTTATCCCGATTTGGATGTTGACAGCGGCACTATACGCCGCCTGACAATCCACTTCTACGATCAGGGCAGCAAAAAATCTAAGGCGAAACCTGCAGGGCAGCACGGCGCGGAAATCAAATGGGCAATACTCGAAGCGCCGCCTGCAAGCCTCACGGAGTTGACAAATTCGGGATTTGATACGCATACTCCGTTTACGCTCGAATTCGACGAAAACCAGCGCGGACAGACCGTTTACTTCTGCCTTTGCTGGGAAAACACTCGCGGCGAAAAGGGACCATGGAGCGAAATTGTAAGCGCAATTATTCCTTAATTAATGGTTAATCGTAAATGTTGAAATTATAAAAATAACATAATAATGAAAATGAAAAAAATATTAACAGGACTATTTTTTAGTATCCTTTGTTTCACGGCAAATTCTCAATCTTTTGATGGCAGTATCTGTTCAAATGATTGTAACAACAATGATGAATGTGTTGATTGCAGAGAACCTGATTGTATAATATGCAAACAATGTGTTTCTGAATACACACAAAAACTGCGTAATTTAGATGATGATAGAGCGATGAGGGCAAAATATTTAAGAGACAAGTATGATGAAGATGATGATGAATATGAGCGGCGAATAAAATTACTCTGGTCTGATTACAGGAGCTCACGACAACAAGTAATTAAAGAAATAAGAAACTGTATAAGCGAAATTTTAGAAAAAGAAGGAGCCAATAAAAGAAGCGCAGAGTATGCAAGAAGAGATGCTATTAGACGATCGGGGTCATCTGAAGAAGAATTGTCTAATTTGTTAATTGGTTCAGCAACAAGGACAGCTGCAATCGGCGAGTACCTTGCCTTTAATCAAGATTTTCACGATTGGTCTGATAGGCAATTAACGGCGGCTGATGATGTAGCAAATGATGCATGGAAAAGACAACAAGCACTGGAAAGCGAAAAAGCCAAATATAATGAAAAAAATAAAAATAAGGATCGTGGTAACGGATTTCCAACGCTTCCAAAAAAGAAGCAAAGCGAACAAAAAAAAACAGATAATAAGACTGAAAAAGGAGAGTTACTAACAAGTAAAATGGCAACAACAGGTAGCCCACCACCACAGGCGGCAATTGATAAAAAAGAACAAGAAGAAACAGATAAAAATAATAAGAATGAAGAAGAAGACTGCCCTGCTGGTTGTGACCCAGATAAACTAAACGAATTACGTAACAAAGCTAATGCGCTTACAGGGGTATTATAATAAAATTTAAAGTTAAATCAAAAATAAAAATACAATGAAAAAAATATATTTAATAACTATTGGTCTAATAATTGCAATAAATGCATTAGCCCAAGAACCTTGTGATAAAGAAATTGAATTGAGAGAGAAAGTTAATGAATTAAGACAAAAGGTATTTGATAAAAAGACAAAAAAAGAAACAACGACAAATGATTCTTATGTTTGTCAACTCTCAACTATACCAGATAAAACATTCAGTGTACTTTGTGAAGCTTATCACCCCAATTTTGAAAAAGAGAGGAAAAAAAATCCTAACATAACAAATTATTTTATGTTCGCTGAAAACGATAAAGGCGAATTGAATATGTTTTGTGAGAATTTGGATTATAAAAAAGATTTAGCTAATCTTCCTCAAGATGTCCAAAAACGGTTAAACGTTATTGACAATACCATAGAAATGTATAAAAAAATACAGGAGGCATTAGATAAAGAAATACAATACAATACAGGCGAAATAATTGATAATGGGGTTAATTTAGCGATAAAGCATATACCTGATTTCCTGCCTAAAGTAAAAATAGGAGAAATGGTAACTCTTAATAAAGACATTACTAATTTACTTGGTAACGATGCTGTCCAATTGATAAAGAATAAAGTAACAGATGATGTGATTAAAAAATCTCCTCCTATTGATAATTGGCTTGCTGATAATATGAATACATGCTTTGACGTAATAGATCATTTATATATATTTAATTCTGCAACAAAATTATTAACAAAGAGTCCTTTATACAAAATAATAAAAAGTCTTCCAGAAATAGGAAAAATGGGGGCTCACTATGCAACAAATCTAACCATTCATGTCCGCAAAAATGAATATAAAAATTATATAGAAACATTAGAAAAAGAAAAACAGTTTATTCTTAACACTAAACAATTATACAAATGAAAAAAATTATTTTACTTTTAACAGTTGTGCTGTTTACGCACAAGGCATATTCTCAAGTTGATAATTGTGAATATTCGGAAACGACAAATGCAATTTTAGAACGCGTGCAATATTTCCAAAACAGATTTGAGCAAGTTAAAGATGCATCATATTATAATGCCGATGAAGACCGATTAAGCGTAGAGCTGAATATTGTTTATTATTTGTCAACGGCATTAAAAAATAATCCAAAATGCGAGGAAATACTTATTCAACTTGCTTATGCATACAAACTTTTAGGAATAGATGAATATGACTTTACAAGCAAGATTAATACTAAAGAGTGGAAAGATACAAAAAAATGGATAGAAGGAAATAATTCAATTACTCAAATAAATATAAATAATCCGCAATTCTTTGATAAAGCATTAGAAAAATTAAATTATTTATTGTCTGTCACAACTGATGAAGAAGCACATGCAGAAGCAATTAAAATGAGATTAGAAATTTTCAATCTTAAACCCGAATACAAGAAAAAAGCAGAGCAAAACCGAATGTTTGATAACCAAATTAAAATGGAAAAGAAAAGAAAAAAAGATGCAATTGATGAAGCTCGCAATCATGCCTCTTTTTTTCAAATAGCTGTTGGCACAGGCTTTAGTTATGGAACATTGGGGGTTAAACCATCTCTTTTTATGCGTCCAATGGGATTGTTTTTTACAGGAAGCGTTGGATTAGGCGATATTCCTTGGTCGGTAGGAGGCGGCTATTCTTTCGGTCTGTATAAAATTAATTGTCAAATGCAATTCTTATACGGAAAGGTTAAATATCCGAAGTTGGATAATAAAAAATATGGTTCAGTATATTGGTCTATGAATCTAAATGTTGATATTTACAACGGAATTGGTATAATGGGGGATGTAGGAGGCTGGATGCCAATATCTGATTACAGCGACAAAATACGCTTTGGCGGCTCTATAGGTATTTATATTAAGTTTTCTATGTATTAAGTTGCTCCTCTAGTTGGCGCGGGGTTCAGCACCTCGCGCTTTTTATTGTAATCTTAGCCCTAACAGGATTCAAAATTCTGTTAGGGTTTTTGTATTTCCTGTGCGAGGCTGTCTCCTGAATAATGGGATTCTTGACAAGCCAAATGAAATTGCGGGTCAAGCCCGCAATGACAATCGCTTTTTTGAGGCTTTTAAGACAACCTCGACGAACAGAAGAATGAAAAAATAATGGTTAATAGTAAATCGTAAATAACAAAATAGTAAATAAAAAATCACTTTCAACTTTACAAACTTTATAACTTTATAACTAAAATCATTAACCATTTTTGGGTATTACAAATCTCTTTTTTTAAGCAATCGATATGATAAAAATATAAAAATGGCAATATACGCAATTGCGACAATACAATATTCGGCACGAAAATCGCCTAACGAAAAGACAGTTTGCCCCGTTAAAAAATTTTGAGGGTGTATTCTGGGAAACGGCAATAAGTTTGTTGTTGCATTTGCAGGCAGTAAATTAGACACGCAGTATGATGAACTTGAAGAATAATATGTTTCTAAAGCCAAAATAATACTTTCGCCCAATCGCCACAAAATTATCAGCATAAAAGCAAATCCCGATTTGCGTATCCAGACGGCAAGAAAAGTGCAAACAGAAAAAAATACGCTTAATTTAAAAAAATATCCCAATACAAATTCAGCGCCCGTAAAGATTGACACTGGATTTTTAGTATAATACAAACCCAATCCCAAACAGGCAAGAAAAACCAATACGGTTGATAAAACCACAAATATTAAACTTACAAGTAATTTCGACAATAAAAGCTCTTTTTTTGTTAAACCATCAATAAGGTTTTGTTTTATTGTGCGGTATGAATATTCGTTTGTGATATTGGCGATTATAATTATTGCCAAAAATATAGAACCAAAATCGGCAAAGTAGGATATATTTTGCCAGACATACGGAAAAATATATGCTCCAAGTCGCGCCAAATCAATATTAATACTGTCAAATCTCGGTTTTATAATTGTTACCAAATATCCCATTGAGGCAAGCAAGACGAAATACAGAATAATGAATATTCGCGCCGTTTTGTAATTATATATTTTATTCCACTCTATTTTTAGTAATCGTAACATCTGTTTCATTTTTTATAAGATTAAGAAATTGTTGCTCAAGATTATCTTTGCGTTTTACCAAATGACTTAGGAAAATTCCGCTGTTTACAAGTATTTTGTTTAATTCTTCGGCATCCAAATCTGTTTTCAGAGTTGCCGACACAAAATGCTGTTTGCGTACAATTTTTTCAAAATACGGCATGGATTCGAGAATACCTATAAGATTATCGACATTTGCAGTTCCGAGTTCAAAATATCCAAGTTCGCTTGACATATTTTCAACCGTTCCGCAATAAATGCTTTTACCTTTATTAAGCACAACGGCATGAGAACAAACTTTTTCAACCTCATCAAGCAAATGACTTGCAAGAATAATTGTTGTTCCTGTTTCTGCAATTTGTTTTATTATCTCTCGTATTTTTATAATTCCCTGCGGGTCGAGACCATTGGTAGGTTCGTCGAGAATCAGAACTTCGGGATTGTTGAGCAATGCGGCGGCAATTGCCAGACGTTGTTTCATTCCTAATGAAAAAGCGGCAAATTTATCATTTTTTCGATGCAGCAAATCTACAATTTCTAATTTTTCATCAATTAGAGAAACCGAAGCCTGTTTGATGTTTGCAACTATCTGCAAATTTTTTGCCGCCGACAAATACGGATAAAAGTTAGGACGTTCTATAATTGCGCCTATTTTTTTCAGCGCTTCGGGATTATGTTCTTTGCCAAACCATTTCCAAGAGCCTTTTGTGGGATTTACAACATTAAGAATCATTCCGAGTGTTGTCGTTTTGCCGCTGCCATTAGGTCCCAGAAGTCCGTACACATTTCCTTTTTCAACCGAGAAACTAATATTGTCAACAGCAACCAACGAGCCGAAATGCTTGCTTAATTTGTCAATTTCGAGAACTATGTTCATTTGTGCCTGTTTTATTTTTTGCAAAATTATAAAAAATATCAAATGACAATGTTATTTATACCAAACAGCCATCAAAATACGCCTAATTTATATTTACTATTTCATTATTTACGATTTACCATTATATCATTGTATCATTAACCATTAAATAAACTTATATAGTTTAAACTTTCTGACGCTTTTAACCTTATATTTGCTATTTTAACTTTTATTATTAATATCGTGATAACTTGTTCAAACTTTGACCTTTCTGACACAAAAAACATAATTTTTTTACACATTTGAGCAAAAAACATTAAAATATAATTTTCTGATATCTATATTTTTTGTAAATTTGTACACCATTAAATCCATAAAATAATAAAGATATGATATTTGAATTACCGGTACTAAATTTCGAAAAAGATGCTCTTGAGCCTCACATAAGCGCACGAACGATAGAATTTCATTACGGAAAACAGTTTAGGCTTCACATAAACAATCTCAACGCTTTGATAGATGGAATGAGGATTACGTCAGTTGATTTGACAACTCTCATAAAAGAATCTGTCGATTGTAGCGGAGTTTTATTCTGCAATGCCGCACAGGTTTGGAATCACAGGTTTTATTTTGAGCAACTGTCGCCGAAACCCAAAACCATGCCCGAAGGAAACCTGTTTTCGGCAATAAATAAAACATTCGGCTCGTTTGAAGAATTTAAAAACAGATTCGACAAAGCGGCAATCTCGCTTTTTGGGTCAGGATATGCATGGCTGTCGCAAAAAGACGATGGAAACCTCATAATTACACAAGAACTCAATGCGGGAAATCCCATAAGAAAAAATTATAAGCCCTTGCTTACATGCGATGTCTGGGAACACGCATATTATCTCGACTATCAGTGTCGCAGGGTTGACTATATTTCCAATTTCTGGAATGTTCTGGATTGGAATGTAATTGAAAAAAGGATTGAAAATTAAAATTTATCAACAGGATACTTTTTGTTTTTGCCTGATTTCATTGCCTTTTTGGAGTATTTATAAATTTTTTCTATATCGTTTGATACAGTCAAAATTTGTGCATATCATCTTTCTTTGTAAATTCGCGAAATAAAAGATTAAAGTTATGATACACGAACTTATAAGAAAAAATCGCAGTTATCGGCGTTTCTACGAAGATGTGCGCATCGATGTGCAAACATTGAAATCGTTTGTTGACTTGGCGCGATTATCGCCATCGGCAAAAAATTTGCAGCCGCTGAAATATATTATTTCCAACACCAAAGAAGTTAACGAAAAAATATTTCCGACACTCGCCTGGGCAGGATATTTAAAAGACTGGAACGGACCCGCAGAAGGAGAACGTCCTGCGGCGTATATTGTGATAGTTGTCGATAAAAATATTACGCAAAACAAACCCGAATACGACGAAGGAATTGTTTCGCAAAGCATTCTGCTTGGCGCAACGGAACAAGATTTGGGCGGATGTATGATTGTTTCGGTAAAACGGCAGGAACTCGCCCAAATTCTGAATATTCCACCACAATATGAAATTGCCCTTGTCATAGCGCTCGGCAAACCCAAAGAAACAGTTGTAATTACCGATGTTAAAGATAACGACATAAAATATTTTCGTGATGAAAACGCCGTTCACTACGTTCCCAA
>JAISPX010000023.1 GCA_031274595.1 Prevotellaceae bacterium | reverse complement strand
GTTAAACCCAAATTCAGCATTAGCGAAATCCATATCTACAAACTACTATTACACAAAAATTTAATCTGTTTTTGCCCTAACGCTACGCATTAGAGATTTTCTTTAACAATAATTTATGTTTCAATAACTTGAAGCGATTAGTAATTTTCTAATGAGTAATTTGGGTTAAATCTTATAGGCTTATTCAAGAAACAACTACATACGCATGCAGGCGATAATTACATACGTATGTAAGCGATGACTGCATACGTATGTAAGCGATGGTTGCATTTGTATTACTATAAACAAAAAAGGAGCTGCAACAAAAATTGCAACTCCAACATGAAAACAAATATTAAAAATGTACAGCTACATTGCTGTAGTAGTAAATATTTTAGCCCAATTACGCGGCTTTCGTTTTTTCCAATCTCCTTTTTTGTAAGCATAGTTTGCTATCAATGGAAGTACTGTTGTTGCTTCGGCATAAACCATTTGCTCAAATGTTGTATCAACTTTTCCCCACGAAGATGCTTCCTTGAGAGTTGAACTTGAACAGGCTCCGTCTCGCACATCTGCCACTGTTATTTGAATTGCATACTGATGCATTGGAACTTCTTTTCCTAAACATTCGGCGCATACAACCGTATCCTGTGCAAAATTTTTGGGAACGCCGCCGCCAATCATAAGCAAGCCGCTGGTTTTTGAACGCATTTTTATTTCTGTCAATTCGCGAAAATCGGCAACGGAATCAATAGTAATATATGGTTTTTTGTTTTTTATGCGTTCTGCCTGATGCATTACCAATCCGAAACCTGCGCTGCAATCCGAAAATGCGGGAACAAAGATGGGAACATTATTTTCGTAACATGCCTGAATAAGCGAATCTTTTTTCTTTGAGTTTTTTGTAAGCCATTTGCCTATTTCCCAAATAAATTCGCGCGAAGAATACGGACGCGCTTCAAGTTTATCGGCAATTTTTTTGATTGCCGCATCGCATTTTTGCAGTTCTATTTCGTCGATATATGTATCATAAATTCTATCTACATAATTGCTGCGCAAAAAATTATCGTCAATAAACGGAGTACCTTTATAATGTTTGAACCCGAGCGCTTCAAAAAAATCCATATCAATGATTGATGCTCCTGTTGAAACAATGCAATCAATCATATTGTTTTTGACCAAGTCAACATAAACCTGCATACAGCCGCCTGCGCTTGTGCTGCCTGCGATTGTGAGCATATTTGTGCAGTTTTTTTCTTTTATCATCATTTGAAAAATGTCGGCAGCCTTAGCCGTGTCGCGTGATGTGAACGACATATCGCGCATCGCATCTACAATTTTTGTTGCATCAAACGATTTAATGTCTATATGCTTGACGGTTTCTTTTAATAAATCTTTCTTTTTCATTTTTAGTTGTAAATTAGTTTTACAAAAGTATAAAAATTAAATATAAAACGTATTATTTGTTAATATAATTTAGATGTCTATTAAATCAATATTCTATTAATGATTGTCTGGCGAATAGTCCTATGCCAATAGATATATAGTGTATATTACCTTTAAATTCCTTATATCTGCTTTCAAATTTTGGCACACAGTATGTATATCGTAATCTTAAAACTGTATAGCCAAATGGATTTTGCGAAAAACTTTTATAATTTCTTAGTTTTGTTTTTTTTAGTTTAATATCCAGATTTAGCCCTATAACATATCCAAGCACTGTTTTCAGTTCAACGTGTTTTAAATCTTTATTATTACTAATATCATTCTCTGTCGGCGATATGCCCATTATAGAAATTCCGCTAAAAGGTGTAATTTTTAATGATTTTGAATCAATAATATCGGGACCTAAAGAAATTTCAGCCGAATATGTATTTGCTTGAGAGCCTTTATCCCAAATTATATCATCTCTTATAATATCTTTTTTGGTTTTTCCTATTCCAACATAAGCTCGCAAATATAAGTTAAATTGTTTGTATGCTGCATCAAACGCAATACCAATAGGTATATTGTTGCTGAAATATTGATTAATATCTCCATTATATATGTTATAACCGCTGAAAAATTCAAATCCCAGACCCCATTTGCCCTGAATTAATTTATATCTTATGTATTCTCTCGTAAAATTTTCGTAATCATTGTCAGGATATTTTGTCAAAAATGTATCTGCCAAATCGTTGATAGTATCTTGATATAAACTTGGATTTTCAGTTAACATAAAATAAAGATGCAAGCGTAAGAAATCTTTTTCAACATCTTGCAGCACCGAATTTGATATAAACTGTTGCAATAAATATTCCGACTCAATAGATTTCTCTTTTATTTTTTTAAAAAGCAAATCGAGTTGCGGATTGATTTTGCCCTGATTGTAATAATTTTCTTCTTTTTTGAAATTTTTAATACCTGTCAACAGTGTATCGTATTCTTGTGTCCAATAAAGTATCAGCCAATGTTCTGGCGCAAAAACAGCCTTGTAATCATTGTCTTCCAAATTTATTAAATAATCTTTTACTGTTTTAACTTTTGCATAATCGCCTTCAATGAATTTGTCGAGCAACAATCGCCTTCCTTTTGAAATTATATCTGATTTTGTACTTGAATAATTAAGAATTTCATTTTCTATACTATCTTGTTGAGAGTAAGAATTAAAAACAATCAAAATCAGTGCAAATATTGAGATAATTCGTTTCATTTGTATTTTATATTTTGGTTAAAATATCAAAACTAACACTTTTTACAATAATCCGATATTGATTTTGCAAACTCGTCAAAGCGGGCAAATTTTTCGTTATCGGGTATTCCTTTAATTTCAACCGGTTCGGCGATTTGTTCCCAACCTATATTTTCTGCAAATTTTTGCAGATTGCGTAATCCTCCTCCGCTCCAGCTGTAAGTTCCGAACAATGCAAGAGCGCGGTTTTTCAATCCGTAATGTTCAATTTCGCGACAAAACATTTCCATCATTGGATGCATTTCGCCGTTGTATGCGCATGAGCCGAGTACGATTGTTCCGTATTTCCATGCTTCGCTCATCAGATATGAAACGTGAGTTTTTGAAACATCATAAATACGAATTTTCTTCACTCCGTTTTCTGCAATTCTGCGTGCAATATGGTCGGCAATTTGCTCAGTATTTCCATACATTGATGCGAACAGTATCAAAACTCCGTTTTCGCTTTCGTAGTTGCTCCATTTGTTGTAAAGTTCCATAACCTTAGACGGATTTTTGCGCCATACGATTCCGTGAACAGGACAAATTGTTTTTACGGGAGTTTCATGTAATTTGGCAAAGGCTTTTTGTACCATTACGCTGTATTTACCGACAATATTGGAATAATAGCGGCGCATTTCGTTTTCGTAAAAATCAAAATCGGCTTCGTCATCAAAAATTGCGCCGTCTAAAGTTCCGAAAGAGCCAAATGCATCTTGCGAGAATAAAATATGATTTACAGTGTCGTAAACTATCATCGATTCTGGCCAGTGAACCATTGGCGTGGTAAGAAATTTCAAATTGTGCTTGCCGAGATTTATTTCGCTACCATCGGCTACTTCGATTAAATTTTGAGTGTAATTGAAATATTCCTGCAAAATTTTAAATGTTTGTTTGTTGCCTACAATTTTCACGTTTGGATATCGCGCTATAACATTTTGTATTTCGCCCGAATGGTCGGGTTCCATGTGGTTAATTATTAAATAATCGAGCGATTTGCCATTCAGCGCTTCATCTATATATGCGATGAAATTATTGGCGCTGCCAAGTTCTACCGTATCAAGCAGAGCGGTTTTCTCGTCATCTATTATATAACAATTGTATGCTACGCCGCAGGGCAGTGGCCACATATTTTCAAACAATTGTTTTCTTCTGTCGTTTACGCTTATTACATAAACATCGTTATGTATTTGTACAGGTTTCATACCGATTGAAATTAAAATTTGCGCAAAGATACAAAATAATGATTAACCGTTAATGTTAATAATATGTTTTACCATTAAATATTGATGTTCTTTTATTATCTTTTCTTGTTTATCAAGTCCTGTAAGATGTTTGTAACTTTATCTTTTGCTTTGTTTTTGGCAGAATCTATAACTGTTTCTATTTTATCTTTTGCCTGATTTTTCAGCGAGTCAACAGTTGTTTTTACGGCTTCTTTTACATTTTCTATTTCGCCGCCTGCAATAGATGAAACAGGGCTTCCGTATTTAGGCAATCCAAGACTGAATGATGGATTTTTCATTGTTCCTTTAATTTTTACGCCTACTTTTACTTTGCTGTTTCCTCCCGAATTTGCAATTCCCAATTTTGACAATGTATTATTAACATCAAGACCTATTTTTCCTGCCGGAATATCTATGTCTGCATCATAGTTCAAATCGTTTGCAAGTCCGTGTTCTCCGCCGATTTTCATATCAAAATTACCTAATTTCACATCAAATGGATTTATTTTTATCATGCCGTTTTTAATTGCGAAATTAATATCTACATTTTTTATTGATTTTACGCTGTCTATTTTCAGAAGATTTGCCAGTTTATTAATACTTTCGTTAGCGGCAAGCAGTATGTCTTTGGTTTTGAAAGAGCCTTCGGCGTTTAATGTTTTATAATCAAGATTCATGTTTTTATCCAATTCGGAATTGAAATCAAGAGAAAGGCTTACCTTACCGTTTGTATTTTGCAGTATCGGCGCAAATTTACCGAATATGTCAAATGTTTTTGTTGCATCGTTAATATCTACATTGTCAAGCGACAGTTTCATGTTTACGGCGGCTTTATCAGTATTGTTTGCAAAGTACGAACCTGCAACGCTTATTTGTCCGCCTACGGTATTGCTTGTTATTCTTTCGAGATTCAGTTTGCCTTCTTTGAGATTTATATTGCCGTAAAAGTTTGTCATTGTAATATTGTCGTAAATAAGTTTGGCTGCATTTGCATTTATTATAAAATCAATATTTGATGGCAGAATTATCACGCCTGTATCCGAAACGCTTGCTGATTGGTCGGTTTCGGAAGTTGGAGTTATAGTCAAAAATTCATTACAATCGAACAATTCCGACTTTAAGTTAAGGTTTCCTTTCAGCGGGCTGCCTTTGAAAATATACGGCAGCATGTTTTCAAATCTTCCCGAAAGGTGCAAATCGCTTTTTCCCATTTTCGCATCAAACGAGTTGAGCATGCAATATGTGGGTTTGAACGTCAGCGATGCATTGTCGATATCTATATCCGAAGCGGTTCCGTCGAGTTTCATCTTAAAATTGCTTAAAGATAAAGTTCCGTTGAGTATTATTTTTTCGTACTGTTTGTTTTCAATTTGCGACATTAATCCTGCAAAAGCAATGTTGGCGTTCAACACGCCGTCGAGCGAAGTATTTACAAGCGGCAGGCATTTGCGCAACGATGCAAAATCAATTTTACCGCTTGTCGTAAAGTTTATGTCGGGGTCGGTAAACGGATATAAAATTTTTCCTGAAACAGCAAAAGGATTGTTTATCACATCCAGACTGAATTTTGATAAATTAATCACGCTGTTTGCGTCTTTGTTTTTATTCAAAATCATATCAAGGTCGATATTAAGATGTTTTATTGCTTCCGAAAATCCTGAATATTTTATGTAGCCATCTTTCACTTTCAGCGCAAGCGTTATAACGGGAATTGAATTTTCGTTGAATAATCCTTTCATTGTTGCGTTCATCGACAGGTCGCCCTGCGTTTCTATATCGTTTACTTCGGATAATATTGTCGGCGGTATTAATCCAAGCAGAGATTTTAACGAGGGAATTTTTAATCCGTAAGCCAAATCAAAATCTATGCCGTTGTCAAGATTTTTTATTGTGCCATCGGCTTTCATTATCATTTTGTTTATCTGAATTTCGTTTTCCTGCAACGTGAAGGTATTGTTGCTGAAGTCGGCATCAAAGTTTCCGTTTATGGCAAGCGTAATATTCGATACAAGCGGCGATTTTTTACTGTAAACGCTTATGTTTTCCGATTTGGTTGACAATTTAATTACGTCGTGATCTGACGAAAGTTCGCCGCTCAGATTGAGATAAAGATTTTCAACGCTGACAAGCATTTCATCAGGTTCGCTGTCGTACACTATATTTGCGTTTTTGATTTCCATTTTCTTCAATTCCAGATTAAATCCCGATGAAGATTCCGTTTCCGCTTCGGTTGTTTGCTGCGTGTCAGTTTCTTCTTCATCCGATTTCATAATGTTCCAGTTGGCGCTGCCGTCAGCAAGCAGGCGAGCTTTGATGTCGGGATTATCAATAGACACCGATTTTATCACAAAATTGCCTTTTATAAGCGCCCAAACATCCACAACCACCGAAAGCGATTTTATAGATGCAAGCGTGTCTCCTTCAAAATTGCCGATACCGCCGACAGTTATATTTTCAAGCGATACCGTTACATTTGGGAAAGTTCTCAAAATGGTTATGTTAAGATGGTTAAAATCCACCAGCGCGTTTATTTTTTCGTTGATGGTTTTCTTTGCTATGGATTCTATTTTACCTCTGAATAATGTCGGCGCTGTAATAACAAACAATACCAACACTACTATTAGAATCGCCAACGATTTCAATATAATTTTTAATGCTTTCATAATTTGATAATTTTAATATTTTTAATCCCGCAAATTTACATGAAATATTTGGAACGGCAAAGTTTCTTAATAAAGGTATAACTAAAAAATCATTTATTATTTTATTATTTATGATTTACTATTTTATTTAGTTATAAAGTTGAAAGTGATTTATAATTAAATCATTTCTTAATAAGGAGCAACTAAACAACAACACACGGGATAAAAAATATTCATCCCGTGTGCTCAAAAAATTTACTTACTAATTAAATCCCAAATAACTACCCAAATTACTTAAGATTATTCGTCTTTTTCTTCGGCTTCATAAGCTTTCAGAAGTTTATCCTGAACTTCGGCAGGCACTTGTTGATATTCGGCAAATTTCATTGTAAAAGTTGCGCGTCCCGAAGTCAGCGAACTTAATGTTGTCGAATATTTATACATTTCAGCCAAAGGAACTCGAGCTTTAATTACTTCAAATCCTTTTTCACTGCTCATACCTTCAATCATTGCGCGGCGGTTTTGCAAATCGCTCATTACATCGCCCAGACTGTCGCTTGGCACAAACACTTCTATATTGTAGATAGGTTCCATGATTTTGGGAGATGCTTTTTTGAAAGCATCCTTAAATGCATTACGTCCAGCAAGCTTAAACGATATTTCGTTTGAATCAACGGGATGCATTTTTCCGTCGTAAACGTAAACTTTAATATCGCGTGCATACGAGCCTGTAAGAGGTCCTTCTTCCATTTTTTCCATTATGCCTTTTAATATTGCGGGCATAAAACGAGAGTCAATCGAACCGCCAACTATGCAGTTATAATAAATGAGTTTCCCGCCCCAGTCGAGATTAAATTCTTCTTTTCCTTTAAGATTTAAAACCAATTCTTTTCCATCGAATTTGAATCTGTTGTTTTCGGCAACGCCTTCGAGATAAGGTTCAATCAGCAAATGCACTTCGCCGAATTGTCCTGCTCCGCCCGACTGTTTTTTGTGGCGATAATCTGCGGCTGCAAGTTTGGTAATAGTTTCACGATAAGGAATTTTCGGCGCAATCAATTCTATTTCTACTTTATGAGTGTTGGTTAAGTGCCATTTCAAAATATTGATATGATGTTCGCCTTGTCCGCTCAAAATTATTTGTTTCAGTTCTTTTGAATATTCTACAACAATTGTCGGGTCTTCCATGTGTGTGCGGTTCAATATTTCGCCAAGTTTCTCATCATCTTTTTGATCTTTGGCTTTTATTGCTGTACGGAATTTCGGGTCGGGATATTTTACCGGCAGGAACTGCCATCTTTTACCGTCTCCGTTCAGTGTTTGATCGCGGCGCGATGATTTTAGTTTCACCGTGCAGCCTATATCTCCTGCAAGCATTTCGGTAACTTTTTCGCGTTTTTTACCTGCAACTGCATACAAAGCCGAAATACGTTCTTTGGTATCGTTGTTTGCATTTATCAAATCCATGCTTTCGGTGATTTTTCCCGACATTACTCGAAAATACGAAACTTCGCCGAGATGCTGTTCTACTGCGGTTTTAAAGATAAATAAAGATGGAGCGCCTTTCGGGTCGCACGGAATAACTTCGCCTTCTTTGGTTTTGTATTCACGTGATTCGTTTGGTTTTGGCGCAACGTTTATAATAAATTCCAATAAACGTTTTGTGCCTATATCTTTTTTTGCAGCCGTGCAGAATATGGGAATAACGCCGCGACTTTTAAGTCCTGCCCGTAAGCCTTTGCGAATTTCATCTTCGGTAAGTTCTCCTTTTTCAAAGAAAAGTTCCATCAAACTTTCATCATTTTCGGCAGCCGATTCTATGAGCGCTGCATTAAGTTCTTTTGCGCGTTCCAGTTCGCTTGCAGGTATTTCCACTGCTTCAAAAGTTCCGTTATCGTCTTTGAAGCGGAATAATTTCATCAGCAAAACGTCAATAATTTCGTTGAATCCGTTGCCCGGATTCACAGGATACTGAACAAGCGTCAGTTTATTGCCGAATGTTTGACGCATCGAATCAAGAGTATTTTCCCAATTTGCTTTTTCATGGTCTAAACAATTTACGGCAATAATTATTGGTTTTTCGTGTCGTTCGGCATAGCGGGCAAAAATTTCGGTGCCAACTTCAACTCCGTTTTGAGCATTAATAACCATTATGCCTGTGTCGGCAACTTTGAACGCAGCAAACGTTCCGCCCGAAAAATCGTCAGATCCCGGCGAATCGATTAAATTTATTTTTTTGTCATTGTATTCGGTAAACAGCACGCTCGAATATATTGAACGCTGATAAATTTGTTCTATTTCGGCGCTGTCCGATACTGTGTTTTTGGCTTCAACCGTCCCCCGACGGTCGATAACTTTACCTTCGAACATCATTGCTTCGGCAAGCGTGGTTTTTCCTGCGCCTGCATTACCGAGTAGCACGATATTCCTGATTTCTTCTGTTTGATAAACTCTCATGAGTGATGTAATTTATTTAATTAATAATTGTAATTTACAACGCTGTATTCAACTTGTTTTTGTGCATTAAAAATTGTTATATTTATTTTAAAACGGCTTCAAAGTTATGAAATTTATGTAATATTAACATCATTTTATATTTATTTTTTAATTCAGTATTTATAATCAGCATATTGCAAGGCGAATATTATGGGTATTTGTCTGCCCAAGAGGGCTTAAATTTAAAACGATACCTCTAAAAAGTATCGTTTTATGTTTAAAACAAGTGCAAAAACGGAAATTAAAAGCATTATATTTTAATTTGCATTATCATTTAATGATTTACTATAATTGTTTGCTGTTTTATTGCTTCGCCGTTTTCAATAATGTTGAGATAATAAGCGCCGTTTGGCAATGTTGATGTATCTATTTTTATTTGCTTTGCCGATGACGGATATTTTTTGTTATATACTAATTTTGTTATGCTGTGGCTGTAAAGCAATACCGTTATTTCCGAAGATTTTGCGTTTAGGCTTTTTGTTGAGTTTGTTGCCAATGCTTCATCGTTTTCTATTTTGTCAATTATCAGTTCATTGCCCGCAGGGTTTGGGTAGGCGGCGGAGTAATAAATAGGCATTTCCAATG
>JAISPX010000020.1 GCA_031274595.1 Prevotellaceae bacterium | reverse complement strand
TATTACACAAAAATTTAATCTGTTTTTGCCCTAACGCTACGCATTAGAGATTTTCTTTAATAATAATTTATGTTTCAACAACTTGAAGCGATTAGTAATTTTCTAATGAGTAATTTGGGATAAAGCAAATTATGACATAGCCAAAATTAATTTTGCAATAAATTGACTTTGCAATGAACGACTATCTAAGATGTAATAATTACCTTTGCATTGTAACGCTTGCGCAATCTATTTTTCCGCCAATCGGAGGATTTAGTTTGCTGATTTTTACGGTAATGTTTTTTATATTTTCAATTTCTGCATAAATGGCATCAAGTATTCGTTTACAAACGTTTTCGAGCAGATGCGAGGTTTGTTTCATTTCGCGGCGCACAATGTTGTATATTGTTTGATAATTGACGGCATCATCAATATTGTCGCTGATTTCCGACAATGATTCGGCGGTAATAATTTTTAAATTTACAATAAATTTATTGCCAATAATCTGCTCTTCGCTGAAACAGCCATGTCGAGCAAAAAATTCCATATTTTCGAGTTCAATTATATGCATGTTCACAAATTTTATTTTACAAATATTTTACAAAAAGAAGAAGACCCTGAATGGTCTTCTGCCTTTAAAATAATTTTCGGATTAATATTCATCCTCATTAAAAAAGAAATCGTCTTTACTTGGATAATCAGGCCAAATGTCGTCAATACTTTCATAAATTTCGCCATCGTCTTCAAGTTCCTGAAGATTTTCAACAACTTCCAATGGCGCACCGGACCTTACGGCATAATCAATCAACTCTTCTTTAGTTGCAGGCCAAGGTGCATCTTCTAATTTCGAAGCAAGTTCTAATGTCCAGTACATAATGCAAAAATTTAAAAAACAACTAATTAATAATTTAATACTATATTTTTGGAATGCGAAAGTATAAATTATTTTGATTAAAACAATATGTTTTATAAAATTTTTACGAACATTAATTTATGAATTGTTAGTATTTATTTATCCGTAATCCAAAAAACTTCTTTAATGTCAAGATTTTTATGCAGTTTTCGTGCAAGAGTAAAAAGATAATCAGACAAACGATTCATGTAAATTAACACTTTCTCGGGAACGGGAGTTTCGGCGTTAAGTTTTAAAATCATACGTTCCGCACGGCGACAAACGCATCGCGCAATATGACAAAAAGCGGGAATACTGTGTCCGCCCGGAAGTACAAAATATCTGAGCGGTTCAAGTTCTTCATCATATTTGTTTATTTCGTTTTCTATAATATTAATATCGTCATCGGTAATCTGCCGAAGTTGTTTTACGCTTTCATCGCTTGCTATAATTGCGGCTATATCCATCAAATTAATCTGAATTTTATGCAGAATATCAATAATGTGCGAATCAATTTCCTGAGAGCGAATTAATCCTATATAAGAAATCAGTTCGTCAACAGTTCCATACGCTTCTACGCGAATATGAAATTTGGGAACTCGCTTGCCGCCAACGAGAGAGGTTGTACCTTTATCGCCTGTTTTTGTATAAATTTTCATGTTATAATTATTTTGCTGCAAATTTACCTGAAATATTTGAACCGCAAGTTTGGTATTACTTTTCGTATAAAAATCTTTTAATACTTTTCTTCGGCGTTTTTTCAAATTCTTCGGGATAAAGTTTTATTCGCGTTATTTGACTGTAATTTGGAAGTTGTTTGTTTAACTCGTTTTTTTCGTTGTCCAAAATCTTTTCCAAATCATTGTCGGTTAATTTTTCTTTATATGCAAGTTCGTAGTCGGGATAAATCAGGGCAACCAATTTTCCGTCGTTGTCAATTACAATTGATTCGTTTACGTATGGAATATTATTCAAACGGTCTTCTATTTCTTCGGGATAAATATTTTGTCCCGATGGTCCAAGTATCATATTTTTACTGCGACCTTTTATGTAAAGATATCCATCGTTATCCAAAATTCCCAAATCGCCTGTATGAAACCAGCCATCGGCATCGAACACGGCTTTGGTTGCTTCGGGATTTTTATAATATCCCAAAAATACGTTTTCGCCTTTCAAAATTATTTCGCCTATTCCTGTTTCGGGATTGGGATTATCAATTTTCAACTCTACGCAGGGTATTGGCTTTCCACAGGAATAAATGTGTGTTGTTGTCCAATCGTCGTATGAGATAAGAGGTCCACATTCGGTCATTCCATATCCTACGGTATATTGAAATCCTATTTTTTTGAAAAATGTTTCTGCTTCGCTGTTAAATGCCGCTCCGCCAACCACAACAACAATAACATTATCTCCAAACGAATGGTTTACTTGCTTCAATATTTTTTTCTGTATTCCTTGTTTTATTATCGGTACTTTCATCAAAAAACGTATGGATGCTTTATCAAGTAAAGGTTTTATTTTCCGTTTAAATATTTTTTCGACAATAAGAGGCACTGATATTATGAGGCGAGGTTTTACGGTAGAATAGGCTTCAAGAATTATTTTCGGCGTTGGCATTCGTGTAAGAAATTGAATGTGGCAACCTGATACAAGCGTGAAAACAATTTCGAATATCAATCCGTACATGTGAGCGGTCGGCAACATTGAAACAACTCCGCCGCCCTGCAATTGAGGCAAAGCGGTGCAGGCAAATTCAAGATTTGCTTTAAGCGACCTGTATGGAAGCATTACGCCTTTTGAAAATCCTGTTGTTCCGGATGTGTAATTTATCATTGCAAGTTCTTCGCTTTTATCGTTGTGATATTTTACATCGTCGGGTGTAATACCGCTTTTGTATTTTTCGGTAAAAATTCTGTTAATGGCATTGTTTAAGTCATTTACAGATGTTTTTTTTACAAACAGAAACTTAAAATCGTTTATTTGAATTATTGCATTTATATTTTGCAATTTATCGGCGCTCAAACCTTCCCATACAACATCGCCTACAAACAAAAGTTTGGATTCGGAATGATTTATGATATTGTGTACATTATCCGATTTAAATTCGTGAAGAACAGGCACGGCAACAGCGCCATAAGTAATTGTTGCAAGAAAAGAGATTACCCAGTTCGACGAATTTCGTCCTGCCAAAGATATTTTATCGCCTTTTTTTATTCCGCATTGCTCAAAAACTATATGCAATTTTGCTATATCTTTTGCAATGTCTTTGTAATAATTTGCCTCGCCCTGATAGTCCGATAGCGCAGGCAAATCCCAATTATTTTTTATACATTCTTCTATGTATGAGTTAAAATTTTTATACATAATATATTAATTTATTTAATAAACAAAATGTCCTTTTTCTGTGATGATTGTAAGTTTTCTGTCTTTCGATTTTTCCACTTTTCCTATGATTTGTGCATTTATATTGAATTTTTTTGATATTTCAATTATATTTTCGGCTTTTTCGGGTTTCACATAAATTTCAAATCTGTGTCCCATGTTGTAAACTTTATACATTTCTTTCCAATCGGTTTGCGACTCGTTTTGTATAATTTCAAACAGCGGCGTAACAGGAAATAAATTGTCTTTTATGATATGATAATTTTCAATAAAATTTATAATTTTTGTTTGTCCTCCGCCCGAACAATGAATCATTCCGTGAATATCGGCTCTCATTGTTTTAAGAATTTCGGCAACAACAGGCGCATAGGTTCGCGTTGGCGATAACACTAACTTGCCCATAGTTAAGCCTGTACGAGGTTCTATATCTGTAAGATTATAGTTGCCCGAATAGACAAGATTTTCAGATATTGAATTGTCATAACTTTCAGGATATTTTTCGGCAAGCGTTTTGCAAAAAACATCATGTCGCGCCGACGTAAGTCCGTTGCTTCCCATTCCTCCGTTGTATTCGTTTTCGTAAGTTGCTTTTCCGTAAGATTCCAAGCCGACAATAACATCTCCGTCTGCGATATTTGCATTGTCGATTATTTTATTTCTTTCGATACGCGCAGTTACCGTACTGTCAACAATAACAGTGCGTACAAGGTCGCCTACATCTGCTGTTTCGCCGCCTGTGAGCGTAATGTTGACGCCAAAATTTCTCATCCTGTTTATAAATTCGGATGTTCCATTTATAATTTCGGCAATAACTTCTCCCGATATTAATTTTTTATTTCTTCCTATTGTTGACGATAAAAGAATGTTGTCGGTAATTCCTGCGCAAAGCAAATCGTCAATATTCATCACTATTGCATCTTGCGCTATTCCTTTCCACACGCTTATGTCGCCTGTTTCTTTCCAATAAACGTAAGCGAGCGATGATTTTGTACCTGCGCCGTCTGCGTGCATCGCCAAACAAAAATCTTCGTCGCCGCAAAGCGTATCGGGAACTATTTTGCAAAAGGTTTTTTCATATAGTCCTTTGTCAAGATTTTTTATTGCATTATGCACATCTTCTTTTGCGGCTGATACTCCGCGCTGACTGTATCGGAAATTATTATTTATATTGCTTTTGTTCATATTTTGTTTATTCTATAATCTGCTCTGACATTGTAATTTGAATGATATTAGAAAACATTGTTTTAAAAATATTATTTTTCTTTCAATATTGTCGGATTGTATGAGGAGGTTATTTTGCATCACAAATTGTTAGTTTTAAATTTTGCGGTTCGGGAAATTTTATTGGCAAAAAATTCACATTAAAAGGTAAATTAATATCATCTAATTCATCTATACTCAAATCAAGTAAATTATGCTTATCGCAATAACCATATACTAATTTTAAATATCTGCGAATAATCATTAAAGGTAAAAAGTCATTTCTATCTTTCATCCATTGCATTAAATCTTTTTTCCCTTTTGAACTATTGCATTTTTTACAAGCGTAAATTAAATTTTCAGCATCATCTGTTCCTCCATTTTTTTGAGGTAAAATATGGTCGAGAGATAACTGTTCGTGTGAGCCACAATAATTACAAATTTGTCCTATTTGTAATTTGATTTTCTCATCATCAAAAATAGTTTTCATATTCATTGTCCCGTTTAACAAGCCTTTATTTAATTTTGCTCTAATCATATAATTCAACCTGTAATATTTTTCCTGCTTTTTAGTAACGGCGCTGTGAGCCATTGCTAAATTGGAATATGACAAATATATAATTTCTTTTACTGTCATCATATTTGATACAAATAATTCCTCAAAACCAAACTCATTTTAAAAGTTTTCTGTTTTCAATTTCATTCAAAACCCGCATTTGTTGAATGGCAATTTGATTGAGTTTTACAAGACGTTCGCTTTGTAAAACTCCTTCATTTATCAAAACAGCATTAATATTTTCCATATTCGAGAGACAAATTAACTCATTGATTGTAGCATAATCTCTTATATTTCCTTTCAAATCGGGATTGCTGTCCCGCCATTCTTTTGCTGTCATTCCAAACAAAGCCACATTCAGCACATCGGCTTCGTTGGCATAAACGTATGAAATCTGCAAATCTGTAATTTCCTGCGGTATAAGATTGTGTTTTATGGCATCTGTGTGAATGTGGTAATTGATTTTTGCCAATTCACGCTTTGCCGACCAACCAATTTGTTTTTGCTCTTCTTCTTTGAGACGTTGAAATTCTTTTACAATGTAGATTTTAAACTCAGGACTAATCCATAATGCAAACTCAAAGGCAATGTCTTTGTGTGCATAAGTGCCGCCATAACGTCCTGTTTTTGCCTGCAAACAAATAATATTTGCTTTTTCCACTAACTCTTTCACGCTTATTCTGAAACTATTAAGTCCAGCATTACTTTTAATTATGTCGAATTCGACATAATTAAAAGTGGCGTTATAAACACGTTCCCATATTCCAATATATTCGAGCGTGTTACGATTTCGCAACCAACTTGTTACAAAAAACTCGCCGTCTTTTGCCTTAATCATATCCGACAAAGAAATATAATCTTCATTATTTATTTGCAATACTGTTACTTCCGTATCTTTTACCGTTATTTTTGCCATTCTTTATGTTTCACAATTAAAACGTTATTTATTCACTCCAATAACAATCAATTCGGTGCGGCGGTTTAACTGATGACAGAGTTCAAATTTTTCTTCATCATCTTTGAACGTATTAATATATTTATCATCGAGTTTGCGTCCCGCCGTCAAGAAATTATATTTTTCGGCAGTTTCTTTATCTACAACCTTAGGCTGATATTTTCCATAACCGGATGCAACCATTCTTTCTTCTTTAATTCCTTCGTTTATCATATAATCTACGACTGCCTGAGCGCGTTGTTGCGACAATTCTTCATTTACGCGGTCGCTGCCTCTACTGTCGGTATGCGCTGCAAGTTCGATAACTATTGTAGGATTATCACTCATTATTTCAACCAATTTATCAAGAGCCTCTTTTGATTGAGGATTTAACTCGGCTTTACCGAATTCATAGAAAATATTTGGAATTTCAATCGGTTTGTCTGTCGGAGTGAGATTAAGCGTATCGGTAAAGGTATATGAATCTTCGTAGCCGACAGTGCTCAATCTTGATTTTTGGTTCAAATGTTTGTCTGACGATGCTATACACAAATAATCGGTGTTTGCCGTTAATTTAAATTTATATTTTCCATCCTTTTCTGTTTTTCTTATAAGCGTTGAACCATTATTACCTATAATTTTAACTTCGCCGACAAGCGGAGTTTTAGTTTTTTCATCACAAATAATTCCTTCTACATAATATTCTATAACAGGAATATTGACATAGAAACGATAAATATCGTCTCCGCCTTTGCCTCCGCTGCGGTTTGATGTAAAATATCCGTTGTCGGTTGTACTTTCAAAAATTATTCCGAAATCATCGTCCTTACTGTTGAAAGGTATTCCCATATTTTCTACTGTCCAACCTGCATCCTCGGCTTGTGTGGCTTTGTAAATATCAAATCCGCCCAAACCTGTATGACCTGTTGATGAAAAATAAAATTCATTTTCTGAGCGGCAGTATGGAAACATTTCATCTCCTTTTGTATTGATTTTTTCTCCGAGATTTATTGGTTGTTCCCATGTATCGTTTTTGCTTGTTCGTGTCGATTTCCAAATATCGTGTCCGCCAAATCCTCCCGGCATATCCGACACAAAATATAAAGTCAACTCGTCTGGCGAAATCGAAGGATGACCAACGTTTATACTGTCTGGAACAACATTTATAATTTCAGGTTCGCTCCAGTTATAATTATTATCTCTGTTTGCGGTATATATGCTGCTTCCTGCCAAATCGTCGTAACTACCTTGTGTTTTTGTAAGATATAATGTTGTATATGAACTGTTGAACGAGCAAACTCCTTCTTCGTTTTTCTTTGTGCTCAGGTCTTCAACTTTCATTGTTTTTGTCCATTTTCCATCTTTGCCGAGTTCTGTCTGATAAATATTGCTTGTGTATTCTCCTGTAACATCGTGGCGTTTTCTGTCTTTCTTGCCCGACTGACGCGATGATGTGAAAAATATTGTTTCGTAATCATCTGTTGCAAATATCGGGCAAAAATCGTTGGCAACAGAATTTGCTACGGAAAAATTTTCAACTATATATTCTTTTGTCGGCTTAATATCATGTTCGCGTGCAAATTGTATTGTTGCCCGCATACTTTCTATGCGATTATCTTCTGGATGTTGACGAGCAAAGGCTTCAAGATTTTTTTCGGCTTCATCATATTTTCCTGTTTTTACCAACACTTCGGCAAATTTATATAAAACATCTTTCACATTATCGCCGTGTCTTATCAAACGTCCGTATGTTTGTTCCGCCGAAATGTTTTGATTTAAAATTCTGAAACACTCGCCAAGATTATAGTTTGCAAGAACCTGCTCGCGCCGGCTTATTTTGGATATGGCTTTTCTGTATTGCTTTATCGCTTTGTAATAAGCGCCGCTTTCAAATGTTTTATTTGCTTTGCGCAATAAGGCTTTTCCGCTGTTGCAACCCGACAACAACATAATAGATATTAATACGATAAATATTGATTTTATAATTCTCATAATACTGTTTTATGCAAAAGTAAAATGTAAAATTAATATTTTATTGTGTTTTAAGTGTTAAAATTCAAAATTTATATGTTTAATAATTTAAATAAACGCTGTTTTACAATGATATAACAATATATTTTTTTTAATGCATCATATTTATATCAAACAAAGTTTTTGGTCAGCATCATTTTTTCAAATAATTAATAATATTTATTAATTTTGCGGGGAATTTAATTTTGAAAAATATGAGTGAAAATAAAGTTGATTTGAAAAAAATATTGTCGGTTTCAGGACATTCGAGTTTGTTTGCTTTTGTAGGAAAAACAAAAAGCGGCGTGATTGTAGAAAATATTAACGATAAAAAAAGAACAGTCTTTGGCGAGTCTGCAAAAGTAAGTTCGCTGTCGGATATATCTGTATTTACTAATACCGAAGAAATTTCTTTGATTACGGTACTTGAAAAAATCAAAGAAAAAGAAGGCGGCAAGATTGTGGGCATTGAAGTCAAAAAAGTTGCTCCCGAAATATTAAAAAAATATTTTGAAGAAATACTTCCCGATTACGACCGCGACCGTTTATACGTTTCGCACATGAAAAAAATATTAGATTGGTATAATCAATTACAAATCAACGATATGCTCGATTTTGAAAAAGATAATGCCACAGAAGATATTAAAAATGATGAATAAAAACTTTTTGTTTATTTTATTCTTATCAGTATTTATTTCGTGTAATAATACTAAACAACACAAGGCTGACGAGCCTAATGATTTTATTTTGCCCGATGTGCCTGTTGTTATAACCGACAGGCTGGAATCCTATAAATATATTGCAACCAATTATTGGAACAATTTTGATTTTTCTGATTCGTCAACATACAGGCAAACAACTTCTTATATATTTGCAGATTTTCTCAGTATATTGCAACATGTAGATTTACAAACGGCTTTGCAAAGCATGAAAATAATGATGCAAAAAGCAGAAACCGACAGTATTGCATATAAGCGTTTTGTCGATATTTGCGAAAAATATCTGTATGGAGCAAATTCTCCGTATCGCAGCGATGAATTGTATATTCCTGTTTTGCAAAGTATTATAGGCACAAACATAATTGATGAAAATTATAAAATAATTGCCGAATATCGTCTAAAAATGGCAATGAAAAACAGAATAGGAAACAAAGCCGCCGATTTTGAATATACGCTTGTTTCTGGAATAACTCATAAATTATATGATATAAAAACAGAATTTGTATTATTATTTATAAATAATCCGGGTTGCAATGCCTGCAAAGAATATACCGAAAGAATACAAAATTCGCAACTGATACAACAATTAATAAAAGAAAAATTGCTTACGGTTTTGGCTGTTTATCCTGACGAAGATTTGACAGAATGGAAAAAATATCAGACACAAATTCCAAAAAACTGGATAAACGCCTACGACAAAAAACTTATGATAAGGAGCAATGAAATATATGATTTGCGAGCAATTCCCACACTTTATTTACTCGATAAAGATAAAAATGTTTTATTAAAAGATACCTTTGTCGAAAGCGTAGAAAAATATCTTAATTTGTAAAATTTATTGAAATTTTAAAAATAAAAAATTTGAATCTAATGATTTTTTGCAGACAATTCAATAACAAAACATGAAGAAAAATATGTTTTTTAGTGCATAGTTACCGAATTTTAGAGTATTTTATCCAAATTAACAAGTCAATAATAATTAACTCATTAAGTCTTATTAAACATTAGCATATTATCAGTGTTTTATAAAATATTTGATTGTTTTAATATTAATTTTTTGTATTATAAAATAAATTCATATATTTGTGGAAAATTTGATAACGAAATGAAAGATGCCGAATGTAAAACAAAATTACTTGGTTTAAAATCGATGATTGGAAATACTCCAATGTTGAAAATTACCTATAAATATAAAAATAAGCAACGCATTATTTTTGCCAAAGCAGAATATTACAATTATACAGGAAGTATAAAAGACCGTATTGCTTATTATATTTTGGAAAAAGCGTACAAATCGGGAGAATTATTGCCCTGTATGCATATTATGGAAGCCACAAGCGGAAATACTGGAATTTCTTTTTCAGCTTTGGGCAGAGCATTAGGACATGAAGTAACAATCTTTATGCCTGACTGGATGAGTACGGAAAGAATTAATATTATAAGAAGTTTTGGCGCTAATATCAGGCTTGTAACAAAAGCCGAAGGCGGGTTTATCGGAAGTATAGAAATGACGCAGATTGCAAAAAAAGAACGACCCGACTTGGTTTTTCTTCCCTGTCAATTTGATAATAACAAAAACTGCGAAGCGCATGCGCAAACCACCGGACACGAAATTGCCGAACAATTGCTTAAATTGGGATTAACGCCCGATGCATTTATCGCGGGAGTCGGCACAGGAGGAACAATTATGGGAGTTGGTAATTTTTTGAAATATATAAATAGCAATATAAAAATTTATCCTCTCGAACCTCTTAATTCGCCTACATTAAGTACAGGACATAAGGTAGGCAAACATCGTATTCAGGGAATTTCGGACGAATTTGTTCCATCGATTGTAAAATTAGACCAACTCGATGAAATAATTCAGGCTGATGACGGCGATTCTATTATAATGTCTCAAAAACTTGCGCGAACATTAGGTTTGGGCGTAGGAATATCATCGGGTGGAAATTTTATCGGAGCGGTAAAAGTGCAAAATATGCTCGGCGATGATGCCATTGTAACCACCGTTTTTGCCGATGACAATAAAAAATATTTAAGCACCGATTATTCAAACGAAGAACCTGTAAAAGACGGATTTATTTCATCGGATGTAACTTTGGAAAATGTTACGGTTATAAAATAATTTTTGATACATGTAATCTGAAAACCATATTTTTGATTACCTTTGCAGCACATTTCGGGGATGTTTTGGTTTTGACAGCAATTGATTCCGGAATGTAAGCACGTCGAGCGCTGAGATGGCGGCTCGTTAATCCCGACACTCAAGCCCTTAAAAGGCGACGAAAATTTTGCACTCGCTGCGTGATTTACAAGGTAAATCATCTTAATTTCGACACACAAGGTGAGCCGAAACGAGAATCCCGTCAGGCGGTTCTGCCTCTTAATTGCATGACATACGGGGTTTCATTAATTTGAGGATAGTTTGTGCGACTCCTTTAAGCGCAAATAAAATTTCAAAGGATAAGGAATAGATTCGGTTGTTTTCTACCTGATTTGTTCACGAAAACTCAAAGAAAACTAAACGTGTAGAAAGCATTTGGGTGCATTGTTTGGACGCGAGTTCGACTCTCGCCATCTCCACTAAAGATTAAAATAAATACATTAATTCTTTTTAATCGTATTTTGAGAAGTTAGATTATTTGTCATTCATTATTAAGTCAAATACTTGTCAAAAAGATTATACGTATTAAATGATTAGTTTAAGAAAAAAAATTATAATAATACTGTTATTACTAATTATTGATATTATCATCAGCGTCTGTTGGGGATTATATGGTAAAAATATTGATAATATGAATAGCCGACTTTCTTTTGGTTGGTACACATTTTTAATGTTTTTGCCAATCATATTCATTTTAAACTTGATTACTGGGAGTATTCTATACTTTTTAAATAAACCATTTATATTTCCTTTTATAAACGCATTTATTTTTCCATGTGTGTTTTTTATTATTCTTTATATGATGTCTCCGTATTCAGAAAGTGAATTTGAAAAAAATAATGAAGATTGGATTTTTTATATAAATGGAAAACAATTTGATATAGGTTATTCATCTAACAATGTCATGGATATAGCTTTAGATAGTACATATTCTATAACTGTGAAAATGAATAGTCATACAGAAAAATCTTATAAAAATGGTTTGGGAAGAGGCGATGTACATGTAAAAAATGACACAATATATTTTTGCGCTGTAGATAGTTCTCTATATTATATTTACGGTGATACTCTTTATAATTTTGAGAATATAGGAAAAATAAAAGTAGAAAAAAAGT
>JAISPX010000168.1 GCA_031274595.1 Prevotellaceae bacterium | reverse complement strand
AGGAGCGACCTAAGGCAAAACCGGTGACTGGGGCTAAGTCGTAACAAGGTAGCCGTACCGGAAGGTGTGGCTGGAACACCTCCTTTTTGGAGCTGTTACCGACTAAGAAAGAAGGTTTTCAAATCCTTTGCCTAAATCTTTTAGTGTATTTTATAGATTGAAAAACAAGCGTTCAATCGCTATTTTCAATCTTCCATGGGGGTTTAGCTCAGTTGGCTAGAGCACCTGCCCTGCAAGCAGGGGGTCGTCGGTTCGACTCCGACAATCTCCACAAAAATAAATTTAGGCAACTTTCAATAAGGTTGCCTAATTTTTTTAATTTAAAAAACAATCCTTTAAAAGAAAAAGAATGGAAAATAATTTTTTTAAGTTTGAATAAAGTTGTTTAATTTTGCAAAATGCGATACACATGTGATAAATGTGATATGCATTTGTGATACGTTTATTTGAATGATGAAAATATGAATAAAGTAACCTACTCTTTTGTTTTTAACAGGCGTGGAAAAAAATTGACGGCGGATGAACGAGCTCCTGTACATCTTGAATTATATTTTTCCCGGACAACCCGCCGATGGATTCCGACCGGTGTTGAGATTGAAAGCTACTACTGGGATGCCAAGACCGGGTTGCCAAATAAAAAACATCCGAATTATACGGGTTTATATCAATTATTGACGAACAAAAAAAATGCAATTGAAGCGTATGAGTTAAGTTTAATCAATCAAGGTGGAGAGTTGACCCCTGACTTATTAAATGTGCTTCTTAATGGAACTAAAGACAGTTTCATTGCATTTGCAGAACGTATGATAGACGATGAACTGAACATCAAACGAATTAATAAAAAATCGGCAACAAAATATAAATCAAACATAGGTATTTTTAAAAGTGCTGTGGGAGATATAAAGTTTTCAGACATTAACGAAGCATTGATACGTAAGTTGGATTTGTATTTTATAGAGCAAAAATATGAGCAAACAACAATAGGTAAACTTCATGCCGTCATGAAAAAGTTCATAAAAGCGGCAGAGCGAAAAGGCTACTTTGACATGAGAAAGAACCCATATTTAAATTATAAGGTAAATATGGGGCAAAGTGAACGGGTTAATCTTGAGCCAAGCGAATTACATGCATTGGAGAGCCTTGATAGAACAGTAATGCCAAACAATTTATGTGAGATTTTAGACCGGTTCTTGTACAGTTGTTGGACTGGAATAAGGATTGGGGACAGTATCATGCTTTCCAAAGAAAGAATAAAAGAAACGGATGATGGGCTTGTGGTAGAGTTTATCACTGAAAAAGGTAAGGGCGTTCATCTCGTCCATCATCTGCGGCACCTGTTTGACGGTAAGCCGGAAAAAATTGTGCAAAAATACCTCGATTTGTATCCGCATATAGACACTATTTTTCCAAAGTTGTCGGAACAGGAGGTAAACCGAAGTTTAAAAACGTTGGCATATATGGCTAAGATAAAGAAGAATTTAACTTTCCATATGGCGCGGCATACCTGTGGAACTGCTTTGGCAGACCTTACCGCAAATCCATACCTTATCATGGATATTCTTGGTCATGCCGATATTAAGACATCGATGATATACATTCATAGTTCCGCAGAGCGCCTTAAAAAACAATTGAAAACGGTCAAATGGGACTGGTAAAACGTCAAAAACACCAATTGTAAAGGAACAAAGGTGCGGACGGAAATTTATAATTTCGTGTCGTTTCACTTTGCGGACCGTTCTGCTCCGCTTCGCTCCACATCCGGACCGCTTCGTTCCACTTACTCATTATAAAATACCGTCCAAGATGCGCACCACAAAGGAATTAAGCATAAGGGAAGCAAAAAAGCAAAGCTCCCCTTATCCTTAATACTTGTAAAAAAACGGTTACAACTTCTTGTAACCGTTGTAAAGCAAGGTATCGGGCGTGTGGCATACTACACATACTAAAAAATATCATTATTTTTCGGATTGATTTTTATCCTTAGCAACACTTCATGCGTTGGTAAGTTTCTATCCAGATAATCCAAGTGATAACAATACGATACTTTTATTGAACCAGCATTGAATGTAGCCATAGCCGCCGTTTTTAATGGATATTCCCATGCGATGCCAAGCCCGATAAGGTTGTTTAGCGTAAATATAGTGTTTGCTTGCAATAGTACGTTGGTATTGGCATATCCGATTTGTCCGTTTATTTCGAATGTACTTTTTTTATCGGCATTTTGCATATAAGAATACCCATCATCATCGGACTTGCCGACGGTGGTGAAGAAACCGGTTTGTAGATATATGTTTTGATTGGTAACTATTGATGACGAATATACAGAGATGTGAAACTTATTGCCTTGCAGATAAGCGCCTGTTTGCCCATGTAATTTATATTCTGTGGGCACAGACAATGCTGTAATGACAGGATCCGTATCATTATGTAGCAATCGCTGATAATTGATGCTATTTGCATCTACTCCGATAGCCAAAGCAAAGGTCAAATGTTTGTTGTTTGGAAAACTAATCTTGTATCCGTAGGACGCTAAAAAATTACAATTTAAGTTTATTCCCATTGACTTTACAAATGCGGTAAACCCAATGTACATACTCTTGTTTGCATCGGCAAGGCTATAATTACCGGTATTCGTCGAAAAGGGGACGGTTACTTGCAGGGCTGTTTGTATAGGGGCGGAATCAAAACCATATAACCGGAGTTGCACATACGTGGCAAAATTAAATGTATTGTCTGCCCCCATCGCGGCGGGATTGGTGAACTGTTTGTGCTGCATATATTGTACTTGTGCTATTGCAGAAGACATTGTTACCAATAAACATATATACAATACAAGAACTCTTTTCACCATTAATTATTTTATAATTTCAAAATATCCTTTTTTCGCAGGACTATCGTTTTTATCACAAAAAAATATGTAATAATACGCGCCTGCAGACAGGTCTAAACTTTTCCCGTCAAAGTCATTATTATAGGGTTCTCCGGTGTATATAATCATTCCGGCAGGCGTAAGAATGACTAATTTGGAATTTGGGCATTTTTCTATTCCAAGCACTTCAAAATAGTCGTTGAACCCATCGTCATTCGGCGTTATGTAAGTGGAATAATTTAATTCAGGGAATGGAAATAAAGTAATATACTGAATAGTTGTAGGTGTTCCTTGTTTACTCGCTACCCGTTTTGTTTCAGCGTTGGTTTGTGAGTCTATACTTTGCCATGAATCATTATTCGATGATTTATGATAAAGCAAATAGGTATCCGTTTTTTTATCACTTTGCGCATTTAAATAGGAAAAATCAATCGCAAGAACCTCAATGGGTGTCTGCAATTCGTAATATTTAGTAATGCTTGATTCACCCCGATTACTTTGTTTCTCGTGCGCACGAATGATTGTTATAGCATCGTAATGCTGATAGGGAGTAATAGCAACCCCTAATCCGGTTGTTGCCTTTTGTCCGGCAACAAGGTTGTACAAGTCCTTTCGTACATTTCCACTCACCACATATCCGGTTTCATTTTCATTTAATATGCTTCCGTTTAAAGACGTAGTCTTTGGCAGATGTAGCTTGCCCGTATTAATGATAATATCCCCATTAATCCATAATGAGTCCGTATCAATAAAATTTGTGCCACCGGTAGCGTTTAATGAATAAAATTTAAGTGGATTATTCGACATTATCCGGCAATTTTTATCCGTAGCGCCGATGCTTACTATTGTTGATGTATCGCAGCGCAATTGCCCATCAATAATCAAATCCGTTTGAAAGGCGATGTGTGTTGCTTTGGCAAGCTTTACCACTATCCCGTCATCAATCGTTGTGGATTGTGCAAAAGACGTAATGGAACACAAACAAGCAAACCCAAGAAATACTTTTTTTTTCATTTTATTTTTTCTTTATAAAGTAAATCGCAAGATAAGGG
>JAISPX010000118.1 GCA_031274595.1 Prevotellaceae bacterium | reverse complement strand
ATTGGTTCTTTTTTTGTTTTTTCAATGCAAAATTAATCAAAAAGGGCTGACTCTATATATGTTGAATCAGCCCTGTTTTTTTACTCTTTTTTTAATGTTTAGCGGACAGCAATAATTTTCTAATATCGGTTTGGTATAAAATGCTTCAAACACTGTTATGTTGGTATTATAACCTTTATATCGTAAATAAAGATTATTGCGCATCAACTTTACTTTCATTAGTCTTTAAGAAAATAAAATATTCCTTATAATATGTTCCAAAACCAAAATGTATGTCCGGATTATTTTTGTAGTTAAGCGTTGATAAATTGTCTTTCAATCTTTCTACTTCATTATCATCTCCAGAATGTGTTAATAAATAAAAGCCTTTTTCAATACTATATTCACGAGCAAATTCATCTTTCTGCCGAGCAAATTCGTCTTTCATCTTCTTAAATTTATAGGTAAGGGAAAAAATTTTGTTTATAAGTTTATTATTATAGAAAAAAAATATTTTTGAATCTACTGATACTACTTGTATGTTTGCAGGTTTGTGTCGTAATTGGTAGCGATCAATATTTTTCAAACAATCATCATCATGTTTAAACCTTTGTTTGAAACGATATAAAACTTTATTTGTACCGTTTTGATATACCCATGTTTTATGACAACAATACCCAATAAGAACAATTAAGGCTGCCGAAAACCAAAAAACTATATCTAAGTATTTTTTATAAGGATCATCACCACCTGTTTTTATATTTTCATCTTTGAAATCAAGTCGTGCAGTTTTAGAATCATTAGTGTAATATTCTCGATTTTTATATTTAATAGTTGTATATTCATCTTTACCTAATATATTTAATATATCCCAACGATGAATTGCAATATTTAGTGCCATAATTATAAAGGGAATAAAGAAAACATAACTTAACAGTATTCTTGTCCATCTTGGTCGTTTCTTCATCTTTACAGGAATTTCATTCAATTCTTCACTTAATGATTTTGAAATATTAGATAATGCATTGTATGGTTTGCTCCGTTGAGTAGTAGGGAAAAACATATTGTTAAAGCAGATACCGTAGAATATATACCTGCGAATATCTATGCTTTTTGTTTGGCTCAACGACAATATTTTTCCTATTGTAAAATTTTCAGAACGAATACAAAGATATAACCAAATTGATAATACAAGAAAAGCGATACTCATTAAGACCAAAATATCGTTGACACCGAATTTTATTCCAAGCAAAGGAATAGAAATATAGGCTGATTCTATATGATTGCGTATGTAATTTTCACGTATTGCTTGCGAAATAGGATTTTGATTTTTTTCTTCAATACGACCAAGAGAATCTATAGGCAATATCGTTCCAGCATTTAATCTTTTAATTAAGGAGTCTCGTGTTATTTCACTAAAAATAATAGTCTCAACTATCATCGAATCACTCTTCATGGTAAGTGTATCATTAGCTATTTTCAACGAACCTTGTGTATCTAAATTATTTACACGCAAAAGAATATTCATTTTTTTATACATTTGTTCTTCATACGAATAATAGTGATTAAATAGCACAACAACAGTCATAACAATAACTACAATCATAACAGAAAATGCCCAATACGTACGATTGGTAACGACATGTGCCATTTTAATATGCATATCGGCATTGTAATAATCTTCAGAAATTGACTTGTTAATAATACCAGATTTTGGTAAATTTTGTTCTGTTATTTCCATGATAGTAAATTTATTATTATAAAAGTTAATAAGTTATACCAGATATTCAACTCATTTTTAAATCCAATCCCTTATATCTTAATTATTAATCGCTTCCATCAACACCTAAAATCGTCGAAACGTTTTTAGTAAATCGCCCCGACGATTTTAGCAAAACCTCCTTACAGTTTTTCAAACTTCAAATTGTTAAGCATTTCTTTCAAATCCACACCGGGACGAAAAGCAATCTTTTTCGTTTTAATCATCGACTGGTTGTATTTTTCAACTGTTTCGGCGCCCTCGCCTCCGATACTGATTTGAAAAGAGCCGAAATCGCCAAAGCGCACTATCTTGCCTTCGGATAACTGCTCAATAAGTACCTGTGTCAAGCCTTCCAATACCGCCAGCGTATCGGCATGATTAACCGTGCTGCGTTGCGTGATTGCCTTGCCTAAGGCTTTCAAACTCACCACACCAGAACCTTTGGCTGTGGCGTACCATTTTTTAGGCGCATCGGGATTGCCCGGATGACCTTTCTCTGTTAAGACATAATTTACTGCCATAATTTTAATTTTTTGATTGTTAAATAATAATAATATGTTAAAAAATAAATGAAGCCATCGTAAATTGAAGACGGCTTTGTATGTGTATAAAAAAATATTTGCTCGGTTATATTGGCTTCAGAATATTTTAAGTTTGGAGTTTGGAAACTATTGGAATATAAAGAAATTTTACTTAACCTGACGCACATAAACGGCTCTGGCGATTGTGTGTTGGCAAAATATGCGAGGCTGCCAAATATTTCAGCAATTTTCCGGTTAATATTTTTGCATATATTTTTCATTATCGGTTAAATCTATTTTATCTAATGGTGCAAAATTAAATAAAATTTTATAAAACAACAAATTTTTTTAATGGTTAATGGTAAAATGACTAATAGTAAATCGTAAATAATAAAATGGTAAATGGTAAATAGCTTTATGAACTTTATTAAAAAATAAAATCAAAAACATTTTTTCAATCACGGTTATTTTTTGTATCTTTGTTAATTGAAAAAACAAATATATGTCAGTATCAACATCTATAATAGCATTAGGTTGTTTGATTTTTTTGTCGCATATTTTTAATGCGTTGTTCGAACGCACAAAGATTCCGAGCGTTATATTTCTTATATGCATAGGAATTTTTATAGGTCCCATGATTATGAGTTGGGCAACACCAAAAGATTTGGGAAGTTTTGGAAATGTATTTACGACCATTACATTTATTGTAATTTTATTTGAAAGCGGTACAAATCTCAATATCTACGACATTAGAAAATCAATCGGAAGAGCTACGGCGCTCACGGTAACGTGTTTTATAACAACGCTTGTAATTTCTTCGATGGTTATTTTTATGCTTACCGATTTGGATATTATGAGTTGTATTTTTATAGGTTCTGTTGTTGGCGGAACTGCAGTCGCCGTAGTTATTCCTGTTGTGAAACAATTGAAATTGAGAGAAAAATCAACAACAATTTTATCGCTCGAATCGGCATTCAGCAGCGTATTGTGTTTGATTATAAGTTTGGCGATATTTGAAAATATGCGCTCGGGCGAAATGAGCATCGTGAAAATTATAATTAACATGATAATTTCGCTTTTCGTTACTTCAATTTTCGGCGCTGTACTTGGTCTTGCTTGGGCAATTTTTCAGCATCGCGTATTAAAAAACGCAAAAAACATGATGTTTGCATCGTTCGCTTTTGCTTTTATTATTTACGGTGTCTGCGACCAGATAAACATCAATGGCGGCACGGCAGTACTTGTATATGGAATTATTTTGGGAAATATGAATTATTTTTCACAAAACAGAATTTTGAAAAAATTTACTTTGGGAGAAAAATTAATTCTCAACGAAAATCATCGTACTTTCTTTTCGGAAATAGGTTTTGTATTGCAAACATATTTTTTTGTTTATGTAGGAATAAGTTTGAAATTCAGCGATATAAATTTATTTGTAGTAAGCATGATTGTTTCCGTTCTTATTTTTATAGGGCGGCAAATTATGACTTCTTTTATTATTTCAAAAGAAACTCCTAAATTTGAACGCGAAATAATCTCAATAATGACGCCAAAAGGACTTGTTGCCGCAGTAATGGCATCATTGCCGCTGCAATATGGTTTGGTAAACGGCGAAGAAATTCAGGGGATTGTTTATTACATTGTATTTATAAGTATTTTGCTTTGTTCGTTTTTGGCGGCAAATATAAAACGGCAAAAAGAAAAGTTAGATGATAAAAAAGATATTAAATTATAAAAATGAATTATTAAAAAATAAACAATAATTTTGGCAAGAATTTTAGCAATAGATTATGGACAAAAACGTGTTGGACTTGCAGTTACCGACAAACTGCAAATAATAGCAACCGCGCTGGATACAATACACTCGAAAGATGTTGTAAAATACATTTCAGATTATATCAAGCGCGAAATTGTAGAGTTATTTGTTGTAGGTTTTCCGAAAGATTTGCAAAATAATGCAACCGATGCAACAAAATATGTAGAAGCGTTTATAAAACAACTCGGCAAAGCATTTCCCGATATTGCAGTTGAAAAAGTTGATGAACGTTTTACATCAAAAATTGCATTTCGAGCAATGATAGACGGAGGTTTGAAAAAAGCCGACAGACGCGATAAGGCTATGATTGACAAAATAAGCGCTGTAATAATTTTACAGTCGTATTTGGAACAAAAGCAAAACGAAAACGACAGAAATAAAAAAAGAGAGATTAACGTGTAAATTAAAATTTATTATTTATGGTATTACCGATTTATGTTTACGGCTCGCCCGTATTGAAAAAAACAGCGGACGAAATTGATAAAACGTATCCCGACCTGCAAACACTTATTGCCGACATGTTTGAAACAATGGCATACGCCAACGGCATAGGTTTGGCAGCGCCTCAGGTAGGAAAATCAATCCGCCTGTTTGTGCTTGATGCAAGCGCATTTGCCGATGAAAATCCCGAACTCAAGAATTGCAGAAAAGTTTTTATCAATCCGATAATATCGGAACTCGCAGGCGAAAAAGTAGGATACAACGAAGGATGTCTGAGTTTTCCAAAACTTCACGAAGATGTTTATCGCGAATCGCGCGTGAGAGTTGAATATTTTGATGATAATTTTGAAAAACACGACGAATGGTTCGATGGAATTGTTGCCCGAATTATTCAGCACGAATACGACCATTTGGAAGGAAAACTTTTTGTAGAACGGTTATCAACAATACGCCGAAAACTAATAGCATCAAAACTTAAACGAATTACAAAAGGCGATTTTTCGTCATCATATAAAACTAAATTATAAAATCAAAATTATATTGTTATGGGAGCATTTCACGCTTATGACATTCGCGGAATTTACAATGTCGATTTCAACAAAAACGATGTTTACAAAATAGGATTTTATCTTCCGCAATTATTAAAAGCCAGCGAAATTCTGGTAGGAAGAGATGTGCGCACATCATCTCCCGAAATTTTTGAATATCTGAGCAAAGGCATTACAGATGCAGGAGCCAATGTTTTTAACATCGGATTAGCAACAACGCCAATGGTATATTTTGCAACATCAAAATACAATTTTAAAGCATCCGTGCAAATTACAGCATCTCACAACGGTCGCGAATACAACGGATTGAAAGTATCGCGCGAAAATGCTTTGCCTGTCGGATTTGATACAGGTCTTGGCGAACTGCAAAAAATGATAACTGCTCAAACGCCTGTTCCTGTTGAAAACAAAGGCGAAATAAAAACATTAAATGCAAAAGATGATTACCTTGATTTTTTGAAAAAATATCAAAGCAATTATGATAATCTTAAAATCGGCGTTGATGTGTCAAACGGAATGGCAGCCCTGCTTATAAAAGATTTGCTCGGAAACAAACCTGTTTATATTTACGATGAATTGGATGGAACTTTTCCCAATCACGAGGCAAATCCGCTTATTCCCGAAAATGTTGCCGATTTGAAAAAAACAGTTTTGGAAAATAAATGCGATGTAGGCGTGATTTTTGACGGAGATGCCGACCGCGTAATGTTTGTTGATGAAAAAGGTCAGTTTGTTTCTCCCGATTTAATGATAGCCGTGCTGGGACATTATTTTCTTGAAGGGAAAAATATAAAAGCAAAAGTTTTGCAGGATATCCGAACATCAAAAGCAGTAGGCGAATATCTTGAACAGTTTGGAGCAGAAATGCACACATGGCGCGTAGGACGCGCTTTTGCAGCGCCTAAACTTCGCGAAATTGACGGACTTTTCGGCGGAGAACTTGCAGGACATTTTTATTTCAAAGACTTTTTTTATTCGGACAGCGGAATGTTGGCTTGCCTTATAATTCTTGATGTTATAGTAAAAATGAAACAAAAAGGAATTTCGCTGAGCCAACTGATTGCCAAAATAGGAATATATAAAAATTCGGGTGAAATAAACTTTAAAATCGAAGATAAAAAAACAGCGATGGACGCCGTTCGCGAATATTTTGTTTCTAATGAAAAAGCAACTAAAATTATGGATTTTGATGGTTACAGAGTTGAGTTTCCCGACTGGTGGTTTAATATCCGCCCATCAAATACCGAACCGTATTTGAGATTTCTTGCAGAAGCAAAAACTGAAGAACTGTTAACAACAAAAGTTAACAAAACAAAAGAAATTCTGCAAAAATACATGTAGAATAATATTTGATTGTTGTTTTTTGTTTGTATTTTCTCTTAATTTAGTTGCATTTACTAATATTGAACTCGACTAAATAATAAAAACTGTGATATAACATTTTTTAAACTTTTATTTTGGAAAATTAAGTAACTTTGCCGAATGTTTTGGAGATATTTAATGAAAATATATTTATTGGTTACATTTGTTATGGTATTTTGTTTTTCTGCTTCCGCACAGGGTAATGTTTCGGTTGAATCGCAGAGAGACACATATTTATATTTGTTGCAACAGGCAAAGCAATTACACAGAGAATATCGTTTTGCGGAAGCGATTGCTGTTTGCGAAAGCATAATAAATTCGAGAATTGCGGCATCAGATATTTTAGATTCTGCAAAACTTCAGATTGCCGTTTGTGAAAATTCGCGAAATCTCGTTCATTATATGTTTAGTCCCAAAATTGTAGGAAAGCAAAAAGTTGCGCTCGATGATTTTATAACATATTATGACAGTTTCAAAAACGGATATTTTGCACCTCGCGCCAAGTCGATGCTGCTGGATGCAGACAACGGCAAAGAACATGATTTATCTATGGTTTTTTATCCCGACCAAAACAGCAAAAACGCCGATGTAATTTATTTTTCAAGTTATGGAAAATACGGCGAAAGCGGTTTGGATATTTATAAAATTCATCGTATTAACGATGCAATATGGAGCGAACCCGAATTGCTGGAATCAACGGTAAATACACATTTTGATGAAATATATCCTTATATTTCCGAAGATGGAAAAACGCTTTATTTTGCGTCCAACGGACATTACGGAATGGGCGGTTTTGATTTGTTCAAATGCGTTCGTGACGAAAAAACAGGAACATGGAAACAGGCTGAAAATTTAGGTTTTCCGCTTTCATCTCCTTTCGACGATTTTCTGTATATTCCCGATAACGATAATGCTTACGCCTGCTTTGCTTCAACACGTAATTGCGACTACAAAAATATTTTTGTATATAAAACCGAAATAACAATAAATCCTGATTACAAATCTGTTGACGATTACAAGCAATTGCAGCAGATAGCAGCTCTTGATATTTCTGTTGAAAACGAAAACAATGATAATGATGACAAGGTGGATGTAAATATAGAAGGCTTGCAAAATAATGAAGATTATAAACAAATGTTGAAAGCCATCAGATATTACAGCAACAAATTCAACGAAACGCAAAAATTGCTTGATGACTTGCGTAACAAAATAATTGATACCGAAAATACGGAATACCAGAATATCGAAAAACAAATACTTGATAAAGAAACCGAATTGTTTGAAATGCTGTCTGTGGTTAGCGAATTATCAATATACATAAGCAAGTCGGAATATGATTTCATAACAAAAGGAATACAACCTGCGTTAGACGATAATCTTAAATCAATTGTAAATATTGAATTGCCAGCAAAAAAAGAAATACAAAATAAAGAGGAGACTTTCGGGAAGAAAATATCCGACAACGTAAGACAGTCGCCAAATATTGAAATGACAACTCCGTCTTTAACCGAACGCGACATGTTTGGTTTTAAAATTACTGAAAATGTGATTATCGCAGACGATTATGTGTTGCCAGATGATTTGATTTACAGAATACAGGTTATTTCAGTTCCTGCGGACAAAAAAGTCGAACCTGATTTTTTCAACTATTGCAGTCCTGTAACCAGCGAATTATATAAAAATGTAAGACGGTATTATGTGGGATTATTCAAAAAACAAACAGATGCAGAAAATGCAATGCTGCAACTGAAAGCGCTGGGATTTAAAGATATTCTTATATCTGCATGGAACAACAAAGAAGCAATAACTTTGCGCGAAGCGAAAAATATAGAATCTAAAAAAACGATTCTTGCAGCCGAACCAAGTAAGAAAACAGAAACAATTGTTAATAAAACTTATCGGATAGTTATCGGACCTGTTGACGAAAAAGCGCCTGTTGTTCAACTGATTATCAAGTATGCAAGCGGAAAGGATATTTCAAAAATAATTAATCCCGATAAAAAAATTGTTTATAATGTCGGAAATTTTACTACCTTTGAGCAGGCTGTTGATTTACGAGACAAACTTATTGCCAATGAAATTGCAGATGTAAACATTAATGAAATAACAATAAATAACTAATAATAAAAAAATGACAACGGTTATAATACTTATAGTTTTAGGAGTTTTGCTTTTGGTTGCAGAAATTGTTGTATTGCCGGGAATTGGTTTTGCGGGAATTGCAGGAGGCGCTTCTGTTATTATAGGAATTATTCTTTCGTACAATATTAGCGAAACGGCAGGACATTGGACAGTTTTTGCATCTATAATTTTATGTACGGTTGCGATGTATTTCTCGCTTCGCGCAAAAACATGGCAACGTTTGGCGTTGAATAAAAATATTGACAGCAGCGTGGATGTTTCGCCTGCGCTGAAAAATATACAAATCGGAGACGAAGGCATTGCTATTACACGTTTATCGCCAACAGGAAAAGTACGCATAAAAAATGTTGACGTGGAAGCGCGCAGCATATTAAGATTTATTGACCATAATGCGAAGATTGTTGTTATAAAATTTGAAGATTCGAAAGTAATCGTCAAGGAAATTGAAAATAAGAATTAAGAATAAAATTAATTTATAAAAAAAAAATAAAATAAAAAAATTATGGATGCAGGTTTACAATTTACATTAATTTGGATTGGCATTGCAATTGTTGCGATATGGCTTATTGCATATTTTGTGCCAATCGGACTATGGTTTCAGGCAATGCTTTCGGGCGTACGCATTTCGTTAATACAACTTGTGCTGATGCGCTGGCGTAAAGTATCGCCGCAAACAATTGTTCGCTCAATGATTACAGGAACAAAAGCAGGACTTAAACTCGATGCAAATTTGCTTGAGGCTCATTATCTTGCAAAAGGCAATGTTCCCAAAGTAGTCAATGCGCTTATTTCAGCCGATAAGGCAAATATTTCTTTGGATTTCAGAATGGCTGCCGCTATCGACCTTGCCGGACGCGATGTTTTTGAAGCAGTACAAATGTCGGTAAATCCTAAGGTTATCAACACTCCGCCCGTTACGGCTATGGCAAAAGATGGTATTCAACTTATCACAAAAGCCAGAGTAACGGTTCGCGCAAATATCAAACAGTTAGTCGGCGGAGCAGGCGAAGATACAGTTTTAGCCCGCGTTGGCGAAGGAATTGTATCGTCAATAGGCTCTTCAGCATCTCATAAAGCCGTGCTGGAAAATCCCGACTCTATATCAAAAGTTGTGCTTGCCAAAGGTTTGGACGCAGGAACAGCATTTGAAATTTTATCTATCGATATTGCCGATATTGATATAGGACGTAATATTGGCGCAGTTTTGCAAATGGATCAGGCAAACGCCGATAAAAATATTGCACAGGCAAAAGCCGAAGAAAAACGCGCAATGGCAGTGGCTGTCGAACAGGAAATGAAGGCAAAAGCACAGGAAGCGCGAGCAAAAGTTATTGAAGCCGAAGCCCAAATTCCATTGGCAATGGCTGAGGCTTTCAGAAGCGGAAATCTCGGAATTATGGATTATTACAAGATGAAAAACATTCAGGCAGACACCGAGATGCGTGATAATATTGCAAAGCCCAAAACAAAATAATTAACAATTTAGTATAAGATATTTTTAATTATTAAAAAACTTTGTATCTTTGTCGCCTAAAATTGCAACAAAGTAGGCAAGGTGAGGTGGGTGAGCGGCTTAAACCAACAGTTTGCTAAACTGTCGTACTCGAAAGGGTACCGGGGGTTCGAATCCCCCCTTCACCGCAAATAAAAAGCGAGATTTATAAAAAATATTTCTCGCTTTTTGTTTTATGAAAAAATAAGCCCGCTAAATTCTTATGCATACTTAAGAGATGTTCTTATGCCTGCTTAAGAGATGTTCTTATGCATGCTTAAGAGATGTTCTTATGCATACTTAGCCGTTCACGTTTGCACAATTCAATAAATTTTTGTGTATTTTAAGTACTTGAGGCAGGACAGGCGTATTCACATAATTGCGAATGATAAAATCGGCTCGGGTGTTACGTTCTTCATCGTTCATTTGATTTTCCATTCGCTTGATAACTTGCTGATATGATTCTTTGTTACGAGCCATAACACGAGTTATGCGCAAATCCTGCGGAGCATCTACGACAATAATTTTATCCATAAATTTATCAAATCCGCTTTCAAACAAAATTGCCGCTTCGTGAATTATGTATGATGATTTTTGCGCAGCAAGCCAGTTTTCGAAATGTTTGTGCACTGCAGGATGTATGATACTGTTTATTTTTTCGAGCAGTTGTTTGTTGCTGAAAATTTTTGATGCAAGCAGTTGTTTGTCTATATCGTTATCGTTGATATATATTTGTTTGCCGAAAATATTTATTATTTGTTTACGCACATCGTTGTCGGAGTATAATTTTTTTGCTTCGTCGTCGGCGCAAAAAACAGGCGCTCCAACAGTTTTGAATATTTTAGCGACAACAGTTTTTCCGCTTCCTATTCCGCCTGTTAATCCTACTTTCAGCATATTATTTTTTACTTACTATTACTTCAACAAAATCTGGATATAAATCAATTTGCAGAACCGATTTCGGTTTTTCTTCGATATTAACCTTAATATTTCTGCTTATGCTTTTTTCAAAATCATTGAAGTCGGCTGTTAACCTGAAATCGCTTGCGTTTATTTTTGCAAAATCGGTAATGCTGGCGCGATATTTTATTTCAATCTCACGCGGAAAAATCATTACATCCAAACTGTCGGGTTGATTTTTCAGGTGCAGCGGCGCTGTTATGTTTGTCTCGATGTAGCGTTCTACGTTAATTTTGAATTGTATTTTTTCCTGCTGTACCGAAACATTATTCAGTTTGCTCAAATCTACTTCTAATACGCCGCTTACGGATTTGCTGAGATTTTCATATTTTTGCGCAATACATTTAATATCGGTAAGCGAGTCCAGAACCTTTTGTTCGGCAGTAATCCAAATGCTGTCGGGTTTTAATATCGTATTTCCATTTTGCATGTGTTCGCTTGCAAATGTAAGTTGCAAATTGGGAACTATCGGTAAAAATTTACTTTGCAAATCTACGTAAGTAAAAAAAATAGTATCGGGCGATATGCTTATAAGTTTTTTGCCATCGCCAAGTTGTTCTGAAATTTTTTTAAAAATATCAGATGACAAAACAAAATTCTTTGTTTTCGACAAAATTTTATCATCTATGTCAATTCGTAAAGTATTTTGTTCTGCAATGTTGTAACGCATTGCAAGAAATCCGTTTATATTTATTTGCGCCAGCACATCTGTTTCTACTTTGAAAATTCTGCGCATATTGCTGCTATTGTAAAAATCAATATTATACGATACAGTACGCACGTAATCGGCTGATAATTTATTCATTAGCCAGCCTACACTTGCAGCCAGCACAAAAAACAGAAAAACAAAAATCTTTTTACTGTACAAATATTTTCGGACTACCGACAAAGTTTTTATTATTTTTGCTGTGATTGGATGTCGCTCGAGTCTTTGAAAATTGTAGAACGGTCAACTCGTATTTTTACATCTTTGTCAATTTCAATCAACACATAATTTTCTTTCAACTCGATAATTACGCCGTAAATTCCGCCGGCTGTAATAATTTTATCGCCTTTTTGCAGCGAGTTGCGCATTTGAGCAATTTGTTTTTGTTTTTTTTGTTGCGGACGAATCATAAAAAAATACATAACTGCAAAAATTGCGCCCATCATAACCAGCATCATTGTGCCGTCGCCACCGGCGCTGCCTTCTTGTAAAATAATTAACGATTTCATAATTTTATTTATTTAAAAATTTATTGTTTTTTATTTATAATTTAATTTATCCTTTCTGTAAATTTTCATCGTATTTAACGATATTTTTCTCTTTAATTTCCTTATTAATGATTTTGTCGGCTACGCCGTTTACAAATGCGCTGCTTGTAGGCGAACTGAAATATTTTGCAATTTCAAGATATTCGTCCATGCTGATATTTACCGGAATTTCTGGAAATTCGCGTACTTCGGCAAGTGTCATTTGTAAAATCAAAGTGTCCATAAACGCAAGGCGTTCCAAGTCCCAGTTTTTTGTATATTCGTCGATAACAATTTCGGTTTTACTGTAATCGGCAAGCACTCGGCGAAACAGTCTGATTGCAAATTTTTCGTCGTTTTCGTCTTTATACAAAGGCAGCAATTCCGAATAATCGTCTTGATTTGCTTTGAATGTTTTAATGGTTTTTATCGCCATGCTTAATACAAATCCCAAATCGTCAATCCAATAAATATTTTTTTCTTCGAGCAATGTGTATATATAATCAAGGTCTTCGATTTCATATTCAAGGATTTTGCATATCAGTTGTTTATCTTCGGAAAACGAGTGTTTCTCATTTTGCATGTATTCTTTATAATAATCGGAATTTGATATGTTGCAGAATATTTTTTTGAGCAATTCAACCGAATCGTCCCAGTTCAACTTTTCCTGTTCCGCATAATTTTGCAATGCTTTATTTTGTCTAAGTAATTTTATTATGGAATTATTGACAAATTTTGTGTTCGGATTTTTTTCTTCCGGCGTTGGTAAATATTTTTGCATGCCAATATCAATACGATTTTGGGCATAGCTGGCAATGTCAATAATCAATAACAAAATGTAATGATACAAGTCATAGGTTTTATTTATACTAAATGCCAACTCCTTTTCAGTTGCCAATTGCGATTGGTTGCCCGATTTTATATGAGCAAACAAAATTTTCAATACCTTTATTCTCAACAAACGTCTGCTTATCATAAATGATTTCTGAATTTGCTGCAAAAGTAATATAAATATGTTTAATGACAAACAAATATAGATATGTTTAATTTAAAATAGCGTAATTTTATTATTGTAATTACAGAAATAATATTTGCGATTTGTCTGTAATTAATAAGTTTACAAAATAAAAAATACTTATCTTTGCCATATTAAATTATTGTATAATGAATAAACAAATCGTCAAAGAACCTCCGTTTTTGTTATCCTTAATACCGGTATTTGTACTGGTTGCATTATTATTTGTAGCAATACGCACGTTTGGAGCAGATGCTTTGTCGGGCGGCAATCAGATTATTTTGCTCACAGCGGCGGCTGTATGCTGTGCCATAGCAATGTTTTACTGTAAAACAAAATGGTCGGTTATCGAAAATTCTATTTCATCTAATATTTTTGGAGTTTCGCCTGCAATATTTATACTGCTCATAATAGGAGCATTATCGGGAACATGGATGATAAGCGGAATTGTTCCGACATTTATATATTATGGAATTCAGATTATTCATCCGAGTTTTTATCTTGTTTCAACATGCATTATTTGCGCTATTGTTTCGGTAATGATAGGAAGTTCGTGGACTACTATTGCCACAATAGGCGTTGCATTGTTGGGAATAGGACAGGTGCAGGGTTTTTCTACAGGCTGGATTGCAGGAGCAATTATTTCAGGAGCATATTTTGGCGATAAAATTTCGCCTTTGTCGGATACAACAATTTTGGCTTCGTCAATAACCGACACGCCTTTGTTTACTCACATTCGTTATATGATGATAACAACCATTCCGTCTATGATTATTGCGTTGATTATTTTCACTGTTGCAGGTCTTTCGTACAATGCTGTCGCTACCGACCGAATTTTACTTTATACTACTTCGCTGAAACAAACTTTTAATATCTCGGCATGGTTGCTGATAATTCCTGCTGCTACATTTTTTATGATTATAAAGAAAGTTCCTGCAATAATAACATTATTTTTATCGGCAATGATGGCAGGTATTGCGGCAGTTGTTGTACAGCCTCATTTGTTACACGAAATATCGGGGCATGAAATATCGGGAATAACATCTCAATTCAAAGGTTTGCTTATGACTTTTTATGGAAGCACTTCTATAGAAACAGGAAGCGCAGAACTTAATAATTTGGTTTCGACAAGAGGCATGGCAGGAATGATGGATACCGTGTGGCTCATTATTTGCGCTATGGCTTTTGGCGGCGCAATGACTGCAAGCGGAATGTTGAAAAGCATAACATCTGCATTTATCCATTTGGTAAGGCGAACGGTAAGCATGGTTGCATCTACTGTCGGCTGCGGATTATTTTTGACTCTTACGACTGCCGACCAGTATATTGCTATAGTTCTTAACGGAAATATGTTTAAGGATATTTATAAAAAGCGAGGCTATGAAAGTCGCCTGCTTAGCCGCACAACCGAAGATGCCGTAACTGTAATTTCGCCGCTTGTTCCTTGGAATACATGCGGAATGACACAATCAACCATTTTAGGCGTTTCTACATTTACATATTTGCCTTATTGTTTTTTCAATATTATAAGTCCGTTGATGAGCATTACAATAGCAGCCTTAGGATATAAAATTTTCAAAATAGAAACTGAAAACGAAGAGGAAGATATTTTAGATGAATTGTCACGTCCTAAAAAAGTTAAAAGTGTATAATTCGTTTTGAAAAAGATGAAAACGTTCTTACGGCTACGCATCCGTTTTTTTAACCCAAATTCCGCATTAGAAAAAAGAAGTGTATATTTGCAGTTGAAATCCTAATGCGTAGCGTTAGAAAAAATAAGGTTATGGAGTTCATATATAAATTTACAAATAAGGATGTTACGCCGTGGGGCGGAGTGGTGTTTTTGAAGCAGTTTTTGGAGCAAATCGGGTTTTCGGCGCAGGTTTCAACTGTCCGTTCATCATGTGGTCGTCTTTCATTCTCATAAAAGTTGCATCAGGGTCGGTTTTGGAATAACTCCCGCGACCAGCCAATGTTTCAAGTTTTTGTTCGTATTCTTCCAACTTTGGCAAATA
>JAISPX010000071.1 GCA_031274595.1 Prevotellaceae bacterium | reverse complement strand
CTATTTTCATTTTATTGGATTTTAGTGATGAATATTACATTTTAATGCCCCTGTTTTTCTTTTGTTCTTCCTTTTTTTGCTTTTCGTCAGGCTGATTTTGACCGCTTTTCAAAGGCTCGCTCACATTTTTAGTCGCTTCTGTTGTTTTGCCATCGTTGTTTTTGGCTACCTGCGTTTTGTGAGTATTGTCGGGCGTTACTTCTGCACCTTGTTTTTTTGCTTTGTCGGGATTCCATTTGAAAAATTCCAACTTGCCTTTTTCTGCGTTTATCTTGACGTATGCGTTAAAATCCTGTCCTTCTTTATCTTTCATGCCTGATACATATATGGTTTGTCCTGCTTTAATATCGGCTTGCTGTTTTTCGCTCAAAGTAACGCCGAGTAATGTCTTGGGAATACGGACGCCTTCTGCTTCATTCTGATTTTGGTTTTGACTTTGCCTGTTGTCATTGTTAAATGTCAATTCAAAATACCGTTTATCGGCATTAATAAGAAAAACAAACAGCGCCGCAAAACATTTAACAGCCGACAACTCTCCGCTTGCAAGGTACGACAATGGAGTTTGTCGAACTTGTTTATGCCTTGCACGAGGCAGGATGCTTCGACTCGTTTCATCCATTTGCGCTAATTAATGTTCTTGCCAATCTCGCAAGCATGCCCGACAATACGCACTTTTACATCGGTATATTTGTTGATACTAAATGCCAGCAAATAACATAAAACATTAAAATAACATCCTTTCAATCACTAATTAATGTATTTTATAATAAATACTATGACAAAGGTTTGATATGAGAACAATTGCAATCTCATCAAGCGTTGATTTCTGACTTTGAGACAATTCAGTTTCGTCAAAAGTATAACCGTTGATTTTCGCAGTTACAACTTTTTTCAAGGGCAATTTTGCTACATCGTTAGGTATACAAACACGAGGCTGTATTAAAAGTGCCAATTTTGAAAATTTACCTTTATCGCAGTTTTTTGTAATGAGGGTAGATTTTTGTTTTTTTCGACTTTCTATACAGCATCGTGTAAAAAATCAATAACCATAAGTCGTTACTTTCCAAATGCCATTATTATTTACAAGTTCAATAGCACAGCAAAACCACCTATTGTTTTTGGCAAGATATTCATAATTAGAATCATAAAATCTTACTGTTACTATTTGGTCTGTGTATTGGTTTGGAATAATTTTGACAGTGGCTTTGTTTAATTTATTCAATAACATTCTGCACTCTTCGTCTGTTAAATTCATTTTATCAGGCGTTCTACGAGCATCTTCTATTGTCATATATGATTTTGCTTTTGCTATATCTTTTTGATAAATTGCCGTACAAAATTTTCTTGCAATGCTTTCTGGTGATTGCCCAAAAGCAATGCTTGACAAACAAAGCGCAATTAAAATAAAATATATTTTTTTCATATCGAAAATAATTTTTATTAATACAGATATTTAATCTCATCTATCCAAAATCTCAATGTTTGGTATATGCCTATTTTGGAATTTGGCTTGTAATAATCATTGACTTTGTTTTCACTGCCGGCTGATATTGTGATTTCAAATGTTTTTTCGGTATCCCAACACTGATAATCACAACAGCATTGGCAAAACTCAACTTTGATTATTCCTGTTACCACAATTGAGCGATTTGTTTTATTCTTTATTTTCAAATGCTTACTTTTGCGTTCTGCTTCACTGCCACAATTACCAGAACCGTAACCTTGTTCCGCAAGCCTAGCAGTAATATAAGAATCTGAATAAAAGTCAGTGAAAATTGACCCACCGCTGTCACCTGTTTTCATATTTGAGGACTGATTATTACTGCTGCTTGAATTTGGGTGTTCCTGCTCATACTTTAATCTTGCTATTTCTGCTTTAAGTTGTGCCTCTCGCAATTCTCTTTCGTATCTACTTGTATTGCTTTCAATATTAAGTTGTTGATACGCTTGTGCATTAGCGTTAATACATAAGTAGATTAAAGCAACTATTAATAAATACTTTTTCATACTCATTTTACAATTGCTTTAAGATTAGTAATGCCTTCAATTGTTGCAGGATTTCCATCACTGTCTTTACCTCTGAGTACTGTAATTTTATGAGATCCTTGCGGTGCAAGTTCAGGGCTACTAAAAGAACTTGGATTTAAAGTTCCCTGTGGACGTTCAAAATCACCATAAACCTTTACAAATTCAGAAGAGCCGTTGTAAACATGAATAGTGTAAGCATAATTTGACTCTACACTCACGGTTACACTAACAGTTCCGACATGGACATTTTCGTAGCCACTACCTGTGAATTTAGATTTATAGACATCTACGCTTTGTGCAAACACATTTAAACTAAAGCCAATAACGGCTACTAAAATCATTAATATTTTCTTCATTATAATTTGCCCATACCCTTGGGACTTTTTTGTGCATCTGGTACGCGTTATTGTTTTTTACTTTCCCGCTCTTACGGCTTCGCGGGTCTTGCCCGTTTTCAGAAGTTTCTGCTCTTCCTGCAAGATTATTTAAGTGTTTTTGCAGTTTCACTCCGCGTTTTTTTGAGGAACAGTTGCGAATCTGTTTCATATATTGTGGCGGCTTTCCCGTCGTCGAATTTTCAAATTTAAACAATAAAAAAGCGGACTTAAATCCGCTTTCAGAGGTATTCGACGACCTGCATACAAGATAAAAAGCCCGCTTCGTCGCGAGCATTTTACTTATTCTTGTATGCTTTGTTTGAAAGTGTCGAATTTTCTGAAAGCCAGAATTATAGCAAAACGCTATTTTATGTGTCTTAAATTGTGCTTGTTAGCACGATTTTATTCTATATCATAATTAAAATAATTTTTCGTTTATAATTGGTGGCAAAGATAATATTTTCTTTTTACAATAAAAGTAGTCAAATGAAAATTCTTGTATGTTGCATCCAAAAGATAATTACCTTTCCCCAAAAAGCCCTCTACCTTTTACCCAAAAGCACGCCTGCGATTTCAAAAAGCAGGCGTGCTTTTAAAATTTGCTCAATATGCTTTTTCAAAAAGCCCGCCTGCTTTCACTTTGCCTTTTCGTATTTAAGTGTAGCAAGCATTTCTTTCAAATCTACACCCGGTCGGAAAGTAACTTTTCCGCCTTTAATTAGCGAAGCGTGGAACGCCTGTTCGGTTTCCGCGCCTTCGCTCGTCAGCGCTACTTGGAATGAACCGAAATCGCCGAAACGGACAATTTCGCCATTACTCAAATGTCTGCGCAACACTTTGGTCAGGTCGTTCAACACTGCCAACACATCGGTATCGCTCACGGTAGTAGAGCCTTCTGCGATTTCCTTGCTGAGTTTCCTCAATGTAAATTCGCCGCTACTTTTCGCCTGAGCGTAAAATTTCTTCGGCGCTTCGGGATTTCCCGGATTTCCCTTTTGGGTAAGTACATACGTTACTGCCATAGTTCTTTATTTTTTAATATTTAACAGGCTCAAAGGTATAAATTATTATTTACTTGTGCAAAAAAATGAAAAAAGAGGGTTTGTTTATGAAAGAAAATCGCTTTTTTGTTGAGGGCGAAGGAAATGTCAAATACAGTCACAACAACGGTCGCATAGCCAACGACCCGAAACTTGCCGTACAGTCCTTTCTTCACGCTTTGGAAAAAATCCCAACACTGATTGAAAACCACGAAAAAAAGAACGTAGAACTCTCAAGGGATTTACCTGTATTGCAAGAAATTGCAAAATCAGTGTGGCGTAAGGAAGACGAATTAAAGGCGTTAAAAACGGAATTTGCGGCATTGGACAGGAAAATACATTTGTCACTAAAACCAATTGACCAAAGCGAAGACAAACCCAACGAAAAACAAGGTAACGAACAAGATACAAACGCAGAAACGCTATCAATACCGAAAAAATTGCAGGAATACAAGCAGGCAATGGGCGAAAGGCTGATTATTGCAAGCGTGCCAAAATACGACAGTGAAAATAAATCGAAAATGTTTAAAATATGACTTATTATCCAAAGTAAATAGTTGTCCAAAATATTGAAATATTGAATCATAGCATATTTTATTAAAGGAAATGCACGACAGATTTAAAATAAATTTTGTTACAATAAAAATGTTTTCTAATTTTGTACTGATTTTGTACAATTTTCGTACAAAAAATAATATGTTTTAATTTAAAAATAAGAAGATCATGATAATAGTCAGTACAGGCGAATTTCGCGAAAAGCAAAGGGCTTACCTTGATAAAGTAGATCAAGGTACTCAACTTCTCATTAAAAGGCGTAACGGCAAAGCGTATAAAATTACTCCGATAACAGATAACGATGTTGTAATAAGCAATCCAAGCCCAAGTAACGATGAATATTTTAGTATTCCTGAAAACATTGAGGAATTAAAAAAATCCATATTGGAAGCGGAACAGGGAAAAGTTATACGTTTAAAACATGGAGATATAAAGAAAATCTTAGGTCTATAACATGTATATTCTGGATATTACAATACGTGCTAAAAAGCATTTGGATTTTTGGAAAATATCAGGACAAAAAAATATTCTAAACAAAATAAACGCCTTGTTTGAAGAATTGGAAGAACATCCTCGTACGGGAACAGGCAAACCCGAGCAGTTAAAAGGCGATTTTTCAGGATTCTGGTCTCGAAAAATAGATAAAAAAAATAGAATAATATATAAAGTTGATGACGAGAATGTGGTTGTCTTGGTCGTAGCAGCAAAAGGACATTATGAATTTAAATAATAAAAGCGAAAAATCCACTTTGCTGTTTATCTACCAGAATTGTTGGCAGATTTTTAATGCACAACATTTTTTTGAAGTAGAATCGGATTGATAAGATACTTATGATCCTGTTTTTTTGTCTAAAATTTACCGAATATTTCGGAAAAATTTAAAACTGACAAAAAAATACAGAGCAAGTTGAAATGTAATGCAAAAAGAAATAACCCTGCTAATCATCACAATCGGCAGGGTTTTCTCATTGAGTGGAATTGTAATCAAAAATCATTATAATTTCCATCAGATTGTAAGGATTTATATGCCTTGCAGGCGATTTTATTTCCTTAAAGAAAACAAGCCGAAAATCTACGAGCATTTTATGCAAATGCAAAACAATGGAATATCATACAGGGATGCACTTCGCTTTTGTGGTATCAATTTTCCTGACAGTAGAGTCCAACAAACAGAACTAAATTTCAAGGATTGAAAATCGGATAAATTTTTCAGGATTGAGTAGATAAATCCAGCAATTTATCAATTAGTTTCGCTTTCACAATTTCATAAGCCTTAACCGGATTATAAATCGTATCGGGACGTAACAAGTTGTTTGTATCTCCCAAAAATTCGGCATTGTTCAGTTTGTCGTTCATATTGCTTGTATAGAGCGAATGAGACGGCTGTTTGTCTTCATTTTCCATATATTTCAGGAAGCAGTTCATTACATTATCCGCATTTAAGCGGTCGTCCTGCAATGCTCGATACAAATCAAACAAATCGCGCCCTTTACGCCTCTCGTATAGAGCCCTGACTTTTGTTCCAATCAATTCATCCAAACGGTATGTAATAATATCACATTCGCCTGAAAACCATTGGTTTGAAACACTGAAATGTTTCCTTACAAAGTCATAAACATGGAAATGCTCCCTGCAATTTATCTCTATTTTCAGTTTAATGGGAACAAAGGGCGGAATGGAAGAATCCACCCTGAAGATCACTGTATTGTTACTTCTTTTTTGTTTCACGCGAGGCTCGCCCAAAAAAGACAAAACTTCACGCAGGCGATCTATTGTCGGTTTAATCGGCTCGGCGATAATCTGCACGACATCAATATCTTCACTATAACGCGGTTGGGGCGACAGATACAATTTGTGCAACGCCGTCCCGCCACGAAAAGCCAAACATTTCGACAGGAACTCATCTTGATAAATTGCCGTCAATGCACGGCAAATAATCAAATCCTGTTCTACTTGTGCGTCTTCCGACCAAGGCACAGTATTGCGCCATTCTATAATAGCCGATTCGGGTATTTTGTTATTCATCTATTTCTATCTCTTCGTTAATGACTATTTTCCAAATCTCGTTTTGCTCATATTCAGACGGTTCGCTAACTTGAATTTCGGATTTGAGCAATGTTTTCCTGAATTTTATTCCCGCCTGCTTTACCTTTTCCAACAATATTTGAGCCTTGTCGCTCTGTTCCAATATTTCATCCAACAAATAGCCAAAGCGTTGTATGGCTGTAGCAGGGAAAAATTGCAAAAAATCGGGAGTGATTTTGTTAAAATCCATTTCTTCTACCAATTCGTTAAGCACTGTACCTGCCCGACTTAAACCGCCGATTTCCTTTTGGTACAATAACAAATCCAAAGCCGTCAGTTCGGGACTTGAAACAGATATATAACCCGTTTTTGTTGTGTTTTTTCGGATAAACGCGCGTGGTATTTCTTTTTTTGAAACAAAATTTATTTTCACTCCGTTTTTGAATTTGTCGCGCAAAGTTTTACCGCCTGTAATAACGGAAAATTCCTGCGGTTGCTGGTGAGCTGCACCGTAAAAAGAAGCGGCATTTAACAGACCAATGTAATAATCTTTTTGCAGATAATTCATCAGTTGGTCAATATAAACAATAGGCGAAACAACGCCTTTCAACTCATATTCAACAGGCACAACCACATAAAAGCCGTGCCAGACAGACTGTATCTTTCCTTTTTCAACCAACCGCCTGATAGCGCTCGTAACAGCCTCTTTGTTCAAAGCAGGATATTGTCTGTAAATATCATCGGTTGAAAAAGTAATCCTGCCTCTTTTAGGGAGTTCCAGAATCCATTCGCGTATTTTAACTTTCTTATCCATATATCTAAACTTGCATTTCGCCTGCAAAAATAGTCATTTTTCGGATATAAACGCAGATAAAATGCAATTATTTTCAATATTTGCTCATTTTATATTTGCATTTCACCTGTAAAAACAGTTGTTTTTCGGATAAAAACGCGGTTGAAATGCAATAGAGACAATAAACAAAAACCCTGCCAATCATCACAATCGGCAGGGTTTTCTCATGGATTGGAATTATAATCAAAAATCATTATAATTTTCATCAGATTGTAGGGTTTTATATAGATTGCAGTCATTCAGCAAATCACGGCAACCTGCCGAAAACGATAATTTCAACTTTATTCCGAAAGATAAATATGAAAACCTGTCTGCCAATACATAAGCGGTATTTATTGTCGGTTTTGAAGGCTCATTACGATTGTATTCAACAAAGCGTTTCTTTGAATTATCGCCATTTAACGAATTATTAAAACCATAATCCACGAAAATGCCTGTGTAAAGGTTTGTCCCGATACCAATGTTCCATTTAACGCCTGTTTCCAATGTTCCCATAATGGAAACGCTCAAATTCAATTTTTTTCTGTTTTCATTGATTTTGAAAATGCCATAACCCAAATCGTTTTGCCAGATTTCAGTCTGGTCGTAGTCGGGATAATAACCAGAAGCCGTCAAAACAGCATTACTGCTGTATTTTCCATAAACAGGCAAACCAAGTTTCAAACCCGCAGCAGCATAAAACAAATGATTTCCGCCTGTCTGATACAACACAGACAGCGGAATGTTCAACAATCCCGCATATTGCTTTTCGCTGTAATTGTCAATTCGGGTGTGATAAACAATAGCATTGTTGAAAATGTCCGAAATTTCGTAACTATCGAAAAATCCATTCAAACTGATCTTTCCTTGATAAAATGCATATTCCACACCCGAAGACAATCCCCAATTTTTATGAAAAAAGTGAGTATAACCAACGCCAAATGTGCTGCCTGTGCCGTTGTTTTTACAGAAAGCAGGTCGATTGCGCGAGAGTAAATGCAGATTGTGCGGATGCAAACTGCAATTGTGTCAGATGAAATGCTGATTGTGCGACTGTAAATGCCAATTTCGTGGATGCAAACTGCAATTGTGTCAGGTGCAATGCCGATTGTTCGAATGTAAAAAGCGATTGTTTCAGAGAAAATTACCTTTGTTGTGAAACAATCATCATTAATTGAAAAATAATTTTCTATCTTTGTGAAATAATTTTATCAAGTTTATTAATGTAACATAAAAAATAAAGACTATGAACGATAGACAGATTGCTAAACGGAACATGTATCAGAGCACGTACGATACGTGCGTAAAGTACGAAAGTACATACGGGAGTATTCCTGCTTTTGTAGACGCGGTAGGCGAATTGCGCGACATCATGAGTGTGATTGACGAAGAAGCCCTGCGTCAGACAGGCGCCACATCCAAAGGCGCGTCGCAGACCAAGAACGAACAGGAAACAAGGATGGTACAAACGGCGGTAACAGTCGCAGGACTAATGTACAGGTATGCCTTCAAGACGAAAAACAACGATCTGCTCGTGAAAACCGATATCAACAAGAACACGCTTTACCGCCTGCACGATGTTGAAGCCATTGCAGCGGTGCGCTCCCTCGCAGCCGAAATGAACCTGTATGCGAACGAACTGGAAGCGTATGGTGTGGACGAATCGCTCCGCAATGAGATGGAACAGTCCATTGCCGACTTTCAGGCGGCGCTCGCCCTGCCGCGCGGCGTCATTGTGGAAAAGAAGCAGTACACCGGCAATCTGGCGAAAGCCTTTGCCGAAGCGGATTCCATCCTCTATGACGGTTTGGACAAACTTATCGTAAAGTTCAAAACATCGGACGCCGCTTTTTATACCGATTACAAAAATGCCCGCAATCTGATTGTGCAGGGCGCACGTAGGAAAGGCGGCGAAAAGGAGAAGGAGGTTTGAAAAAATGATTGATTCGATTTTTTGTGAGTTGGCATAGTCGCAAAAAAGGCGCATGTAAGGATTAAAAATATGAAGATAGAGAAAAAATATTTATCATTGCCATTGACAGCACAACTTGAAATTACAGACTTTTGTAATCACAAGTGTGTTCATTGCTACAATTTGGACTCGGACATTAAAAACCGTCCTGCTCGAAAAGTAAGCGATGAAACGGTTATTGCCTGCGCTCAAAAACTGATTGACAGCGGAATTTTCGCGGTGATAGTTACAGGCGGAGAGCCTTTGATAAAAAAGGAACTCACAAAAAAAGTGATTACGCTTTTTCGTAACAACAGCATTAGGGTATCGCTCAATTCCAACCTAACGCTTTTTGACGATGATTTTATCGCATTTTTGAAGCAGGTAAAAGTTGGCGTTCTAACTTCATGTCCGTCTGCTGTTTCCACTTCTTTTGGAAAATTGGTAGGAATTGACAATTACAAGCGGTTTGAAAACAATATCAAAAAGATGGTTGCAGAGGATGTTCGGTTTACGGTCAATATGGTGGTAACAAAAGAAAATTTGCACGAAGTATGCACCACTGCCGAAAAAATGAAACAATTGGGTTGTCGCTCGTTTGCCGCTACGCCGATGTCGTTAAATATGGATTATCCGCGCTTGGATTTATTGCTTGCTACCGATGAAGTGCATAAGGTTATTGACGATTTACTATGGGCGGAAGAAGCATTGGGATTGAATGTGGACATTTTGGAAGCGTTGCCCAAATGCGTTTTCCCCGATAAAATTTTGTCGGAAAAACATTCATTCCTGAACCGTAAATGTCAGGCCGGGCGAACGGTAATCGCTGTTTCCTGTAACGGAGATGTACGCCC
>JAISPX010000045.1 GCA_031274595.1 Prevotellaceae bacterium | reverse complement strand
CAGACAATGCTCCGTGCGCAACTTGCTTTTATCCGTATTTTCTACCGAACTTAAATCCCTAACGGGATATTCTATTTTAGTTATAAAGTTCATAAAGTTATAAAGTTGAAAGTGATTTACTATTTTATTATTTACGATTTACTATTTACTATTGTATCACTTAACCATTAATTTTTCACTTTTCATTCTTCATTTTTCATTTAATAACGTCATAATCCTTTTTCTACTAATTCTGATATTTGTTTTGCAAATTTTTCCGATTCCGCATAGTTGTAATCATTATCAATAAAATAATCACTATTTTCTGATACACTGTAAATAAAATCCCAATCTGACCTGTAAGTTTTGTTAAATATTGTTTTTCCTGTTGCCGCATTTACAACCCTAACATTAGTATGACACAAATATGCAGATATTCCTCCATGCTGATGATTATAAATCCTCGGTCCTGCATAAGAATAGGTTTCATATATAATAATTTGCGCATTATCGGGATTTAATACAGGATGCAATATATATGTTTCATACCTATCAGTATAAGTGCGATTAGTATTTGTAGTATAAGACTCGCCAGAATTGTCGGGTAATTTGTGTTCTGAATCGTCAAATACAAAAAGGTATCCGCCTTTTTCGGGAGCAGATGGTTTGAAATCGGCAAGAATGGATTTAATCATACTTACCGGAAACGCTTTTGTCTTTCTTTTTTCATATCCTGCTGTTACAGTCTGTTTTATAATAAAGTTTTTAAATTCTTTTGATGATTTTGTCAATGCGTTTTCAAGTGAACCTTCTTCTTGATATGCGGTTTGTTCAGGATAAAATTTATTAAGCATATTCGGATTTTCTTCATAAAGTTTAAAAAAAGCAAGATTTCCAAATTCGGAATGATTGGTATCTTCTGCCGTTCTGTAAAACCATTTCAAAAACTCTTCATTTTCCGGCGTTTTCTCCAAAACAGCATCTGCTTTTATTGTAATCCAAAACAACAACCTGAGTATTCCATACCCTTTCATTCTTTTTGCCGTTCCATAACAGCCTGTTTCAACAATAAGGTCTGCAATACTGCTTAGAAGCGTATCATTTTCATATTCGCCAAAGACACGAGTGATATGGTCTTTCAATACGCTGAATAATTGAGATTCTATTTCTTCTTTTGATCCTCCTTCAATTGTTTGCATGCCCCTTGCTTCCAGAAATGCATTTATTTTATTCTTTGTTCCCATATTTTCAAAACCGCTAAAAATCTCCACGATTGAAAAAATCACGATTAAAAAAATAAGGATGATACAGTAGATTTTGATTGATTTTTTTAGAATTTTATTCATGATTTTTTATTCAGTTATAAAGTTATAAAGTTGAAAGTAATTTACTATTTCATTATTTACGATTTACTATTTATCATTTTATCATTAACCATTATTTTTTCACTTTTCATTCTTCATTTAATTTTTTGTCCTCAGGTTGCGCTGTCGCTACACCTACGGTTATGCAAATCTCGCCCTTTCAGGGCTATTTTTTTATAAAGTTCATCAAGTTGAAAGTAATCTACCATTAACCATTTATCATTGTATCATTGTATCAGTAATCATTAAATCATTAACCCTAACAGGGGATTTGAAGCCCTGTCAGGATTGAATGATTCTGCTGTGCCTGAAAATCTATTTTCGGGTAAGAACAAGTTCGTCTCCGAAAAAATCAAGCGTTAGTTTATTCCCGTCAACGGTTCCGTATATTTCATCTTCGCCATCCGACAATGTTACCTTAGGTTTTGAATAAACATACGTACCGCCAAATATCTCTTCGCCTTCGGAACCCGAGTAAGCAAATGTAAACAGGCTTTGTGTAGAGAAAGTTAATGTAACGCTTTCTCCGCCTGCGCTAATACCCCAAGATGTCCCTGTCAGAGAATCGGGTGTTGTAACTTCATCATCTTTGCTGCAAGATGTGAACGTAAAACTCATGGCTAATAAAGCAGCGATAGCCAAATAAAATACTTTTTTCATGCTTTTTTTTGTTTGTTATTAAAATTATAAATCATTGATATGTAAATATTATTATGTAATATTTATTTTTTGTTTTTTTGTTAATTTGTTTGTCGTCATTTGCGAAACTGTAATAAGCACGCAGATTATTTTACCATTAACCATTAATTTCTATTTCTCGATAGCAAAAGTTGCAACAACCAAGTTTTTTTCGTCAAGCGAATTTGGGTTTTTTACGGTTATTCCGTATTGTCCGGCAGGTTTTTCGCTCAACGTAATTATATACGAATTTTCGCCGTACTTTTTTGCCGAAAACGACAGATAATCCAAGTTGTTGGACGATGCGCCGAATGTTGATGCAGAGGATAATTCCGCACGCCGCTCTTTTTTCTTTTCATCAAATTTAAATACTGATATTATTGAAATCGGGTCGGTGTTGTTATCCACCGCCTTTACAATAAATTGAATTTCATCGGAACTTTTGAATGTGGTTTTGGCGCAACATCCTTCGATAGAAATTCTTGTTTTCACCGCTCCGAATCCTGTTAAATAAAGGCTTGCGCCTGCATTGGTTTTCAACTTAACAGTGCTTTTTTCCAAAAGCCCCGCAGGTTCTCCGTTCTTTACGGCAATAACTTCGCCGATAAAATCAGGTTCCGCTATGTTGTCTTGAGCATACGAAAACACGCAAACAAAAGCAGAACAGACAATAGTCATTAATTTTTTTCTCATAATAAAATCCTTTTTTTTAATTAAATTAACATTAAATTCATGCCGCAAAGATATAAGGGTTAAAGTGTTTAAAATACCCCACAAATGGGAGTTTTTAAAATCAGATTAAAAATATCCCACAAATGGGGTATTGGAAAAAAAGCCGAAACCCTACCTTTGTGAAAAAATATTCGTATATTTGTGTTAATTAAATTTATATGTTAACTAAAATTATATAAACCGTGAAAAGAATAACATTAATATGTCTGATGACATTATTTGCCGCCGCCCTTAGCGCACATCCGCAAAATGCGGATTCGCTGAATAATGAACTTGCTGTTGCCGAACAGCAAGACGACAAAATAATGGCTGCCAAAATAAACAATATGCTTGGCGGTATATACGTTGCAAAAGGCATATATGACACGGCTTTATTTTATTTTGAAAAAAGCATTGAATGGGCAAAAGCGGCAAAAAGCGATGACAGAGAAGCAACTGCCATGCTTAATATAGCCGATTCTTATGCCAAACAGGGAAAATACGCCATTGCGATAAACCGATATATGAACCTTTTGCGCCTTTACGAACACCAAACCGACAACAACATAGATATATTCACATGCGTCCTGTATGCGCTGGGCAATATTGCCGAAATACACGTAGAATTAAACAATCTCGACAGAGCCTCGTACTACATCGAAAAGGCGCGAAAAATAGCCGAAGAAGCGCAGCATCAAGGAGCGCTGATGCAAGCCGACTATGTGCAGGGAATCATTCACCTCAAACGTGGCGAATTTGACAAGGCAAAAGAAAAAATAATTGCCGCAATGGACGCTCTGATTTATTATCCCACTTATGTGTGTTATTTCACACAGGCGCTTGCCGCAATCCACATCGCACATAAGGAGTACGACAAAGCGCAGGAATATGCCGCCGAATGTATGAAAAATGCAGAAATGGTCGGCGACCCAAAACTGCTTTCCAAAGCATGGAGCGTATATTCCGACATTTGCCGCGCACAGCGAATGTATGAAGATTGCGCAGCCTGTGCCGCCAAAGGCTGGGAAATTGACTCGCTTGATTTGGCAACAGGTGCAAAACTGACTTTCAACATTGCTTGGGCAAATCTGTTTTTGAACAATAAAGAGAAGTCGGTTACATTCTTTGAAAAATACAGCGAAATCGTCAAACGGCAGACAGATGAAAATGCGCACGAAAACCTGATGACAATGGAAATACAATACGACACCGAAAAAAAAGAAATGCGCATATCTTCGCTCGAAAAAGAAAAGACATTATATACATGGCTTATTATTGTCGGTTCTTCTACGGTGCTGCTTGCTTTCGGCATGTTGTTCTTCAGCCACAGACTTAACCTGCAAAAACGCAAACAGGCAGAACAGCAAGTAAAACAACTTGAACAGGAAAAACAACTTGTTGCAACACAAGCCGTACTCGACGGCGAAACTGCCGAACGCTCGCGCCTTGCCCGCGATCTGCACGACGGATTGGGCGGCATGTTGTCGGTAGTAAAATTAAATCTCAAAGACATGAAAGGATATACAATATTAGATAATTACGATGCCACACGTTTTGACAAAGCGCTGGAAATGCTCGACCAGTCCATCGGCGAACTGCGCCGCGTGGCTCATCACATCATGCCCGAATCGCTGATGCGCAACGGGCTGAAAGTTTCGCTCGAAGATTTTTGCCGAGCCATACCCTGCGCACAGTTTCAATATTTTGGCGGGAATCCGCGATTGGACAGCCGCCTCGAAGTGCTTATTTATCGCTGCGCCTACGAATTGATAAATAACGCCGTAAAACATGCCAACGCCACAAATATCAACGTTCAACTGCTTATAGACAACGGTTTGATTTCGCTTTCGGTTCACGATAACGGCACAGGATTTGACACCGAAAAAGTTGTTTCGGGTTCGGGACTTGAAAATCTCCGCGTAC
>JAISPX010000182.1 GCA_031274595.1 Prevotellaceae bacterium | reverse complement strand
GGAAATTCATAGGTTTTTTTTCAATTTTTTCGAGGAGGCAACTTTTTTGACTGTCCCGTTCAAAATGGTCAACGGGGAACGGCTAACGGTGAACGGTAAACGGTGAACGGCAACCGATTAACGGATATTGGAAATTATTCAATATCCGTGTTTTTTTTACGGTTTTCGATGTGTCAATTTCAATATTCATGCCCTTTTTTGATTAGTAATCTATTCTGTTAGAGTAGTTTTATAATTTTCGTTCTTATTTTCGCCTGTAAATTCATCCCCTTTTTCATCCCCTGCTTTTTATTAGTAATCTGTTCGATTAGAGTAACTTTTATGGTTTTCGTTCTTTTTTTATCTGCAAATTCGTTCCCAAATTCGTTCCCTTTTTTGATTTTTTCTTCTAATCCGTTCACTGTTAGCCGTTCCCCGTTGACCATTTTGAACGGGACAGTCAAAACCGGGTGCAAAGGTAATAAGTTTTTTTAATAATTTATACAATTGTTAATAAAAAGTTAAAAAAAAGTCGAGTTGTCGTTGAGTAGTTGTTAAAAATCTTTTGTTATTAGCCGATTAGGACAGATTTAACGCAGAGGCGCAAAAACGCAGCGTTTTTTTCTCTGCGTTTCTGCGCCTCTGCGTTAAAAAAAAAGTGCCTCTTTCGCCCCTATTTTTTAGAAATTTATCCGCCTGTGTGTAAAAAATCCATTTTTATCATGTAAATTTGCCGAGAAATTGTCAGGACATAAAATCTCATGATTAGGATGTTCATAGAACGGATAAAACAGGTACGAAATCAACGGCTATGACTGTACATAGAAAAAGGAGAACGCCGAACCAGGCGAGAACAAGGTAACACAATAAGTTTATGTAGTTTGTAACGATACGACAGGAAAAACAGGATGAACACTTTCGCAACCATAAAAGAACTGTTTTCCGCTCTGCACAGAGAGGCTAACTTGTTGTCGGAAATGTTTAAAAAGCGTAAATCCGTCAGTTATAAATATGAATACGCCCTTGATTTGGTCGATAATAAAGACGACCGAATTCAATATCTTTTAAATCGCGAAGTCATTCGGCAAAATGGCAATAATCTTGAAATAGACGATTTGTTTTTGCAATTTTTCGAGCAGGTTTTAAATGCAAACGAAGCAATCAATACGTCTTACATAAATGAAAACATTGAAAAAATCAAGCAGAATATTGATTATTATCTCAACGAAACCAATGAGCAGCGAAAATACAATTATCTGCGAACCGTAAAGACCACATTGCGAAATGTGGGTACTATTACATTGCGAAATGTTATTAATTTGAAGCAGAATATCGACATTACTTTTAAAATTGAGCCAAACTACAAAAACAAAAAAGCCAAACTTATCAATCTTGACAATAAGCGGAAAGACATCGTAAAATTGATTGAATTAACCGAAAGATTGATGAGTGATGGTGATATTACGTTTTTCAAAACGGCAACAGATGAAGAATTGAGCAGAATAATCGTACAACTCAAAATACAGTTACAAAAATGTACACACAATTTGATTGAAATAGAAAAGCAGATTATTGACTTCTTGAATCAAATTCAGTACCAGAGCAATGTAATAGAAAAATTGCGCCAACTCAAATACCTGAAAGATCAGTTTACACTTGAAACGTCCACTGATTTTAAAGCCGTTTTAAATGCAAATAATTCGGTCATTTTTGAAGCAAATCCGGTTTATCCGTTAAAACTCTCGCTGGAATATTTACAGTCGGACGAGGACGTTTATGCAAGTATTCTCAAAATTGCCAAACGTATTCGGTCGGGTGCGAAATTCTCTTTGCCTGTGGCAGATAAAATTTCGAGCGAATATCTCGAAACGCAAATAGAAGAAGAAATCCAAATCAATCTTGAAGAAGTAAAAAACGGGTTTGTGGCATCGAGTTATAACTTGTTTGATTTTATTTGCCGTTACCCGTTTGCAAAAGAGGTTTCATTTGAAGATATGGTAACTATTTATTGCCAACTCATTTCTCAATATGAAAATGTTTTTGAAATTACCGATACGTTTCAGGAAAAAGAAAGTATTGAATTTGCAGTAGTTCATCCTAAATAAAATAGAATTATGGAAGTACCGACACAGACCGCTGAAATATTTAAAATCCTGAGCAAGGGACAATTTATAAATTCCAACAGTTCCGATAAAAAGATGAGCGATTTGTACAAAGTTATCGAAGACGAACAGAACTTTGAGAATTTGCACGATTATTTTCTGAATATCAATTTTGTTTTGGAAAAAGGGAATGAATATTTTTATTTCAGCCGCCCCGAAAGCAAAACAGACCTCGAAAAGAAGATTGAAACTGCTCACAAATGGATTGACATTGTCGATTTTATGAAAACATATAGAAATGATTTCAGTTCAGGAGTCAGGTTTTCGCCTTCGAATATTCTGGTGCAATTAAAAACCGACGCCGATTTGGAAACCAAATTAGAAGGACTGAAAAAATATGCTGACAAAGATACGCAACGCGATATTCTCGAAAGAATTTTGAAAATCCTGGCAGACGATTCATTTATCGAAATTGAAAATTCAATCACGCAAGAATATAAAGTGTTGGCTTCGTTCCATTATTTAGAACAACTGATTTTAACAATAAACATTCCCGAAGACGTAAAAAATGAAATATCTGAATAAAATAGTATTTATCAATAGCGCCGACAAGTCGCTCAAATACGCGGAAGTGAATCTTGACG
>JAISPX010000158.1 GCA_031274595.1 Prevotellaceae bacterium | reverse complement strand
CAACGGATTGATCAGGCAATATATCACCAAAGGTGCTGACTTCGACCTCTACTCAGACGATTTTATTAGACTGGTACAGAATAAGTTAAATAAAAGACCCAGAGAAAAACTACATTTCCAAACACCCTCTAAAATATTTTACGTATCTTTGCTGTGATTTTGTCGCATTTAGAACTTGAATCTGCGTTTTACCCTTCAACTCAAAAACGCTTTACGCCGATAAGTGTTGCCTCTTGATAGCGACGGGGCAGATTCTCTTCCGAATGTTTTTGTTTTGAAAAAAACCATATCTTTGCAGTTGATATCTTTGAGACAATAGTAATATAAATAAGTGACAATATGAAAGATACGGGATTTAATGGTGCTGACAGGATGACACAAACGGGGCATGCAGCCGGAATGTGTTTTTCATGTATGGCTGTGTACGGTGGAATGGAGCGTGGAGAAAAAACGACAAGACGAAGAGGAAATGCTGTTTTTGCAGAATTTTTGGAAGCGGATGAAAATAGGCTTTTGAATTTGTGGGGTGATTGGCAAGTTTGTGTTGGGGTGGAAGATGGAAAGGAGATAACGGATAGGGTATTGAATGTTGTAAAGGAAAATATACAGAAAAACAAATGAACGAATTTTTAAGAAATATTGCACCTAATAATCTGTTTGAAGGGATAACAGACGAACCCGTAGAAATCGTTTTGAAGTTCAAAGACGATTATGCTACTACATGGGAAAGGAACCAAGGTAACACACTCAAATTTGAGCAGGTAAAGCGACTTCTCAATTCTGAAAAGCGTATCAGTTTCTTTCAAAAAAACAAGAAAAATGAACAGAAAAACGAATTTAGTCATAAAATAATAGTTCCTATTGAAGATGATAAATCTATAGAATTGATTGTAGCTTTTTCAGAAAGTAAAATGGATAGATTTACTGTATATTATTCCTATTTTGTAATAAAAGCAAAGGAAAGTGTTTATATAAACGAACCAAAAGATTCGCTTAAAAGAAGTTGCTCTTTTCGTATTATTTCCAATAATGATAAAGACGGTACAAATAGCAGTGCTTTTATTCAACTATATAACGAGATAGATGCACTAAATATTCCCACTGTTGATATAAACAAAGAAAAAGACAAGCAGATTTGGAAAACCTATGTAGGGGCATTAAAAGAACTTGTAAAGCAGAAGGTGCAAGTTTGGAAAATTCAGAAAATAGATAAGCCCGTTGTCGATAATGTTAATAACAGTTCTGAAAGAAAAAACTTCATAGATATCTATATTGACGAGAAAGATTTATCAAAGCAATTCGGGGCAGAAATTGAAGACTATTTTAATGTTGATGAATTGGAAGATTGTGTCGTTAGCGAAGAAAGGGCATTTATTGAATTCAACACTTATCGAGAATTAAGTCAGGAAGAAAGAGAAAAAATTATAAATTTAGCTGCTGAATATTTTTATGATATTTCAAACGATTCGCCAACGCACTATATTTCTGGTGAATTTAACTTCAAATATATCGATGACACTTCAAAAGATGAAATTTTGTCACAGTTAAAAGATATTTTGTCCGATGAATATCAGATAGAAATCAATATAGATGATAAAGGTTATTTGGATATTTCAGAAAGCGAATATCCGCACATTCAAAAAGTTGTAAATGATAATTTTGATTTTATTTTAGAGTTGAAACAAGACAATAATATTTCACTTAAAGTAGAAGTTGGAAAGAGGGAAATGACTACTCAATCATTAGACGAAATAAACACAAAATTGCAATCAAAAGGACTGACAAAAGCAAGAGTATCTATATTAGATGGTAGGCAACAAATCGCCATTGATGTAAGTGCCAATATTTTTCCTGATTTTTTGAAAGAAATTGGATTATCTCAAAAAGAAAGAATTTGCCGTTTCGGGAACTTCAATAATAAATATTCATATATTGAAATAGACGGCATATCTTTGGTTGATAACGTATATCAATTAACTAATATTACGAGCAAATCTGACAGCCAAAAGATATTAGAAAGGATTCAAAAAGCGAATGAGGACCTTTCTATTAGACTGTTGCCAACTCGTTATATTTTCGAACTATCTCAAAAAAGAGATATTAACAAACTTCGTGAATTCAAAACGCAAACAGACATTCAGGGCAGAACCAACTTTGATATTGCCAAATCTATTTTAACTGTAATTGCAAATGACACGACCGAATATGATGCTAACATTGAAAGAGTTAAGCGATTATTTCCTAATTCCATATTAGAAAATAAGGCATATCAACCCACTTTCTTTTTGAAGTTCAAAACTGACCTTGAAAATCAAAGAAAAGAGATTTTTATTGCTATTCAAAATGAAATAAGAAAAATGAATATTGGGAGGATGAAATTTGACCCATACAAACATTTTTCAAGGGCAACTTTTGAATACAATTTCGATACTGAAGAAAAAAGAGATAAATTCAAACAAATTATTAATTCTGTTTGTGAACCATATAAAAAGTTGTTAAATTATTCTTTTGAAAATGAGTTAGGCAGGACTTTTTTTGAGTTCTATAAAAATGAAAAACTTGAATTTGAAAATGAGAAAAAAGTTTTTAGAGATATTAAGTCGGAGACATTTGTTTATATAACAAGAGAGCAAAAGTCCATATTAGATATAGATAATGTTAAAATTGATTCTTTTGATAAAGAAGGTATTTTTGAACTTGATGATGAAGAAAGACAAGATTTTTTTGATAATAGAGAAACACAAAAGCAAAAGATGATTGAGCAAAGAGTCAATAAACGCGAAATTCAGAGAACGATTGATTATACACAGCAAATAGGCACATTAGTTAAAAAACAAGGGAATAAGTTTACATTCAAGTTATCAGACAAATTTTATGACCATATAAATGAGATAGAAGATAGGCGATTAAATCTTAGGGATTTGATTGGCGGTTGTATAAAACCAATTTTTCCGGGTGAACTTACAAATATTGATAGGATGATAAAAGCGATGAGTAAGGTTACAGAGCCGGGTAAAGTTGTTTACAAAAAGGATAATAAAACGATATTGTATAAGGTAGGCTATCCCGCCAACAAAAATTTACCCAACTTTTTGTTCGACCCCAATACAGCCCGACAATCCACAGAAGACATTGAAGAAGAAAAGAAGCGGATATTGTCTAATCTGAATGAGCCGTTACTGAAAAATCAGCCTAAACAGTTGGAAGCCGTTGCAAAGTCATTGCTAGCCAAAGATGTTGCGTTAATACAGGGACCTCCGGGCACAGGAAAAACAACTGTAATTGCTGAAATTATTTGGCAAACATTGCTTCGCGAGCCAGACGCAAAGATTTTAATCACTTCGCAAACTAACCTTGCTGTTGATAATGCTTTGGAACGATTGAAAGGCAAAAAACTTGTGCGCCCTATTCGTATCGGAAATATTGAAAAATTTGAAGACGAAGGCAAAGTTTACGCTAATGAAAGACTTAAGCAATGGCTTGCAGCCAAGCCAAACTCAAACGAAGAAATAATCAATTCCGATAATGCTATTTGCGAATGGATTAAGAATGTAAGCAAAAAATGTAGCGACAACGAGGCATACCCAAAAGCAATAACAAAATGGAAAAATGGATTAACTGAGAAAGATTCCTTAATCAAAACTACATTTTCTGCTGAATATTTTAAGTTTGTCAACGTTTTTGCGGCAACATGTAGCGAGTGCGGTAGCCGAAACTTCGGCGAAGCGTTTCAACAAATGTTTCAAAAGAACAAAGAAACACAGGGCGAGCCGGAATTTGATTTGGTCATAATGGATGAGGCAAGTAAAGCAACCCCACCCGAATTGGTTTTGCCCTTAACATTGGGAAAGAAAGTAATTATAATCGGCGACCACAAACAGTTACCGCCAATGATTGACGAGCAGGAATTTAGCGAAGCATTAGGAGCAGTTGGTGCGAAACAACTTGTAGAAGACTGGACTAAAGACGATTATAAAATATCGCAGTTTGAAAAGTTGTTTGTCAATGCGCCTAAAAACTTTGTGGCAAGTTTGGACACTCAATTCCGTATGCACGGGCAAATAATGAATTGCATTTCGCAGTTCTACAAAGACCAAGAAGAATTAGAACACGGACTTATTTGCGGTATCAAGGGCGAAATGAATATTGAGGATTTATCAGTAAAGGCAAGCCGTTGGCACGGTTTTAATGCGCCACCTTTCAT
>JAISPX010000121.1 GCA_031274595.1 Prevotellaceae bacterium | reverse complement strand
TTTGTTATAAGTTTAACCGGCGATACTTCGGTGAAAAACAGTTTGACAGGTTGTTAATTGCTGCTGTTTCATATAAAAATCATTTTAGGTATCATATACGGTAATCATTTTATTTTATTTTAAATTATTAATATTTGTAAAAATTTGATTTGTAATAAAGATTTCTTCCGCTTTCTAAATTATTAGAGAGCAAGCATTTTATGCCATCGCGGGCAAGGTTTGTTTTGTGTTTCATGGCTTTTATTATTTAAATTATGGTTCAAAGTTATAATTTCTTTTACTATTAACAAAAATTAAATTACTTTTTTATAAGAGAGTCAAGTATTAAATCCACTACTTCATAAACCTTATTTTTTGTATTTTTTGGCTTATTATAAAATAGACAGGCGCAGAAACAAAGCCTCCGACTACATCAATAAGATAATGCGCTTTGAGATAAACCGTAGAACAAATGAGAATGAAAGCGACAGGAATGAGTATGAAAAAAATCTTGCGCGAATATCTGAAAATAAGATACATGCAAATCAAACAAATTCCGACGTGCGAACTTGGGAATGCGCCTGTCGGTTTTTCGCCTATTTCCTGCAATTCTACTAATGTGTTGCGAAAAAATCCTTCGTTCAGGATTGTGTTGTCGGGCGGCGAAAAATAGAATTGAGGACCAATTACAGGCAAAATTATAAATGTTATGTAATAAATGAAAAACGAAGATAATATTATAAAAACCGTATATTCCATGCATTTTTTACTTTTTGCAAAAGCAATGAAAACGGTCAGCGCAATAATAAAATAGTACGATATGTATCCGAAATTCATTAATTCGTTTATCCATATTTGCGGATAATGTTTGCTAAATTCCAAACTTGGTTGGCAACCAAACAAATACTGGTCGGCAGCGACAAAATATCTGTCTAAATTTCCGAATATACTTTCGTTCATGTAATATGTTTCGGGATACCAATATGCAATAATTGCAATCGGAAAAACATTGCGGACAAACCAGATTATTTTTGCAGGCTTGTGCTGGTATAAAAATTTCAGGGCAAATATTAATACAATAAACGATATTCGATATAAAATCATCATCGGGAGATTGTTTTCTTTTGCTCCGAAAATAATCATAAATAATGCTGTAACGCAAGCGTAAATAATGGTCAATCTTTCGACCGGAAAAAGATTCTCGCGAATTGTTGTAAATTTATTTTGTATTGTCATGTAATAAAAATTATTTGTTGATTAAGATTTTTCAGGAAATTCAAATTTTATTGTTTCTTCCAATCCTCGCGCCAAATCGTAGTCGGCATGAAAATTTATATCATCTTGCAGCGGTTGTATTTCGCATTTCCAGTTTCGCACTTTCAGGATATTGTATTTATCGCGGTTGAGCGTAGGCGATTTGCCAAACCAGCCGTAAATTGTGTCAAGCAAAAAGCAAATTATTTTAAGAATAAAAACAGGAACACAGATTTTTACTGTAAATTTTTTACCAAGAATTTTTTTGACAATTTTTGCATATTCGGCGCTTGTGTAAACGTTGCCATCGCTTACAAAATAAGATTTTCGGACAATGCGCTTTTCTATCATCAAAAAAATTGCTTTTGCCAAATCTTTTACATAAATGAAAGTAAGATATTGAGGTTTCAGTCCTACCGAAGGTACAATGCCTTTTTTCACAGATTTGACAAACGACAGATAATCTTTTTCGCGCGGACCGTAAACACCTGTCGGACGAACAAATAAATAAGGAAAATCGGGAATATCGGCAATAAATTTCTCGGATTTTATTTTGCTTTCGCCGTAAGCGGTATTTGGTTTTGGATAGTCGCTTAATCGTATCGGTTGCAATGTTTTTTCGTTTCCTGCTCCCCAAGCCGAAAGACTGCTCATGTAAACAAAAGTTTTGGGAATCATATTTGCTGTGCAAAGCGCTTCAACAAAATTTTTTGTAAAAACAAAATTTATTTTGTCAAAATCGCTTTTCTTATTGCATTTGGTAATTCCTGCGTTGTGTATAATGTAATCCCATGCGCCGTTTTGCTGTTTAAATTCATTTAATTGAGAAATCAATTTTTCTTTATTTGAATAATCAAGGTCGATGAATTTTATTCGTTCATCGGCAAGATATTTTTTACTGCTCGAAGCGCGTATTCCTGCGTAAGTTTCAAAACCTTGTTCAAGTGATTTTTCAACCAAAAAACTGCCAATAAAACCACTCGCGCCTGTTATCAGAATCTTCATTTTTACTTATTTTTTCAAAAAATTTCATGCAAAAATATAAAATAATAACGAATGTCGGGCTATTTTGTTGACTATTGAGTGTAGCGGAAATATCTATTTATTCAAGATTTTCAAGAATTTTATAAATATCTTCGCTTGGAGATGGCGCAGGTGATTTCAAAAGTTTACCGTTTTTATCAATCAGATAATAAGTAGGAAAAGCCCTAACATCATATTCTCTCAATATATCTGTTTGGTTATTGCACAGCAGAAATGTCCAACTAAATTTTTCCGATTTTATAAAATTTTCCACATCTTTTTTATCGTCAATACAAATTGATATAAAATTAACTTTTTCGCCGAATTTTTTCGACAGTTTGTCGATTAAATAAAAATCCTGAATACTGCCGTAACTGTTTACGCTGAAAAATCCCAGATAAATATATTTGTCGCCAAATGATTTTAGCGATTTGTAAGTTCCCTGCATATCCTGAAGTTCAAAATCGGGCGGCGAATATCCTGCAAGCAGTTTAACAATTGTGTTGCGAATATCTTCGGCAATAATTTTATTGTTGGCGTTTGTTGTTTCATTTGCAATGGAATTTACAATTTGGAGCAATGCTGAACGCGAAAAATTGCTGTCGTAAAATTCATTGTAAGCGTTTTGCAAAATCAAAAAATCGCAAAAATCTTTATCAAAAATATAATCGTTTCCGCTCAGCATTTCTCGTATTTTAGTCAAATCGCCTTTGTTTACCGCTTGTCTGAAAACATTACCCTGCGCTTGTTGCGTGCGATGCAATAAATATTTTTCATTGAAATGATTTAATAATTCGCAATATGCAGGATTGTGGTATAAAACAGGTTTGGCGATAAAATATTCGGCTTGCAAATCTTTAAAAGGTTTAGATTTAAATAAATATTCAATTGCCGCAATGCGATATTTTGCATAATTATTTACAAATTCGTTGCTGACGGCGATTATCGAATTTTTAAAAACCGCTATCACAGAATCTTTAAAATGTTTGTCGTTTTCTTTTTTATACTTTGCCACAGCCAAAATAGCATCATCGCTTTTGTTGTCGATGTCCGTTAATTGCCGATTAAAATCATTGTCGCTTGTCGGCGTTACGGTTGCAGCAATGTGCAAAGGTTCAAAAAACGGATTGAGTTTTTCTTTGTCGCTGAGCGTTTCTTTTTCTGAAAATATAACTTCTATACTCGAATTAGGTTGAATAAAAAAATAATAAACCAACTTTTCATAACGCATAAATACGTACTCAATATTATCAATATCAACAGTTACAACCGAATTTCCGCTGCTGTCGATTTTGCAATTTGCAAGATTTTTTTCATTTTTAGTGATGTAATTATCATATCGGCACAATGTCAGCACATCGCCTTTATATTTTGGCGCAGATATGCTGATATGCGTTTGAGAATTTACACAAAAAGCAGAAAATAGAAGGCAAAAAGAAAATAATAAAGTTTTCATTAAAATTATTTATTCATATAATCAACAATATTTATTTTGTTTGGTATAAACTGATTTGCGTTTCCGCCGTTTGCCAAAATATCGCGTACAATCGACGAACTTATGGGCGTATATTTGGTTGATGTAAGCAAAAACACTGTTTCGATTTTTCGTTCCATTTGTTTATTCACCTGACCTACGCTGCGTTCAAATTCAAAGTCGGCAGAAGTTCTTAATCCGCGAATAATAAAATAAATGTTTTTTTTTCGACAATAATCAACCGTAAGACCTTCGTAATAGTCAACTTCTATTTTGCTGTTATTTTCAAAAATTTTTCTAATCATTTCAATACGCGCATCAATGCTGAAAAAACCGTATTTTTGAGCATTATGACCGACAGCAATAATAATCTTATCGAACAACTGAAGCGCACGAATCACAAGACTTTCATGCCCTATCGTAAATGGGTCGAACGAACCCGGAAAAATTGCAACTTTTTTCATATTTACTAATTTGTGTAAACAAAGATACTCTAATTTGACAAAGTACAATCATTTTTCATCCTACATTTACATCAAATTCAACATGGAACGCAGAAATTAATTGTTGTAAAAAAGATTAAAAAAATCTGTTGTAAATTTAGAACATAAAACACAAGCAGTTTATATTTAACAAATTGGATTTTTATGAAATTCCGAAGAAAATTATAATTTCAATCAGAATAAATATAAAAATGATGAAAATCAAAATTCAAATGCCGATAATGTTGCATTTCTGCAATAAATTAGTAATTTTGTATCAAATATGTACAAACTTCTAATTTCAAAAAATGACAACAACACAATCAGCAAATACATTGCTGCTGGTGCGACCGACAAATTTCGGGTTCAACGCACAAACGGCAACAAATAATTCGTTTCAGACAAAAACTGAAAATGCCGATTTGCAAAAACAGGCGCTAAAAGAATTTGACAAACTTGTTGAAACATTAGATGCTGCAAAAATAAATTTGATAATTGTTGAAGATGAACCTCAATCGCAACTGCCTGATTCTATTTTCCCTAACAATTGGTTTTCTACTCACAGCGATGGAAGTTTTTGTTTATATCCCATGTTTGCAGAAAACAGAAGATTGGAGCGCAAAGACAGCATTATCACAATGTTGACAAACCGTTTTGAGATAAAAAATATATTTGATTTTACTCACTACGAAAATCAAAACAAATTTCTTGAAGGAACAGGAAGCATAGTTCTCGACCGCATCAATCATATTGCTTACGCATGTTTGTCGCCACGCACAAACGAAGATGTTTTGGATGATTTTTGCACAAAACTTAATTTCAAAAAATGCTGTTTTCGTTCGGTATTCAACAACAAAGAAATTTATCATACAAACGTAATGCTGTCTGTTGCCGATAAATATGCAATTGCTTGTACAGGCTCGTTTGTAAACAATAATGAATTGAAAAATTTCACAGAAAAACTACTCGAAACAAATAAAGAAATTATCGAAATAAGCATAGAACAAATGAGCCGTTTTGCGGGAAATATGCTGCAAATATCAAACAACAACGGCGAAAAATTTTTGGCAATGTCATCGCAGGCATATAAATCTCTGAACGCTGAACAGATAAGAAAAATAGAACGTTACAATAATATTTTACATTCTGATATTAAATCTATTGAAACAGCAGGAGGCGGAAGCGTGCGTTGCATGTTGGCTGAAATTTTTTTTGAAAATAAATCTAATAAATAAATTACATAAAATATGAATGAAAATTTTTATATCGAAAGAGAAGAAAAATACGGCGCACATAATTATCATCCGCTGCCTGTAGTTTTGGAAAAAGGAAAAGGCATTTTCTTGTGGGATGTTGATGGAAAACGTTATTACGATTTTCTTTCGGCATATTCAGCAGTAAATCAAGGACATTGCCATCCTCGAATTATTGAAACAATGAAACGGCAGGCGGAAAAACTAACTTTAACATCGCGGGCTTTCTACAATAATATTTTAGGCGAATATGAAGAATATATTTGTAAATATTTCGGATATGAAAAAGTATTGCCGATGAACACGGGAGCAGAAGCGGATGAAACAGCGCTGAAACTTGCGCGCCGCTGGGGTTATGTACATAAAGGAATTGCCGAAAACCAAGCGTTGATAATAGTTTGCGACGGCAATTTTCATGGACGCACTATTACAATCGTTTCGATGTCAACCGACCCTGATTCGTATAAAAATTACGGACCTTTTACTCCCGGATTTATAAAAATAGAATATAATAATATTGACGAATTGCAAAAAACGCTCGACGAACATGGAAAAAATGTTGCCGCTTTTTTGGTTGAACCTATTCAGGGTGAAGCAGGCGTTTATGTTCCCGACGATGGTTATTTGAAAAAATGCTGCGATTTGTGCAAAAAACACAACGTTTTATTTATTGCCGACGAAGTACAGACAGGTATCGGGCGCACAGGGAAAATGCTTGCCTGCGACCACGAAAATGTTCGTCCCGATATTCTGATTCTCGGAAAAGCCATATCAGGAGGCGTGTTTCCTGTATCTGCCGTTCTTGCCGATGATGAAATAATGCTCACCATAAAACCCGGCGAACACGGTTCTACATTTGGAGGAAATCCTCTTGGATGCAAAGTTGCCATCGAAGCATTGCAAATTATAAAAGATGAAAATCTTATAGAAAATGCAGAAAAAATGGGAATAATTTTCCGTAAAGAATTACGCTCATTCAAATCAGACATGATTGAACTTGTGCGCGGTAAAGGACTTTTGAACGCAGCAGTCATAAAACCTGCAAACGGAAAAACCGCATGGGATGTTTGTCTTGCAATGAGAAACGAAGGCGTATTGGCAAAACCAACTCACGAACACATTATTCGTTTTGCGCCGCCGCTGATTATTAAAGAAGATGAATTGATGGATGCAATAGAGCGAATAAAAACAGCAATAAGCAAAATTGAAAGTTTATAATTTTTTTGAAAATTATAAATATTTATAAAAAACAAAGAGGCTGTCCTAAAAGATTGCTTCTTTTTTTTGTATCAAGCGGCGCATTTTCGATGAAATATTTCGTCAGAGCAGTTTTTTGCAGAGAAAATGAAAATTAGCCGATAAATTTTCGATTTTTTGTTGTTGTGGTATTGATTTTG
>JAISPX010000063.1 GCA_031274595.1 Prevotellaceae bacterium | reverse complement strand
GTGTTGGCGAAAAATGAAAGCCGCGATGCGCTGAAAACCGCTGTACGAGCCTTTGTAAAGGCATATTTGACATTCAATCCTCTTGTAACCGACGAAGACCGCGACCGCATGGGATTGCCCGTTCACAAAACCACGCGCACGCCTGCGCCTGTGGCTCATACCTATCCCGATTTGGATGTTGACAGCGGCACAATACGCCGCCTGACAATCCACTTCTACGATCAGGGTAGCAAGAAATCTAAGGCTAAGCCCGCAGGGCAGCACGGCGCAGAAATCAAGTGGGCAATACTCGATGCCCCGCCGGCAAGCCTTACGGAGTTGACAAACTCTGGATTTGACACGCATACTCCGTTTACGCTCGAATTTGACGAAAACCAGCGCGGGCAAACCGTTTACTTCTGCCTTTGCTGGGAAAACACTCGCGGCGAAAAAGGACCATGGAGCGAAATAGTTTCGGCAATAATACCTTAATAAATTAAGAATGAAGAATGAAAAATTAATGATTAATGTTATAATGGTTAATGGTAAATACAACGCCGTCATTGCGGGCTTGACCCGCTTATCGAACTTGTTCGCTTGGCTTGCCAAGAATCCCCTGAATAATGGGATTCTGACTTTCGTCAGAATGACGAACAAAAAAATTCCCCTCCTGTGGAGGGGTGTCCGCAGGACGGGGTGGTTATTCACGCTCCCGCTCGTTTCCTAACGAGTGCGAGCGATAAGCAATGATAACAATAATAACAACAAATTTAATTTTATAAAAAAGTAAAAAATGAAAACAATTAAAGTATTTTTATTTAGCGTGCTGATTTTTTCAGGCACAACAGTAGATGTTTCGGCGCAAAGTTGGTTGAAAAAGGCATTAGACAAAGTGGATAATGCTGTAAAGAGTATTAGTAATACGTCAAGTGCCGAAAAAAAAGAGGCGGAGCAACAGCAACAATCCGTGAATAATCAAGAGTTGTCGCAGTCAAGGATTGTGATAGACCAGTCGAGCAATGCGGTAAAATTCACCAACGACAACAAAACATGGGGGCTTGAAGTGAACGGAAATAAACTTTTGGTACCTATCTTTAAAACGATAGGCTTTCAGAACGGACTTTTCAAAATTGAAAAAGATGATGGCACATGGAATGTCTGTGATAAAACAGGCGCCATGCAGTTGGACTGGATACCCGCTTCCGATGTGAAAATTACCGAAAAGCACGTGCTTTTTGAAAAAGCCAACGGCGGCGTAGAAGCTTTGATATACAATCGTGCCGATTGGACTGTAACGAAAGCAACCGAAATCACGTACGACGATATGTACAAGGAAGTCGAAAAAGCCAACGCGGACAAGGGCACCAAGATCCACGGGTACGAATCATTGGGAGCCTTGAATATCCGACTTGTCAGCACTATACCGCACTATATCGCTCCAAAGGCTGGACGCAAGGCGGTAATCAAACGCGGCAGCAATGAGATTGTTTCATGGACAGGCACTGGCAAGTGGCTTAATCCGCATGAAAGTATAGCTGGCTGGCCAAGTGGCACGTTTCCCAATCTTGGTGAAGACCCTTACAGGGAAACTCCTACCGAACTTTACTTTTTAGCGCACGATACCGAAAAAAAATGCTCGTATATCCTCTGGGTAGAGGCAGACGAATCCGATAAATATTTTATACAAATCAACGGGGAGAAACGCGGCTATGTCAAGATAACTCCAAGCCAGTTGCACCCGACCCGCCTCATGATGTGCCAGACGGAAGACGGCGTGGAACATCCCGTGTGGGTCTGGGGACCGCCTTTGATTAATCGCGTGGTACCGAATGACTCGTGGACAAGCGCGGAAAAGACAAAAAAGAGAGAAGAACTCGCCAAAGCGCATCTCAATTGCACGCATTGTATCGAACAGAGTAGAATATATGACGAAAAGAATAAAAAGTAATGATAGAAAAAAAACCTCATTCCGCCATGCTCCCACTCGTTAGGAAACGAGCGGGAACGAGACAAATTGAAATAAAAACCCCTTAGTAACCAATGCCGTATTTATTATTTCCCCCTTATTCCCTTATTTTAATTGCTGAATAAAGGAATAAGGGTTTTTATTTTTGTAGTTATTCCATTGCTACTAAGGTTTACGTATAAAATAAATGAAAAGTGAAGAATGAAAAATGAAAAAATAATGATTAATAGTAAATCGTAAATAACAAAATAGTAAATAAAAAATCACTTTCAACTTTATGAACTTTACAAACTTATTATTTTGCCGCTCATTTCTTTGTACCATTCTTTGTACCATGTTTTGATTCCGATTACAGCAAGCGCTAAATAAACAGCGCAAACAATTGGCATAAATACAAATCCTACAAGCAGATATTGTGTAAAATTTGTTATATTTACAGTCAGCCATGCAATCCAACATTCGAGTTTCTTTTGCGCCGACAAATATTGTGCAGTCAAAATACACATTGTGATAGTTGCATCCAAAAACGGCAAACGGGCAGGCGGAAATGCATTTGGAAATATAGAGCCTAATTTGCTTAAAGCAAATCCCCAAATTGCTGCCAATACCAACACTAATCCTATATGAAATAATCGCTTTTGTTTAGTTAATGTTGTAACTTTCAGTTCCTGTTTTTTATTTTTTTCGCCGATTTTAGGATGAGTCCATCTGTAATGTCCAAAAATTGATATTACGAGTGAAACAGGTTGCAGCAACATGCTTGAATACAGATGTTTTTGCAGAAACAAAAAGAATAACAAAATGGTATAAAAATATCCCACATAATAATTTATACTTCTGCCTCGTGCTGCAAGAAAAACGCAGGTTAATCCGCTGACCGTAGAGAACATTTCGAGCCAACTTACTTTGCTCGAACCTATTGTAAATAATATATTTTCTATACTGAAAAATTCCATCTCATTTATTGTTGATTTGTTTATTTGTTGATTTGTTTGTTGTTAACCATTAATTTTTCACTTTTCATTTTTCATTCCTCTGTTCGTCGAGGCTGTCTTAAAAGCCTCAAAAAAGCGATTGTCATTGCGGGCTTGACCCGCAATCTCCTAATTATCACATGCGATTTTTCAGGAGATACCGTGTCAAGCACGG
>JAISPX010000187.1 GCA_031274595.1 Prevotellaceae bacterium | reverse complement strand
GAATTTGCTGAAAAAGGATACCGCCACAAAAGCAAGCCTGGTTTCCAAACGCTTAAAAGCCGCTTGGAATAAAGAATATCTCATTAGATTACTCCATTTTTAATGCGTTGACCCTGTGTTTTTGTTTGACTTTTTCTCATGATTGAGATGGCGGTAAGAAACAACCGAAGCGTTGCTCTGCTTCGGCTGAACACAAATACAATAAAACTTAAAACATTAAAATTTATGAAAAATAAAAAAACATTTAAATAAAATTTTGTATTACAAAATTAATATTTATTTTTTATATTTTGCATTTTCGGCTAAAAAATGTTTTTTGTGTTCAGGTTTGGCGTTGCATTTAAGTTTTTATATTTAAAATTACAATTATTCGGGATTAAAATATATAGATAAGGTTTTGTTTTTAAATTTATTGTTCTAACTTTGTATTAATAATATCATTTAAAATCTAATAAAATTATGAATAATTCTATTTTTAAATTTGAACGTCCGCAAAATGAACCGATTTACGGATATTTACCACAAAGCGATGAGCGCAAAAAATTGAAAGACGAGTTGAAACGTCAATCATCCGCAACTATTGAAATACCTCTGATAATAGGCGGAAAGGAAGTAAAAACAGGCGATTTGGGCAAAGTTGTAATGCCCCACAATCATCATCATGTGCTTGCCACTTACCACAAGGCAACAAAGGAAACAGTTGAAATGGCAATAAACGCTGCGCTGGAAGCGCGTCAGGCATGGGCAAATTTGCCGTGGACAGAACGTGCCGCAGTGTCGTTGAAAATTGCCGAACTTATTTCAAAAAAATATCGTTATCTGCTGAGCGCTGCAACAATGCTCGGACAAAGTAAAAACCCTTATCAGGCTGAAATAGATTGCCCTTGCGAAGCGATAGATTTTTTGCGTTTTAATGCATATTTTGCGTCTATGATTTACGAAGACCAGCCAAAATCGGAAAATTCACACTTCGACCGTCAGGAATATCGTCCGCTCGAGGGCTTTGTGTATGCTATCACTCCGTTTAATTTTACGGCTATTGCCTGTAATTTAAATATGGCGCCTGTAATTATGGGAAATGTTACAATATGGAAACCTGCAACAACTGCAATACTCTCAAATTACTATCTGATGCAGATTTACAAAGAAGCGGGACTGCCTGATGGCGTTATTAATTTTATTCCCGGACAGGGAAATGTTATCAGCGATGTTGTATTTAATCACAAAGCATTTGCCGGCGTGCATTTTACAGGCTCGACATCAACATTCGACAATTTTTGGAAAATAATAGGAAATAATATCGGCAAATACAATACATACCCTAAAATTGTAGGCGAAACAGGCGGAAAAGATTTTATTTTTGTACATAAATCGGCAAATGTAGAAGAAGCGGCAGCCGCTATGGTAAGAGGTTCTTTTGAATATCAGGGACAAAAATGTTCGGCAGCATCGCGGGCATACGTTCCAAAATCGATGTGGAGCGAATTATCATCAATACTTAAAAAATTAATATCCGAAATCAAAGTCGGCAATGTATGCGATTTCAGAAATTTAATGAATGCCGTTATAGACGAAAAATCGTTTGATACGATAATGTCGTATATCGAAAAGGCAAAAAAAACGGCAGATGCAGAAATTGTAACAGGCGGCGCAGGCGACAAGACCAAAGGATATTTTGTTGAACCTACCATAATTTTGGCTCATAATCCGCATTTTGCAAGCATGGAAGAAGAAATTTTCGGTCCTGTGCTTACAATCTACGTTTATGATGACGATAAATACGAAGAAACTCTTGCACTGTGCGACCAAACATCGCCTTATGCGCTTACAGGCGCATTGTTTGCAAAAGACCGTTACGCAATAAAAACAGGCGAAGAAAAACTCAAATACGCCTGCGGTAATTTTTATATAAACGACAAGCCCACAGGCGCAGTTGTGGGACAACAACCGTTTGGCGGAGCACGCCGTTCGGGAACAAACGATAAAGCAGGATTTCATACAAATTTGATGCGCTGGGTTAGTCCGCAGGCAATTAAGGAAACATATAATCCGTCAACACAAATAGATTATGCTTATATGAGCGAAGAATGAAAAAACTGAAATATTTATTCGTATTACTTGTAATAGTGGCTGTTGCATTTGTGTTCATTTGCGATAGTGTTATAAGAAATTCAAGCAAAAATTTTGTTTTCGACGATGCCGATAAAATTCCGCATAATAAAGTCGGTTTGCTTTTGGGAACTTCAAAATATGTACGCTCTGGACAAATAAATCAATATTTTGCAAACAGAATTGCGGCAGCAGTAAATTTGTATAATGCACAAAAAATCGACTTTATTGTTGTTAGTGGCGACAATAGCGCCAAAAATTATAACGAATCGCTTGATATGAAAAACGAACTGATGAAGTACGGAATACCCGAAGAAAAAATTTTTCTCGATTATGCAGGTTTTCGCACCTACGATTCGGTAATAAGAATGAACAAAATTTTCGGACAAAGCAGTTTCACAATTATTTCGCAGGAATTTCATAATCATCGCGCTGTTTATATTGCAAGGCATATCGGAATAAATGCAATCGGATTTAATGCAAAAGATGTAGATGCTTATGGCGGATTTAAAACCAAAGTAAGAGAAAAATTTGCTCGTGTTAAAGTTTTTTTTGATTTATGGACAAATAAAAGCCCCAAATTTTTAGGAGAAAAAATTGAAATAAAGTATTGAAAATCATAAAAAGGACAAATAGATAACATCATAATCGTAAAATGGTTAATGATTAAGAGGAAATAATAAAAAATCTGCATTATATGAGTGCTTGTTTCAAATTCAACAAACAAACAAACAGATAAGCAAATTGCAATATTCTTAAAAATCGTATTTTAAACCTATGTTTAAACCTATGTTAAACGGTTTTTCGGTTCTGAAACTTTGAGGTTGTCGGTTATCGTTTATATAATATACGGCGTTGGGTTCGGCATAAATTCCTATGTTTTTCAGGAAATTATACGATATGCCGAAACCTGCATTTGCCGAAAATTGCAAACCGCGCACGCTTCCGTTTTCTGTAATATTATCTTTTATTCCCGATATTTCCATAGCAGATTCCTTATAACTGTATGATATTCCTTTTTCTATGGTAAATTCGCCTGATGCATAAATATTGAAATTGTTTTTATTCAACAATAAAAACTCAATCCCGACGGGTATTCCTATATAATGAATTTTCTGCTGAATTTTTCTATCTGTATTATTGAATTCCGACAGAAAATATGAATACGATAATCCTGTTTTTATTACTAAACGTTTACTAATATTTTTTTTAAGACGTATGCCAAAATTTAATGGACGATTGTGTTTCAAATCGGTTTTGTCCGTAACTGCATATTTTGATGTTCCCAAACTTTCGGGCGCTAAATTTGGCGTTCCTTGCAGGAGAGGGGAGTTCGCAAAATCTGCCGAACCGTATTGCTTAGATTCCGCATCATTTGTAAAATCGCTGATTGTCGAGTTATTTCCTATATTGTTACCTGATACAACCGCCAATGTCCATGCGTGTTTACTTTTTTTATTTTGTGTTTCGGCGTCAGGCTGGCTTTGATTCCACCATTCGTCGTTATTGCTTGGCTGATTTGCAGCCTGATTATTTGCTGGTACTTGTTTGGGTTCGTCAATAAACTCCGTTGTTTTTGTTTCTTCGGTTTTATCGGCAGGTTCTGGTATGATATCTTCATTAATATCTATGTTCGTATCTTGATTTTGTATAAATTCGCTGTTGTAATTATTGTTTTGATAATATTCAGCGCTGATTGAATTATTTGGAGCTGCAATAATATTCGTACTTACAGGTTTATTTGGATTTGTGCTGATAATTGTGTTATTTTTTTCGGATTTTGCTGTTTTTTTATTTGTTGTAATTGATTTGGCTATTGTATTATCATTTGGATTTGTTGTATCTGGTTTCAGTAAAAACATGACAATCAGCAATGCTGCAACAATTCCCGTTGTGCCGTAAATATAAAATAAAGGAATAATTTTTCGCCGTTGTTTTTTCTTAAGACGTTTACTTATAATTTCCCAATCCGAATCTTGCACTTCTATTTCGTGATTGTATAATTTTTCGTGAAACAAATCTTTTAACTTATCGTTGCTCATACTTTTATTGTATTTTATTTATATATTGATTTTATTTTTTCTTGCAGCAAAATTCTTGCTTTGAAGTAGTTTGCCCGTGATGTGGAACTTGCAATTCCAAGTATTTTTGAAATTTCTTCGTGTGAATAACCTTCAATTGCATAAAGATTGAACACGCTGCGAAAAGGCACAGGCAATTCTTTTATGCAATTCATCAGGTCGTTGGCGCTTAATTGATTATCGACATCCGAAACCACGTTTTCGACGATTTGCAATTCGATATTATCATTATTGATGCTTTGGTATGACATTTTTTTTAATTTACGCAATTTTTCCAAACAAGTGTTAACAAACAGTTTATGTATCCATCCTTCAAGCGAGCCTTTTTCTTCAAATTTCCCAATTTTATCAAACAATTTTATAAATCCGTCGTGCATAGTATCTCTGGCTTCATCTTCATCACACATATATCTCACGCACACACTCAGCATTTTTTTGGCATAGCGTTCGTACAATTCGCGTTGAGCGTTGATATTTTTATTTATACAGCCTTCTACTAAGTATTCTTCGGTCATATCTTTGCAAATAAAAATAAATTTGCATTTATCATTTCTTATTAGATGATTTTTTTAGCCAAAATGATGCAAAAAAGGCGTTTTTTTTTAATTATTTAACCATTCGCCTATTTTTTTCCAGTATTGACGATGAAAATTTTCGCCTTTTTCACCTGCATACAGCGATATAAAATTTTGACTGTTATCATCATCCTGTTTTAATTTTATTTGAATATCTGTTTTATACAAACTTGTATGTTCGGGATGAAATTGAGTTCCCGCAACATGCCGATATTTTTGATGAACAATTGCTTCAACAATTTTTCCATCAGGCGAAGTTGCCGCAATATTGAGATTTTCACCTGTCTGTTTCACCGCTTGATGATGCGAACTCAAAACGTATGGCTCATTTTCACCGATAATTTCCGAAAAAATATTTTCTCCTTTCGGTTTTATTTTATGAAAATTGTAACTTGTAAGTTCTCCATCGTAGTCGAAATACGAATTATAATTTTTATGTTGAGCATCGGGCGTATTCAATACATCTTCGGCTGTTGTGATATTATAAACCTCCATAGGAATATCCTGAATCATTGTGCCGCCTGTAGCGCAATTCATGGTTTGCATTCCAAGACAAAAACCTACGACAACATAATCGGGTTTTGTTTCGAGCAAGGCGACATGGTTTTTGTTCTGATTTCCGCCAAGCAAATGAAACAAAAACGACAATTCAAAAAAATGACGATAAGGGTCGGTAATTCCCGACATTAAATGTGTTTTCTCGCCGAAACATTCCGATGGAATATCTGGACCGCCAAAGAAAAAAATGCCTTTTGTTTGTTCAAATATTTCTTTGAACAAATTGCTGCAATCGTTTTGTTCATACAGATTTTTCGGATATAATTCACTTTCGCATTTTACTAATTTCATCGACAGATTATTTTCGTCAATATATTTTTGGCTTTGCTCAAAATCATAGTTTTGTTTTGCATGATAAACGCCTATTATTCCAAAACTGTCAACATTAGGAAGAATATTATTATCAACCAAATATCTGAATGTTTTTATATTTCCGACAGTGGGATTCATAATAGCCACGCTGTATTTCGGAAAATTTTTTTCCTGTTTTCCGTCTTCTTTTTGAGATTTTGAACAGGCTGTAATTGTTGCTGCAATTACGAGCAGAAATAATATTTTTTTCATAGTTTCTGTAATTTTTATTCCGTAATATCTTCAGAAACACCTTCAAAAGTGGCAATTTCTTTGCCCATTTGAGTAAAAATAAGTTTGTTGCCTACAACAACGCAGGCATCAGTGCGCGAAAGAACGGCGTAAAACTGTTTTTCGGGATTTTTGTTCAGGCAGCCTCTTTGAGTAGTGATGATATTGTCTAATTTAAGAATATCGCCCGAAAGATAATATGAACCGCTAAAACCGTTACAGCCCGAATATCCCGACATTTTATCATTTTCGCTGAAAGTAATGTAAGCGGGTTTGGGAAGCGTTTCTATTTCTTCGCCATCAATAGTTTTCAAAATCCATTTGGTGTTTTCAAAACTCCAATCTTTTTGATTGTGCGCATCTTCGCGCTTTGCATTTGTTATCAGATTTGTATCCGAATCCGAATTTGATTGCAAATTACTGTCGGAACTTAATTTTTTTTGCGAACTACAACCGATTAATGCACAAATCGAAATTGTAATAATAAACCAATACTTTTTCATTTTTCTATCGTTTTTAATTTTTTATTAATAATTTTGTAAAAAAAATTTGTGTCCAATGATAATAAAACAAGCCGATTTCATATGCAGCAGCAGCAAAACAGAACAATGTCCGCAAAGCAAACTACCGGAATATGCGTTTATTGGACGTTCAAATGTAGGAAAATCTTCGCTAATAAACATGCTTACGGACAAAAAAAAATTGGCAAAAGTTTCATCAACTCCAGGTAAAACACGGCTAATCAATCATTTTCTTATAAATAATTCTTGGTATCTTGTTGATTTGCCCGGATACGGTTATGCGCGCGCATCGAAAACCGAAAGGGGAACGTTCTCAAAAATCATAATTGATTATATCGAGCGCAGAGAGGAAATGACTTTGCTGTTTGTGTTAATCGACAGCAGGCTTGCACCTCAGAAAATTGACATTGATTTTATAAACATTCTTGGAAAAAACGGCGTTCCGTTTGCAATAATTTTTACAAAGACAGACAAATTAGGTATCGAAAAATTAACTCAAAATATTGAGAAATTCAGACAATTATTATCGGAATTTTGGGAAGAACTGCCTGATATTTTTTGCACATCGGCAGAAAAAAGAACAGGCAAGGATGATATTCTAAATTATATTGACGGGATAAACAAATCATTGTAGTTATTCACAAACAATTATTAAATATGTGATTATAAAACATATATAAAATATCAAATTTTATTGGAAAGAAAATTTTAGAAAATTTTTGACTGTTTGAAAAATTTATTTATAACTTTGCGTTAATAAATGTAAATATTGTATGCTTTATGATATAAAAGAGCAGGTAATACGTACATTTCAAGACATATAAAAAAGCGTTTAACGCTATATTCTTGCAATAGGAAGCAACCAAAAACACAAAAAAACAAAAGAAAAAAACAACCTTAAAAAAGACAAAAACAATACTAAAAAACAGGGATTTAGAGATTAAATAAAATTTCAAAAGACAAACAATATTTTTCAATCGTTTGCCTTTTTTTGTTACTTCTTTGTTACTCATTTGTTACTCGGTGTTCAAAATTTTGTTACTCGATTAAAAATAATTCATTTTTTTAGTTACTTAAAAATCAAATATATTGATACTAAATATAT
>JAISPX010000148.1 GCA_031274595.1 Prevotellaceae bacterium | reverse complement strand
GCCTCAAAAAAGCGATTGTCATTGCGGGCTTGACCCGCAATCTCCTAATTATCACATGCGATTTTTCAGGAGATACCGTGTCAAGCACGGTATGACGGGCTTTTAAGACAGCCTCTTTTTATACAATTCTGCACATAAAGTTAATGATATAATGGTAAATTGTAAATAATAAAATAGTAAATGATTAACCATTAAATAAAACCTCACAAAGTCAAAACTTCATGAGGTTTTTTATATGAAACTGATTTGTTTTTCAAAAACAGCCTCACATTATAAAATAATTTTTTTGGCAGAAAAATTATTGTTTTATCGCAATATCATCCAAGCAAAAATATGCAGGAGTATTCATATATCCATAACTGTTATCGGAACTTGAAAGGCTGAATTGAAGCTTTTGAACTGCGCCGAGCGATGTCAAATCAACTTTTGTCCATTCGCTGATAATTCCAGATGACGATGAGGTTCTGAAATCGGCAAGATAAAATTCTATGCTGCCTTTCACCGTTCCGCTATGGTCGATACCTTTTATTGTTAATTTAAACCAGTCGGCATCGGCATAAGTGAATTGCTTGGCAAAACCATCTCCATTTTCCATCGAAAGAGCGGCATAAGTGGAATTTGTTACATAAACGTGGTCGAAAACTTTGTCGGTGTTATTGTCAACATAGATTTCGTTTTCGTAACCCGATCCCATCATATCGCCTCCGTCATAGCATACGACAAATTTTGTTCCGGAATGTCCTGTCGCATTGTAAACGCTGTACTGATTTGCCATTCCGTCTGTGGTCATATCATGATGATTAGATATGGCAAAACCGCTCCAAAATGTATAAGCCGTAGCTACATAACTTTTGAAAGTAATACCTTCTTCGGTATATGCTTTCCAGAAATTTCCCAATTCGTAGTCGTCCTCGCCAATCAAAGTTCCTTCTACTAAAATACCATCCGAATTGAGCGTGGCATTTTCGAGAGTTACAACCGTAAACGGTTTAACATCGTTGTCGTCATCGGAGCAACTTGTTGTTGCAAAACCGATGGTTGCTGCGGCGCACATAAGCGCCAAAAATTTTTTAATTTTCATCTTTTTTTTATTTTTAAGATTATTAATAATATGTTTATTTAAATTCTATTTCCGTACGTCTGTTTTTGGCGCGTCCTTCTGCCGTTTCATTTGATGCTATCGACTGTTCTTCGCCATATCCGACAGTTTCAATAACATTATTTATGCCTTTTTCCTGTAAATATTTTTTTACGGAATCGGCACGTCGTTGCGAAAGTTGTTTGTTGTATTCCGCTTTTCCTTGCGAATCGGTGTGTCCCGAAAGTTTGATAATCATATTCGGATATTTCTTCAAAATTCCAATTGCCTTATCAAGTTTCGATTTTGATTCGCCTTTTATAACGTCTTTGTTTGTTTCAAAAAGTATTGCTTCAAACGTTTCTTTAATAATTTTTTGTTCGTCATTTGCAGGCTTAATTTCTTCTTTGGGCTTTTTATTCAGTTGTTTTTCGCAATCTGCAATTTTACTTTGCGCATTTGACAAATCGTCTGAAAGTTGTTTGACTTTGTTGTCGTAGTTATTTTTAATATCGGAAATTTGTTTTTCATAATTTGAGTAATCACATTCAGCAGGCTTTTGCTGACGCGCGAATGTTTTTGTTTTGCCAAGTTTGAAGTTTAATCCGAGTGTTGCCGTAAATCCGCCTTCGAGCATCTGTCCGCCGTGCGAGCCGTCAAAACGCTGGTTGACGAACATTCCGCCAAGTTCCAAATCAATATCAATACTTTTACTCAAACGAAAACGATTTATGATACCTGTATTCACGGTATATTCGCCTTCGTGTATGCCGTTTTCGCCAAAACCGAAGCGAAAAGCGTATCCTACGCCTAAATAAGGTATGAGTTGATAAAAACGATTTTCTTTGTATTTGAATATGCTGAACAGTAAATCGAGATGCGAATTGAAGTAACTGAATTTTTCTTTGTAATATCCGTTGGCATCGCGTTCGCCGTAGGCGTGATTAAGCGCGATGTCGGTAACTGTGAATTGTGTGGAATAGGGATTTAAAAAACCTCTCATTCCTGCAACATCAAACTGTGCGCGAAAACCCACCGAAGGAGTTATCCATTTTCCTACCGACAGTTTTCCAACATACGAAACACGTTTGTCAAGCGAGCCGTGTTTATCAAATTCTCCGAAATATATATTTGCGCCGCCGCTAAGCGATACAAACCAATTTTGTGTCAATGTCGGAACTAAATAGCGTTCCTGTGTTTCCGTTTTATTTTCTGTTTGTGCTGTAACCGCTGTTGCAATAAATATTGACAGCAATAATAATATCTTTTTCATCTTAATATCTTTTAATAATTCTAAAAACTTATTCATAACTTTCGGGGAAATATATGCCTGCTGCAAAGCGTGTGTATCCGATATAATCTTCTATATGTTTTATTTTGTCGGCTCCCGCCGGCGCTTCGCCGCTTTCAAAATTAAGAACAGTTATTGCATTTGCCGTATTATAAGAGCCGTAACCGCCTATTGTTGAAACATAAACTTTACCTGTTTTTGGGCTTATTCCTATGCCTCCGTAATTTATTGTATATGGCAAAAACGGATAAATATTGCCTACAAGATTTGTTTCGTTGGTCGAAAATATATGCTTGTATATGTTTACAGGCGACGACGTGGATGAATAAAAATAAATTGTATCGCCTTTGGGAAATATCGACTGCGTTGCCGAAGACCATCCCGCGCCCGCAAAAGTTCCTGTTGACAGCGCATTTGTTGCAGTAATAGAATAATTATTTATGTTCATCTTCCGAATTTCAGCAGGCGTTGTTGCCAATGCAACAAAAAGATTGCCATCATCGGCAAGGGCTATAGACCTTATATTTGCGCCAAAATTTATTTGTGCGGAAATAGTATCTTTGCCTGCTTCAAAAACTTTGACAAAACAGTTGGTTGCATTTTGATTGTGCACTGCAAATAATTTCCCTTTTGAAGCATACATTCTGACAAGAGAAACATTTCCGTTTTTGATTTTAGTTACCGCTTTTGTTTGGGTATTGAACGAATATATTGCATTACTTGCGGAAAGAAATATTTCATTGTTCAATGCTCCAATATTGTCGCATGAAGCAAGTCCCGCAGTATTTAAATCATCCGTATAATCGGCAACTTCATTCAATGTTTCGGCATCCAGAACAACTACGCGCCGCAAGTGAGCGGCATCTGTTGATTTGGATACAATATAAATTTTCCCATTGCCGAAAAACATGTGTTGTGAAGTTATGCCGAGTTCTTTGCCGTTTACGGCAAAATCAGCATTTTCGGTAATGTATCCATCTTCGGCAATATGAATCAGCGAGCCGTTTTCGTGTCCCAAAGCGCCTTCGTTCAATACAAAAACGCCTTTTGCATATTTTCCGCGCACGATTATTGTTGCCGTTGCCGTACTTCTTCCAAACTCGTTGGTTGCTGTGAATGTAACAACATGTTCGCCAACCAAAGAATGTGAAAAATCCAAAACAGTATCTGTCGATGATTGCCTTACTCCATCTATTGTCCAGCCATAAACGGCGGAAACGCCGACATGACTTGAATTAATAACGCCTACAAGCGTCAGCGTCCGTTCCTGTACAACTTCAAAAGCGCCTGTTCGGCTCTTTATGGAAGCGTCTATTGTTGGCAATCCAGCATTTTTATCATCATCGCAACTTATAAATATGGTTGCTGCGGCGCACATAAGCGCCAAAAATTTTTTAATTTTCATCTTTTTTGATTTGTTAATTTTAATTGATTAATTTTTTTATTCATTATAATATGCGCATATTTTTCTTTATTTATTTTCTAAATTTTGGAGTTATTTCTATGAAAAATCCGAAATTTCGTCCTGCCATAGGGCGAGATAAAACAGATTCGTATTCTTCGTCAAAAATATTATTGACAAGCATTTTTAATGATACGTTTGCCCATGAAAATCGCAGATGTTTTTCGAGCGAAATATCGTTCATAAAATATGCTCCAAGTTTATTTATTCTACTGTTTTTTTCATTGTTTGATGTCGTAAAACGCTGGCTGTAATAAGTCCATTTATACGTCAGCATCCACGTTTTCCACGAGAGTTTGGCGGTTGTTGCAGCCGAAAATTCGGGAATGTAAACAAGTTGTTTGCCTATTGACTCGTCAGCCCAATTTACAGGGTCGCCATGATTTATTGAACGTGTCCATGCAAAATTTCCGACACCCGAAAACTTCCATTCATTGGCAAAATCAATGACGGTTTTTAACTTAATTTCGACGCCGTAACTGTTTACCTTTTTTACATTCGATGGCGACCAAAAGCCTTTGGCATTCGGCAACCAAACTATCCAGTTTTTTATATTTGAATTAAATACCGTTATTTCTCCGTTTACATTCACATTTTTGTTTTTCATCGCAAATTCAATCCCGCCATCGTAAGTATATCCCGATTCGTTGTTCAGAGAATCGTTTCCGCCCGGCATGAAATATAAGTCGTTGAGCGTAGGATAGCGATAATTTCGGGCAATAGATGCTTTTGCCGTCAGGTTTCCGTTTTTGGAAATGTTGTAATTGATAAATGCCGCAGGAATAATCGGCGTGCGATTTTTCCCGTATAAATCTTCGCGAACATTTACGGCAAAGCCCAATCTTTCAACAGGTCGATATTTTACCGAAGCAAACGATGAAAGTTCAAAACGGGATTTGACATATCCTATAATTACCGACTTGCCATCGGTGTTCATAATAGCATCATCGCGGCTGTTCACCGAATTTTGGTGAGCCGAAATATTTGCCGCAAACATCCATTTTTTATTCGGATAATATTCAATATCAAATTTTGCAAATCCTGTATTTACATAACTTTGCGAGTGTATCATTTTCGACAAAACGCCATCGCCTTTGTCGCCCAGATAACGATAACGCAACTCCGTATATGTATATCCGACTTTTCCGAACAATTTAATTTTACTGAATAATTTGTCCCACGATAATACTGTGCGCAAATCCTGTTCGTCCTGCTGGCTTCGGCTGCTGTTTTCATCATGATAATCTACATTCAGCATTGGAACGCCGCGTTTCGAGTTCATGTACCACGCCGAAAGCCCGAAGCGCGAGCCATCGTTTGCCGTAAGATAAAATTCCTGCAAAGCGTGAAAATCCTTATAATTGCCGTTTTTGTTGCGTTCTGTCGGGTATTCAAATCCTGTTATGTTTCCATCTTCGTCTTTGAGATAATTTTTTTTGTGATAGTTTACATATTTAAAATCGTTATCTGAATTTGTGTAAACGATGCGCGTGGAGGATTGAAATTTATGGTTTCCGTAGTTTAATTTTACAAACTGGTCGTAGGTATCGTAACTGCTAATGCCTTGAATATATTTGAGCGCCAAACCCTGTTCGTTTGCTGGTTTTGTATTAAGAGTTATCGCTCCGCCAAGTCCGCCGCTTGCGACGCTCACGGAACTTGCGCCGTGATAAAGATTGGCATCATCAATAAAATATGATGGGATTAACGAAAAATCAACCATTCCAAGCATTGGCGAGTTAAGTTTCATTCCGTTCCATGTAACCTGCGTATGCGAAGGCGCAGAGCCGCGAAACGAGGCTGTAGATAATGTTGCGCGACCGTATGACTTAATAAAAATCACTGTGCTTTGTGTGAGAACATCCGCCATTGATGCGCTTATGTTTTCGCGCAGCGCAACAGTATCAAGTTTGGTTTGCTGTACGCCTATATCTTTAAGAATACGTTGAGCGCTCACGGTTGCAGAATCAATATGTAAATACCAGACAGGTTTATTCTGCCCGTTTTCGGTTTGGGAAAAAACCTTGCTGTGAAACATTAAAATCAATATAAAAAGTGCAATTTTCATGTATTTTTGTACCTCCGAGCTACCTTTTCCTACCTCCGAGCTACCTTTTCCTCCCTCCGAGCTACCTTTTTGTACCTCTGAGCTACCTTTTCCTACCTCCGAGCTACCTTTTCCTACCTCCG
>JAISPX010000126.1 GCA_031274595.1 Prevotellaceae bacterium | reverse complement strand
GAAACTTCGCAAATTTCAGAATCTTACAAGAATAAGAGTAACGCTCGCATAATGCGGGCTTATTTCTTGTAGGATAGGTAATGCGAAGACCTCTGAAGCGGATTTAAGTCCGCTTTTTTTATGTCTAAAATTGAAAAACCGACGACGGGAAAACCGCCACAATATATAAAACAGAGCCGCAACTAGTTACCAAAAAAATGCGGAGTGAAACTGCAAAAACACTCAAATAATATTGCAGCGAGAGCAGAAACTCGTAAAAACGGGCAAGACTCGCGAAGCCGTAAGAGCGAGAAAAATAAAAAGTAAATAAAAAAATAAAACCGACAAGTCGATGGTATATAAATGACACAAATTTTTATGAAAAAATATTTAATGATTTTAGTAGCAGTGATTTGTTTTGGCATTAGTGCTAATGCAGCTGAAATAGCAGCATATTGCGGTGGAAATCACGTTGGTACTATAACTGCATGGATAACCCCAGATGGATATTTGAAGGCTCAAAATAGTTCTAATTACGAATTTGAAGTCACGATAACCTATGGTGGTAATCGTAAGATTACCGTAACAGTTCCTGCAAATACAACAAAAGCAGAAGGATACAACTGCGGTAAGGTAACTACAGCCAATAACAATGGAAGCTATACGGCTTGTGATATTAAAAGTGCAAAGTGTAAATAACAAGTTATACTTGGTACAATTCCACAGCATCATCTATAATTCATTTTTATAGATGCTGCTGTGGTTTATTCTTTTTTATTTTATAAAATATTGAATATCAAAAAAATATTGACATAAGCGTTTTGGTATCTGTTAATTTTGGAAAAAATGTCGGTATTGAAGCATTGGAAAAGCGTATTGAAAAATCAGCGGTAATTCATTTTATCGCTGTTTTTTTTGCTTGAAAATATATTTTATCTGTTATCACAAACAACGGAATTTTTATGATTCATCTAAATTTATCAAAATATGAATTGTTTTTATGTATCTATGTGTAATTTAAAAAAAATATGTAAATTTGCACTACTATATAAACAAAAAATATGAATACTCAAATATTGGAAAATATTAGTGAATTAAAACGCCGCTTATTGCCCAACGACCGTTTAATCCTATTCGGTTCTCAAGCTCGCGGAGATGCCCAGCCCGATTCGGATTGGGATTTGCTTGTGTTGCTCAATAAAAATGAAAGAAAATTTGAGGATTATGATAATTTCGCTTATCCTTTTACAGAAATAGGCTGGAATTATGGTGTTGCTATTAATACTGTGTTATATACCAAAGAACAATGGGAAAAAGGTAAAATTTTCCCTTTCTATAAAAATGTAATGAGAGAAGGAATAGAAATTAAATGATTGATTGTTATGAGTTTGGAAAATAAGGAAAGAGAAGATATTGTAAAATTCAGGATAGAAAAGGCAAAAGAAACTATTGCCGAGATTCCTGTTTTGCTTGAAAATAAATTTTACAGAACGGCAGCCAACCGATTGTATTATGCTTGTTTTTATGCTGCAACTGCATTGCTTATCAATGATGGACATGAATCATATACTCACAATGGTGTGAAAACATTATTAGGAATCTACTATATAAAGGAAAACAGATTGGAAAAATCGTTTGGCAAAATGTACAATCATTTATTTAATTTGCGACAAACAGGGGATTATGAAGATTGGATTTCAATAGAAGAAGAAGATTTAATACCGCTATTACCACAAGCAGTAATTTTTATCAATACAATAGAACAATTAGTTTTAAATAAATAAATTAGAGTTTGTGGTAGAATAATTTTCAAAAACTAAATAAATAAGCAGCGGTAATTCATTTTATCGCTGTTTTTTTGCTTGAAAATAAATTTCGATAGCAATAAAAATTAATTTTGTTGTAAATGTAACTTTTTAAAGAATGAATAAACAAATTATTGTAATTTTTTTGCTCATATTGTTTTATTTTGTAAATTTGCACTGTTATAACATAAAACTCACTGTATGTACATAGTTGGTAAAAACGCTATTTTTAACATAGGACTTAGAATAAAGTTTATAGCAGAACTGTTGCCTTTCAACTGATTGCTGCTATGTTTTTGTCGATATATTTTTATCGGCGGCATTAATTGCACACATATTAAAACAAAATAATTATTAATCCAATTTTATATTTTAAAATAATGAAAAAAAATGTAATAATAATCGGCGCAGCAGGGCGCGATTTTCACAATTTTAACACTTATTTCAGAGACAATGAAAATTATAACGTGCGCGCTTTCACAGCAGCACAAATTCCTGACATTGATGGAAGAAAATATCCATGCGAACTTGCGGGAAAACTTTATCCTCACGGCATTCCTATTGTGTCCGAAGACGAATTGCCAAAGTTAATCAAAGAACTTGATATTGACATTTGCGTTTTTGCATACAGCGATGTTCCATATCATCGCGTGATGAACATAAGTTCGATAGTAAACGCTGCGGGCGCAGATTTTATGCTGCTGGGACCAAAAGATACTCAGTTGAAGTCAACAAAACCCGTGATTTCGGTTTGCGCCGTTCGCACAGGCTGCGGCAAAAGCCAGACATCGCGGCGAATTATTGAAATTCTTGTAAACAAAGGTTTGCGCGTAGTTGCAGTTCGTCATCCTATGCCTTACGGCGATTTACTGAAGCAGAAAGTTCAGCGTTTTGCAACCGTTGGCGACCTTGCAAAGCACGACTGCACAATAGAAGAAATGGAAGAATACGAACCTCATGTTATCACAAACCGTAACGTGATTTATGCAGGCGTTGACTATGAGGCAATTCTGCGCGAAGCGGAAAAAGACCCCGACGGCTGCGATGTAATATTATGGGACGGCGGCAACAACGACTTTTCGTTCTATCAGTCCGATTTGACTGTTGCCGTTGCCGACCCATTACGCGCCGGCGCCGAAATTTCTTATTATCCCGGCGAAGTTGTAGCGCGTATGGCAGATGTTGTTGTGATAAACAAAATAGATTCGGCATCGCTCGAAGATATTAATATTGTGCGAAACAACATTGCACGCATAAATCCCAAAGCAACGGTTATCGACGCCGCATCGTATCTTACGGTTGATAAACCCGAACTTATTACGGGAAAACGCGTGCTGGTTGTAGAAGACGGACCTACGCTTACTCACGGCGAAATGCGGATAGGAGCGGGGACTGTTGCCGCAAAGAAATTCAATGCCCAAACTTTAATCGACCCGCGCCAGTACACTGTGGGTAAATTGAGCGAAACATTTATAAAATATCCAAACATAGGCACGCTTTTGCCTGCAATGGGATATGGCGAGCAACAAATAAAAGATCTTGAAAAAACAATCGCGGCAACGCCTTGCGATACTGTGGTTATTGCAACTCCAATTGATTTGCAGCGAATTGTAAATATCAAGCAGCCCTGCGTAAAAGTAGGTTACGAGTTGCAGGAAATAGGTTATCCCAACTTGGAAAACGTGTTGGATAAGTTTACCGAAAAATTTAATTTGAAAAAATAAATTTGCGGTAGAACCGAAATTTTGAAAATCCGTACAAGTTTTATTGTGCGGATTTTTTTAATGCCGCATAACAGGAAACAAGACTCGCAGAACATGTTCAGAGAGACGTAGAACATGAAGTGAGAGACGCAGAACATGTTCAGAGAGGCGTAGAACATGTTCAGAGAGACGTAGAACATGTTCAGAAAGGCGTAGAACATGTTCAGAGAGGCGCAGAACATGAAATGAGAGGCGCAAAAGCAGAAATAAGAGGCGCAAAAGCAGAAATGAGAGGCGCAAAAGCAGAAATGAGAGGCGCAGAACATGAAATTTTATTGTATTTTTGCAAAATAAAAATTATCAAAATGTATATAAACCCGGAATTAGAAAGTTATATCAGACAAAATATCCTACCGCGATACAATAATTTAGACAGCGGGCATGATGTTAATCACATACAAAAAGTGATTGACGACAGTTTGATTCTTGCCCGACAGTTTGATGTCAATATTAATATGGTTTATGCGATTGCCGCTTATCACGATATTGGAATTGAAAAGGGCAGGGGAGAGCATCATATTTTTTCGGGGCAAATTTTGGCAGCCGACGAAAATTTGACGAAATGGTTTTCGCGGCAACAAATTGAAATTATGCGGCAAGCGGTGGAAGACCACCGAGCATCAAACAAACATGAGCCTCGCAGCATTTACGGAAAAATTGTAGCCGAAGCCGACCGCGACATCTCATTGCCAACAATTTTGCGCCGAACAATACAGTTCGGGCTTAAAAAATATCCTGACGAAAACTTTGAATTTCAATTTGAAAGAGCGTATCAGCACATAACCGATAAATACGGCGAAAAGGGCTATCTGAAATTGCATTTGCACAGCGAGAAAAACGAAAAAGGACTTGCCGAAGTTCGCGCCGCCATAAATGATAAAGAACTGTTGCACAATATTTGCAAAGAAATTTTTGACAGGGAAATGTTTGGTAATGCGTGATTAGTCGCTGTAGTCAAAGAATTTATTTTTGAATTTCTTTTAATTTATCAATTTTCCGAAATGAATGAGATTGTAGAATAACTATTTGCAAGAATATTGTCGCCATCTTCTGTTTTGATTCCAACTGTATCGGCAATTTTTTTCAGGTAATTGAAAAGATTGTATGCATTTTTACTGTTTATCGCAGATTTTACAATTTTAATTTTATGATTGCCGTAAGTATAAGGAGTATTACTATGTTTAAAAGTTATAACGCACACATTATCACGATACGAGTATGCAACAATATCGTCTGTTCTGTCTTTCCCGTCAATATAAATCAGTTCTTTTTTTAATAACATATAAGTAAAATTATCGGTAATAAAATGGCAAAAACAAGGCGTGATTGAGTTTTGTCAAAGCGAAATTCGTTCTATCTTCCAACGAAAAAGAGAATGTTACCGACTCTTTTGGAAACTCAAAAGCAAGGGTATTTAAGACCAAGTTTTCTTCAATAGGCATTTATTTTATTCCTGTGTTTATTATATTATTTGTATTCAACTATTTATATCCTGTGTCGCAAAAAAGGCATTTTTTGTTTTGTACGCTCGTTGCACGCAAAACAGGCTTTTGCCTGCTATTATAATGAGGCGATTGTTTTTAGTTGGTAGCATGCGCCACCCTGCGCATTAGCAAAGTTGCATATCTATTTCAGGTATTCATCTCGCCACGAGGATTTGTATTCTATGTTTGTTGCTCAGGCATAATCATATGTTTTTTATAATCCAAAACCAATTTTATGCGTTGCTTCTTCTTTTGCTCCACGCGGCAATAAATCCATTAAGCCAAAATTTACCTCACGAAGTCGTTCCCAATTTTTATTGTTAGCGGCAAAATGCCCTGCTTCAATCAAACTTTTTGCTTGTACATGGTCGTTCATTTTAGGTTGTTCCTGTAATAGCCAACTAAAAATTTCTAACAAGAATTTCGGCGAACGCCAACGAATTTGTCCGATAATGTTTTGCAATTCGTCTGCTTTTTCCTGAATTTTAATCGGACTGTTGGTTGCAAAAAATGCTTTTTCCTGTACAACAATATCATTGAACGATTTGCGTTCGTAATCGTTGCCGTTTTCGTCGAGCAATTTTTGACATTCTGCCTTTGTTTCAAAATATTCCTCTTTGGCTTTGCCTATGCGTTTGTCTTTGGTGGCGTTGTCGATTTTTTGTGCAATCTTCCGCTTTTTATCTTCCAACTGATATTTTTTGTCTGTAACATCGTCAAGCGTTAAAGACTGCGTTTCACCTGCAATTTCTTCCATTTCCTTGCTCAATTTATGTAATGTGCTTGCCGTTTCATAATCCTCTTTTTCAATCGCTTGCAAAATTTCATCTTCCAATTTGTCTGATAAATCATCAACCTGTTCTTTCAATAATTCAATTGGAGTATGGCGTTCTTTGGGGTTAAAAGTTTCTTTAAATTCTTGGTTAGCCATATTCAGATACGCAGAAACCGTAAGGTCTTGCGATTCGGAAAGCGAAACCGTTATTTCAATATCTGATCCTTTGGAAATATTCCTCGTCAAATTTTTGCCTGTAATCAAAATATAACCCAAAATTTTATTTGATTCGGGCAATGATTCGTGTGAGCCTTGCAAAACATTTACGCGAATAACTTCATCTGTAGAATCTTTTAACACTGTTTTGTTTAATGGAAAAGTTAAAGTGCGTTTTGTCGGTAAAACCGTATTCCGTTGAAAAACCAAAGCCAAACGAGTTTGTCCCGGATTATCGTAATCATCAACTTCAAGGCAAATATCTTCAGGTAAAGGTTGTCCGCTAATTCCAAAGCCACTGTTTATTCCTATTGTTTCAACATCGGTTTCAACAATATTGTTTTGGTTATCGTAAATTGTGAGTGTAAAAAAATTATAGGCATTTTCAATTAACGGTAAATCTTCGCTAATTCGTTCCGCAAGTTTTTTCAAACCCGAATCAAATCCGCCGTCCTGTCGTATGATTTTGTAAAATAAGCCTTCTGTATTGCCTTTTATTCTTGCAGAAAACAATTCCTCTTTTTCTTTTGAGGTTTTGTTGTAGGCGGTTTTTATGGAAATTGCTGTTTGTTTTTTGGTTTTGTAAGATTTAGAAATTTCCTTTTGTTTAGTTGCTGCATAATGGGCAGCACCAACGGCTACAGCAGTTGTAGGGTCAATCTCGCAATTTACAGGAATTTGCAAAATCTCTTCTACTCTCTGTCTTACATAAGGAATATAAGTAGAGCCGCCAACCATTAAAGTAAATTGCAAATCAATAGAAGTTAATGAATTACGAGTAATTATTTTCTTAATCATTTCAATAGTTTCGTCTATTGAAGGCTTGATTAATTCGTTAAATTCCGTTCGTGTAATGCTGATTTCCATATCAACTTCGTTTTCGCCTTCGTCTTCAAAACCATCAACTGTAATTTCGGCAGAACTTACAGCGGAAAGGCGAATTTTTGCTTCTTCGGATCGCCTTAAAAGCACATAATATTTTGCGTTATATTTTCCACTTGCGCTTTTCATATCTTCTTCCAAGTTCTCAAAAGAATATTCGGCATTGAGTTTGGGAATGATTAATTTTTCTACAATCATTTGGTCAAAATCTGCACCACCGAGAAAGTTATTACCTTCGTGGTCAATAATTTTCATTTCGCTGTTTGCAATTTTCACGAGAGCCACATCGAATGTGCCGCCACCCAAATCATACACCAACCATTGCCCGTCTGTCAGGTCGTTCGTCTTTTTCATATTAGCGTAAGCCAAACTTGCAGCAATCGGTTCTTGCAGCAAAACCACCTGTTTGAAACCAGCCTGATAACCCGCTTCTTTTGTGGCGTTTGACTGAATTAAATCAAAACTTGCAGGAATGGTAATAACCGCCGCATCAAGCGTATCGCCGGTATTTACAAAAGTTTTCAATTCTTTGAGTACCTGTGCTGAAAGTTCTATTGGCGTTTTTGACTCGTTGATTGATTTTATTTTAAAACTTTCAGTCGTCCCCATTTTGCGTTTGAAAACGCCCACAACGCTTTTTGGATCTTTTTCCTGATACTCTTTTGCTTTGCTGCCGACAACGATTTTGTCCTTGCGATAAGAAACTACAGAAGGCAGCGTTGCTCTGCCATAATCCAACGGATTGTTGAAAACGATTATTTCGCCTTTTACAAATTTGGCGATTGCGGAATTTGTTGTTCCGAGGTCTATTCCGAAATTTATTGTATTGTCCATTATATTTTAATATTTATATTGTTTCTAATCCTTTAAAGTCTACAAAATATTCATCGCCGCAAACCAATCTATCCCATTCGCGACTTGCATTCATAAACGATACTCCCGCAAAAGTTGGTATTGCGTTATGTTTTTTTGCATATTCTTTCATTTCCGGAAAATCGCACGTATATTCGGCTTTTTGCGGATAGCAGGCTGTTTCAATGATTGCATAATAAAGTTTTCCGTTTTTGCTTTTTATTACAAGGTTAGGAAATTTTCTATCGTAGTGCCGGTTGACATTAACTATTGTCATTCCTGCCTTTTCGTACAAATTCGATAACACATCTACAGCAAAATGGTGCAATTCTTCTTTTGTCATTTCCCTGCCTACTCTTTCAGGCAAACAAATATGAGTCACAATTTGTGGTTCTCCGTTGGCTGTAATGAAAGAAGAAACTTTGTTGTTTTTAGTCCTAGTCGGCTCTTCAATAATATCATCATGTTGCTTTGTTAAATCTTCGCCATTTAACATATCTCGAACAAATATTTTATCAATGTCGTAGATTGTAAGTTTATCAATATTTGTAATTTTTGCAGTTTGCGCAAAATCACGATTTGCTTTTGACAAAAAATATTCTATATCTTCGTTGTTATCGTGTTCTGCATAAAATGAAAGAAGTCCATTCGTATTGCGTTTTATCAGCAAACGATATGCGCATAGTCTTATAAAAATGGCGTTTAACGCTTTTTTATCAGCAAATAATTTAGCATCTAATCTGTTACCTAAAAAACCACTAACTATAAATTTTTTATCTTCATCTGACACGTTCTCATCGTCTACATCACTTACCAAAGAAATCGCGTGTTTGTACAGTTTTGAATTTATGTTATATAGATTGCGAAGCCAAAGAAATGCAAAGCCAGCAACTGTTCCTTCTTGATTATTTTCGTCTGCAACATTTATTTTATCATTGGTAATAATGCAGCCAAATTCCGAAATAAAAAATGGATTTGATTGCAACAAACTGTCAAACATTGTATCATAAAAATCTTCCTTTGAATTACTTACATTGATAGAATTCTTTGTTTGAGCGATAGCCAATAAAAAATCATAATATGAATCTATTTGTGTCTCGTTGAAATATTGCAAGCAATAACCAACAAGGTGTTGTTTTAATCTTTCACGACTGAACTCATTTGCTATTTTAGCAAATGCTGCAGAACGAGTGAAAATATGAACAGCAGTATTATAGTCGATTTTATTGTCCAAAATCAGCAACAATACTTTTGTTCCCGCATCAATATCTTTTGCGCCACCGGGAAAAATATTCTTTGTCGCCATATCAACAAAATCGTTTAATTCAGCGTTATTTGTGGCTTTGTTCTTTTTGTTGTTGTATAAACGAATGGGTAGCACAAACGGTCCAAACAAAAATATTATAACGGCACCTACAACTTCGGCACTTTTAGCGAAACTAACTGATTGATATGTCTGTCGCATAACAGGAATTGCGATTGTGATTACTAAACAGATTAGTAAATAAATGAATAAGATAATTTGAAATGTTGTCATATTAGTTTTTATTTTTAATCAGTTAATAATCGGCTCGCCATCAGAATTTAATAACTCCGATTGCTGTTTTGTAGTATTTTCCGACAAATATCCCTGCACCCAAATAACACCACGCAATGGCTCATTAACATCGGGCTTGTAGTCGAAAAAACTTGTTTTTGCGTACAAATCAATACACACATCAGGATCTCGGAAAATTGTGATATTGATTTTGTAAAAATCATTATCAAACGCTTTTATAGTTTCAACAGCATTAATAGGCGATTGAAATTCTGCGTCATCGGGATATTCTGTGCGAGGCAGATATGTTACGAGATTTGACAGGTCAAATACAATTGGTTCTACATTCCCGTTGCTATCATAAGTAGGTTTTTTGCCAATTTTTGCCAGCCAATCTACTGCTTTCTGTCCTTCAAAAGAAAATGATTTTTCTTTCAGAAATTCTACGTTGTAGCCTAATGCAGCAACGGCAAAAGTATAAGTTCCGCCGATTTTATATTTGTCTTTGTTTTTGTAATATTTTGTATCAAAAAACGATATGGTATGGTCGTCCGCAGTTTCGGCGACAAGTACGGCTTCGTACTTGTTGTCCCATTCTTTTATTTCGGTAATTGTCAATTCCAATTTTGCGCCGTCCCGCACAAACGGAAACCCCGAAACAAACTGATTTGAAGTTTTGTCGCGGCTTGTAACTATCAGTGCCAAAGCCGAAAAATTGCCTTCTGCTGCAATCGAAAATAATGGTTCTGTCGATTGCACACCATCGTCAAAGAAGATAGCATTGACTTCTTCCTTGTCTTCCAACTTTCCGTTTTGCACTAAATTCAGAAGTTGATTTTTTACTAAATCATCGATATTTGTAATACATTCCCAATGATTTCCGTGTCCTTGTTCTGCCATAATATTTTTTAGTTTTATAATTTAGATTCCACAACCACAACCCCTTTGCGCACAATAGTTGTTGCACCGCTATTTGTACGCAGGCGGATAATTGGTTTTATAACTTCCGTAACAACAAGGTTGTCGGCAGAGTTTCCCGCAATGCTCGCTTCGAGGTCAGTGCGGGTTTCGTTGAATTTTTCGCCAAGCGGGTTTTGAAAAATAAAACCACTGTCTGACATAAGATTTTCAAAAATTTCTTTTATCCGATTGACATTTCTACCTATTGAATTTGGCTCATTGATACTTTCAAGTTTCTTTTCGATTTCAAAAACTTGGTCGAGTAAATCAATGTATGCTTTTGGCACCGTTATTCTATCGTTCATATTATATTGATATTTAATTTCTAAAAAAATCTGATTGACTAATAGGAGAAGTCGAAGCATTGCCTCCAGAAACTGTATAAAGTGTTACAGTTGCTACGGTATAACCATCATAACTGTCTTCAAAATATTCAGTTCCATCAAATTCAGAAAAACTAACATCGGATTCAAAATTCCCTTTTGTTCCACACGAATTTTCTAAATTTGGATTCCAGTCGTTGCCATAAAAAACGCGGATTTTGTAGTATCCTTGTGCAATATTGTCCATTTTGAAACTTGTATTTTTGCGGACATATTCATTTCTTATCGTTCTGCCACTTGAGGTGCTGTACAAGCAAACAATAGCATCTGAACTTGCACCATTTTTAATGGTCAATGTTGCATTTCCGCTGTATATACCTTTTCCAAAACAAGCATCAAAGGGCGAACTGCCATTTTTTAGTTGATTGCCTTTGTATTCGCTTTCAGCATAAGAGTTAGATTGGTAATTTCTTACTTGTTCGCCCAACTGTTCTATTTGATTATGCAATTCATCAGTAGAAGGTGCAGGTTTATTATAACCTGACGAACTCGGTGAACTGTAAGAATTTGACAAGTAGTTGGAACTGCTACTATTACTATAAGAAGTTGCAGAACGATTATTGCTTGAATAATTTCTCGAAGTTTCGTTGCTAATACCATTGACGATATATATAATAACGCCAACAACTACAACGCAAGTCGCTAATATCCAAAGAGTATTTGATTTATTCATATTT
>JAISPX010000096.1 GCA_031274595.1 Prevotellaceae bacterium | reverse complement strand
AAATTCAAAAAGCAAGTAAAGTCAGATCCACAAAAGGACTGTTGACTTTTGTTTTTGGTAGAATGGCGGCCGCTTTTATTTATTTAATTCTTTAAGAGGTCTACCCTTAATTCGCATTAGTATTAAATTTTATCGCTTTCGCAAATAAACTGCAAAAATCTTGTTACGCCTTCCTCTACGGTAATCGTGGGGTTATAGCCGAGTATGTTTTTGGCTTTTGTTATATCCGGGCAACGCCGTTGCGGGTTATCCGTCAGGTAGTGGCGGTCGGCGGAAGCCGCATAGCGCACCGAGCCTTTATATTTTAACAGCGATTGTCCCGCCTTTGCATATATTTCGGCCAGGGTGCGGATGGATATTTCCGGCGTTTCAATCCCGATATTGAAATAATCATACGTGCCGTGCAGCAGGATTTTAAGGTAGCCTGCCACGGCGTCTGCCACGTAACAGAACGTTCTTGTGGGCGCGCCATCGGACAGTATTTCGAGGTCGCGCCCTTCGGTAACGGCCAGTGCAAAGTCGGCGGGAACACGCTTGTCATGCAGTTTCATGCCGGGGCCATAGTTGTTGAAGGGGCGAGCCACGCCAATGGGCATGGCATATTGCTGCGCAAAGAGCATGCACATGGTTTCACCCAACCGCTTGGACTCGTCATAACATGCACGCGGTCCGGTGAAGGACACGTGGCCGCAATAGTCTTCGGCAGTCGGGACAAATGCCGGGTCGGGGTTGCCATACACTTCGCTCGAAGAAAAAAACAAAAAGCCTTTGATGCTTCGTGCGCTATAAAAATCGAACAGCCTGCGAAGCCCCCAAATGTTGGCATCCAACGTTTCGATGGGATACGTCCGGTAGAAATGCGGCGAAGCAATAGATGCCATGTGGATGATAAAATCGGCTTCCTCAGCCTGCGGCACCGCTGAAATAGCATCCGAAATAATGTCAAAGGTTTGTATGCTGAACAGCGAGTCGTCTGTAAAATCGTGCAGCCATGCGGGTTTTCCCAGCATGAAATTGTCCAGACCGATAATTTTTTTTACGCCTAAATCCCGGCCTGTCTGCCTGAAAAAATGCAGAAAGTAGTATCCTAAAAATCCGCAGGCGCCGGTAATAAGGATAGTGGCGTTTTTTAATGCCTTCTTTTCCGCAGGCGATAAACCGGCATACGTGTGTTGTATATCTTTATACAGTTGTGTATTATTCATGGTCATAGTGTAAAAAATATCTGCAATCAATCCAATGTTTATCGGGAAATACAAGCGGCAACTCCTTAAATTCGCTCCACGCGGTGGCTACCAAAATCACGTCGCTTTTCCGACAGACCTCCTCCCTGTCGTTGCAGTAGCGCACCTGCGGCCACCCATATAGCGCATCAAAAGATACATTAGCTACCGGGTCGTAGGCATAGAGATGGGTATAGCCCGCCTGCAGCAATTGCCGGATAAGATGCGCGGCAGGGCTGTCGCGGACATCGTCTGAGTCCGGCTTGAACGACAAGCCTAAAATTCCGATACACTTATCGGTCGGCGTCGAGGAGACTACTTTTTCCACAAAGTAAGCTGGCATATCGTTATTAATGGCTATCACATCGCTTAGCAGGCGCGGTTCTACACCATGCACTTTCGCCTGTTCCGCCATCGCCTGCGTATCTTTGGGGAGACAGTAGCCGCCATAGCCGCATCCCGGAAAAATATAGCTTGCAATGCCCGAACCGCGCAGCCGTTTGTCTTCGTGAAGAATACGGAATGCCTGCCCGGTGTCAATATCGCCAATGGCGTTGGCAATAACCGCCATTTCGTTGGAATAGCTAATCAGCGAAGCAAGCAACGTGTTCGACAAATACTTTATAAATTCGCCGGTATTGAGCGATACAATATGAACCGGCGCCGCAAAGGGGGCGTAGATGGCTTGCAGCAGCGCAGCAGCCTGTTTGTTTTGCGTGCCGCACACAATCCTGTCGGGGTGCATGAAGTCTTCCCAGCACTTGCCCTCGCGCAAAAATTCGGGATTATTTGCCACCGCAAACCCCTCGCCATCATAAAATCCTTTTTCCCGAAGGTGCGGAATAACCTTGCTTTCCGTGGTGCCGGGAGGTACTGTTGATTTTACTACTAATGTCCGGAAACGACCGTCCCGCAATACCGGCAGCGTGCTGTCCAGCGCAGCAAGTAAATAGGTGAGGTCTGCTCGCCCCTGGTCGCCGCAAGGCGTTCCCACGCAAAAAAATAACACATCGCTTTCCCGTGCTGCCTCCACCGCGCTTTCAGCAGATAAAAAACGGTTTTTTAAATGCCGCTTTAACGCTTCATCCAAACCGGGTTCCAGAAAAGGAAGGGTTCCCGCTGCGATGGTCTTTAATCGTGCCGCATCCACGTCATAGCCTTTTACGATAAACCCTTGCTCTGCAAAGCCAAGCGCCGTGGTAAGTCCCACAAATCCCAAGCCGAAGACGCCGATTTGTATGTCTTTTCTTGTAATGCTGCTATCTACTTTGATAGTTTTCATAATGTAATTTGTGTTGTTTTCCTTGCTACGATAACAATATTAGGGGAAAAGAAACGATTGGGAATGTTATCTATTTTCAAAGCGGCAGAGATTTGCTGTAAAAATTTATGTACTTTTTTCAAAAAAGTTCTCTTACCTAAAAAATCATAATTCGGTTCAAGGTCAAGAAGACTCGTTTTGTAATAGTCGCAATATAAAATTTCATATTGATTGTCAAATTGTCCCCGTAATATTTCAGGTTTCATCATTTTTAAATTATGTTCAGCCGATAAACCCGGGTTAAATAAGTCTGCAACCCATTTATTCACATAACGTATGTTAGGAATACAAATAATAATATATCCACCTTGTTTACAAGCATTTTTATGGATATCGAAAACGGTATCTATAGGGTCAAAATGTTCTACTACACCCGTTGAAAAAACCACATCATACTTATTTTCGCTTTTCCATTCAAACATATCTTCATCCACTAACACACTAATTACATTATGTTTACATAAATAATTTCGTGTAACATCCACTCCCGCGTAATCAAGACCTGTAACATTGTAATGAAACGTTTTTGCAAAATAGACTAAATTGTTGCCGGGCGAACTACCTAATTCGATAAAATTGTAGTCGGAATTTACCGGAAGATATTTTTTCAGCAATTTGTCAATTGACGGTTTAGCAATAAAATGACCGGTATGGTTTACCCAGCCTTTTTCCCATTTTTCTTGCGGGACTAATTTTTTTTGCATAATATGTTTATTTTAAGACTTAGCATTCTCTTTTGAAAAATTAATCCGTTCCTTTTCGACTACTAATGGGCGTTTGCGTACCTGAGTATGAATAGCACCCACATATTCACCGATAATACCGATAAAAAACAATTGCACGGACGAAAAGAAAAACAAGCCTATTACCATAGGTGCTGTACCAGCGATAAACGTATGCCACCAGATAAGTTTAAGTACAAGATACACTAAAGAAATTAGCAAACTAAGTAATGCCACACCAAAACCAATAAAACTGGCTAATCGTAATAATAGCTTGGAGTGATTAACAAAACCGGAAATAGCAATATCGTAAAGTATATAAAAATTATGTTTTGATTTTCCACTTGACCGCTTCGTCTGCGTATAGGTTAATTCGGTTCTGTTAAGTCCCGTTTCAGTAATAAATCCGCGAAAATAGGGGTAAGAATCTTCATAGGAACGAATAATGTCCATAAAGGCTTTGTCATATAGCCCAAAACCAAAGAAATTTTGTATTTGCTCCGTTTCCGAGAATTTAGCCAATATACGATAGAATAACTTTCTAAGGGAAAATAGCATAAAATTTTCTTCTCTTTTACTCCTTATCGCACATACAATCTTATAGCCATCTTCCCATTTTTTTAGGAGCTGGGGTATTAATTCAGGTGGATCTTGCAAGTCGGCGCACAATGAAATTACCGCATCACCGTACGTTTCCCTCATGCCGTGAAAATGTGAGCGAGCAACCCCGAAATTACGAGTGTTTACAATAATTTTTAGGTTTTTATCCTGTGTGGCAAGGCACTTTAAAATTTCAACGGTCTTGTCAGTAGAGGCATTGTCAATAAAGATATGCTCGTAACTATACTGCGGCAATTGCGCGAAAATATCTTTTACCTTACCGTAAAGAATTTCTATGTTGCCTTCCTCATTATAGCACGGGGAGAGAATGGATATTAATTTTTTCATTTTTGTTTACTGATTTATGTAATTGTATCAAAATATTCTTTTTTTAAGGTTACGTGGTTTTTTTCTTTTAAAAAGGTAGAAGAGCCGGCAATGTAAGTAAATGTGTCGGGAATAGCGATACGCTTTACCATCGGTGCTTTTTCCAAACGTTTTCCTTCCTGCAAATCATTCATACACTCCAATATAGCTGATCCAAATCCAGCAGAAGCCTGATGTTCTTCGATAGTAATTATTTTTTCGTACTGTTTGAACAGCGCAAGTAAACTTTCTTTTTCCATGGGTTTAATGATGGGTAAACTGTAAACCGCAGCGCTTAAGTTGTTTCTTTTCACAAAGTCTAAACTGTCCATCGCAACGCTTCCCATTGCCAACACCGCAATTTGCTTCCCGTCTTTCAATAGCAACGGCGTCCCTTTTTGTAGCCGAACATCAGCAGTATGTATTACAGGTTCGCCATTTTTCCCCAGCCGGATGTAAAACGGCGATGCATCTTCTACCGCCATACCGGTGATTTTTCTTGACTCAACAGGGTCGGAAGGAGCGCAGACACATATATTCGGTATTGTCCGTAACATGCCTATTTCTTCTGTAGTATGGTGGGAAGCGCCCAGCGGTCCGTAAGCGTAACCGCCGCCCACCGCAACAATATTTACGTTTAATTTGTGATAACAAATATCGTAGCGAATTTGCTCCATACAACGCAAGGTGGGGAAATTTCCGATGGAGTACATGAAAGGTATAAAACCTTCTTTTGCCAATCCGGCTGCAATTCCTGCCATATTCTGTTCCGCAATACCAACATTTAGAAAGCGGTTGGGAAATTTTTGCGCAAAAGGTTCTACTACATTAAATCCCAAGTCGGCCACCAGCAGAAATACTTTTTCATTATGGCTCGCCTCTTCTACCAACTGCTGTACAAACGCTGTTCTCATATTAGCTCAACTGTTTTAATGCTTCTTCAAACTGTGCCTGATCGGGGCTACGATAGTGCCAGAGCAAGCTGTTTTCCATAAAATCAATCCCCTTCCCTTTTGTGGTATGGGCTATTATCACCATCGGCTTACTGGTTTTTGTCAAAAACGCCTGTTCGATTTGCCGGTAATCGTGACCGTCAATTTCCGTAGGATTCCAGCCAAAGGCAAGGAATTTGTCACACAATGACTCTAAGTTAATAACTTCATTGGTCCTCCCGAATGCCTGAATTTTATTATAGTCAACAATGGCTACTACGTTATTTAAGCAATGATGTGCGGCAAATAAAATGCTTTCCCAATTAGAGCCTTCGTCTAACTCGCCGTCGCTAAGCAGGCAATAAGTCTTCCACCGTTCGCTTTTTGTTTTTGCAGCTACTGCAATACCGCAAGCTATGGATAGGGCATGCCCCAAACTGCCGGTAGAAAGCTCTACTCCCGGAACCTTATGGTTCGCATGGCTCATTAAGCGGCTATTATCTTGTCCGTAGGTGGCCAATTCTTCGATAGGGAAGAATCCCTTTAAAGCTAATGTCGCATATAGCGACGTGCAGGCATGCCCTTTTGATAATAGCAGGCGGTCGCGTTGCGGATTATCCGGATTGGCAGCATCAGCAACTAAAATCCCGTTATATAGTACAGCTAACAAGTCAACCATAGAAAATGCGCCTCCAATGTGTGAAGCTTTTGCCTTATATATCATTTTCAGTGTTTCAATTCTGACCAGGCGTGCAAACCCGCGATAATCAATATTGTTTCTCAAAAGATTAAAGTTTATAAGTAACTTAAAATTGTTCTTTTAAAACCATTTTCTATATTGATGTTCGGAATCCATTCTAATTTATTAATTTTCGACGTACTGATTGAACGTTGATAAATTGGATTTGGCATATAATGGTTATTCTTTTCTCGTTTTTTACAAGCAATCGCAAGGTTTCTTTCAAAAAACAAAGTTATTAATTTCCTGGCAAGTTCAAGAATAGTTATTTCGCACGATGGATTGGCTACATTGTAGGCTTCTCCCGCCTGACCGTTCAACAATACTTTGAAAAATGCAATGGTTGCATCGCTCAAATAGCAAAAAGTTCGCGAGTCGCTTCCATCACTGTTCAGCACAATATTTTCGTTATTAACGACATTTCTTACAAAATCGGCAAATACACGGCCGTCATTCAAATCCATTCCGGGACCGTAAATATGAGCAGGTCGAACCACCTTGACAGATATACCAAATTGGTGCATATAGGAAATACAAATAGTTTCTCCCATTCGTTTTGCCTCGCTGTAACAGGAACGAAGATTTAGCGGGTCTACATAACCGTAATCTGTTTCGGAAACAGCAGTGGCATCATTGTTTAGTTTACCATATACATCTGTTGAACTGAAATACAACAAAGATTTTAGCGGATTTTTTCGTGCCAACTCGCATAAATTAATTGTCCCTATCACATTAGCTTTTAAGGTACCTACTGGATCTACTCCATAATATTTGGGACTTGCTTGACTGGCTGCATGAACGATAAAATGGATAGGTTCATTTACCTGTACTGGCAAGCATACATCCTGAACTATAAACTGCAAGTGCATATCGTTCAGCAGGTGCGCAAATCGTTTTTCAGCCTTTTCCTTGTTGCGTACAAGTGCAAGTACTTTCAAATCTTGTACCACTTTTGTATGAACAAGAAATAAAAGCGTTTCTACCATATAAGCAGGCAAAAATCCGTTGGCTCCGGTTATCAAAATAGTTGTATTTTCAAACTGTTTCCAATCTAAACCTGAGGCAACAATATTTTGAAGATCTTCGTTGATGATTTTATTTGGATGCATGTTGATGCTGATGTTTTTTAATCTACCATACTTTCCAGGGCGCCTTGCCGCTATTCCACGCATTTTCCAACTCCTGTTTATCTCGCAGCGTATCCATAGGCTTCCAGTAGTAGTCGTGGAAAAATGCGATCATTTGATTTTGTTTCGCCAGATTTTCCATCGGTTCAAGTTCCCAAAACGTTTGGTCGCCTTCAATATAATCAAAAACCTGCGGCTCGCACACAAAAAAGCCTCCGTTAATCCACGTTTTATCGCCCTTGGGTTTTTCCTGAAACGAATCGACAATCCCGAACCTGTCAACGGTTAATGAACCGAATTTCCCGGTCGGTTGCACGGCCGTTACGGTACAATATTTTCCGTGTTCTCGATGATATTGCAACAAATCTTTAATATTAACATTGCTTACGCCATCGCCGTAGGTGAGCATAAAAGGCTCGTTGCCGATATACGCTTGAATGCGTTTGATACGCCCGCCGGTCATGGTGTCCATGCCCGTATCAACCAGCGTAATTTTCCAAGGCTCGACCTGCGAGTCAAGCACCTTTACGGAGTTGGCGGCAAGGTCTATGGTAACGTCAGATTTATGCAGGAAATAATTGGCAAAAAATTCTTTGATTAAATAACCTTTATAGCCAAGACATATCACAAAATCGTTGAAACCATAGGCGGAATATATTTTCATAATATGCCAAATAATAGGCATACCGCCTATTTCAACCAGGGGCTT
>JAISPX010000046.1 GCA_031274595.1 Prevotellaceae bacterium | reverse complement strand
AGCCCGTCATACCGTGCTTGACACGGTATCTCCTGAAAAATCGCATGTGATAATTAGGAGATTGCGGGTCAAGCCCGCAATGACAATCGCTTTTTTGAGGCTTTTAAGACAGCCTCATTTTTTTGTCATAGATGCGAGGATAACCTTGTTAGGCTTGCATTTTTATTTTTGCCATCTTTTCCCGTTTTTCCTACAAATTTCCTGTCGCCGACCTCCACATTTCTATTTTGGATAAAAACATTCCTGTCAGCGATATCTATTTTTCTATGCAAGACAGGAATATTCCTTTTGCGGATAGGAATTTTGCACGTCATGAAGCCCGAAATTGCTGTTGGCGACAGGAAACTTGCTATTTACGACAGCAATATTGTAGTCGGCAACCGCAACATTCCTGTTGTAAACAGCAAAAATTGTCTATTTTCGGCACAAGGTCGAGGTCGCAGATAGAAATATCGCGGTTGGCGACAGGAAATTTGTCGTTTTCGAAAGAAAACTCCTGCTGCACAACCGCAATATTCACATTCTCGAATAGCAACGACCTAATCGGCAATAGCAATATTCCGTTACTCATCTTTTTTTACTCTGTCGCGTCAGGGAAAATGCTTGAACAGTTCTTCAACAATCATCTCGGTGTTGAGAAATTTCCGTTTCAGACCCTCTTTGCTCGAACCGTAAAACAAAAAAACATTCCGTATCTCTAAAAATGATATGGAATGTTATTCTTTGTTGTCCTATCAAGGGTCGAACTTGAAGTCTTCTGATCCAGAGTCAGACGTGTTGCCAATTACACCATAGGACAATTTATTTTTATTTCAAAATTATTTTCCGACTGCAAAATTATAATTATTTTCCGGGACGACGATAATTTAAGATGGATTTTTTTTTCGGAAATATACCTTTTTTCACACTGCGAACGTCTTCAGTAACGTAGAAAATATTGGGATTGAAGTCATTTAATATTTTTTCGATGTCATTGCCAAATTTGCGGGCAACCACAACCTGCAAAATATCAACTATGCCTTCAGAACCTTCGGCGTGCATCAATGTTACTCCAAATCCTTTTTCACTAAATCTTTCGGCTAATTCTTTACCGCCTTTGGATGCAAAAATCCTGACCATCACCATTCCTATTGCTATGCGTTCTTCGACTATCATTCCTACAAAATTTCCCGTTGCATAACCGCCTGCATAGGCGACATAACAAATTATATTATTTGCGCTTGTGAGCAGTTCGCTTATCACAATTACCCAAATAAATACTTCAAAAAAACCAAGAAACGGCGCTATGTATTTTTGCCCGCGAGCCACAAAAATTACTCGCAAAGTTCCAAGCGTTACATCGCATATACGTGCAAAAAAAATCATTACAGGAAGTACTATATATGAAAATGTATGCGAATCAAAATACTGAGAAATCATAAATATTTTAATTTTATTGTATTAAACACAGTGAAATCTAATGTTTTTTAAATCCGCAACGAATCAGCAATGCATCGATTGTCGGCTCTTGTCCGCGAAATCGCTGGTAAAGTACTGACGGATGTTCCGTTCCTCCTTTTTCCAAAATATTTTCACGGAACGAAGTTGCTGTATTTTTATCAAAAATTCCGTTTTTCTTAAATAATGAAAATGCATCTGCATCAAGCGTTTCTGCCCATTTGTAACCATAATATCCCGCTGCATATCCGCCGGAAAAAATATGAGTAAACGAGGTTGACATCAGGCAAGTGTCAATAGCAGGCAGCAGTTGTGTTTTTTCCATCGAACGTTTTTCAATTTGCTCTACATTTCCTGTAATTTCGGCAGTTATTGAATGATATGCCATATCGAGCATGCCGAAACTTAACTGGCGAAGCGTAGCGTAACCTTCGTTATAATTTTTTGCAGCGATAATTTTATCGATAAGTTGCTGCGAAATAAGTTCTCCCGTTTCGTAATGTTTGGCAAACAGGTCAAGGAATTTTTTTTCAATGCAGAAATTTTCCATAAATTGTGACGGAAGTTCAACAAAATCGCGCATAACGCTTGTTCCCGTGAGCGATTCGTAAGTTCCCCGAGCCAATATTCCATGTAAGGCGTGTCCAAATTCGTGCAAAAAAGTTTCCACTTCGTCAAAAGTCAGCAGCGATGGTTTTGTTTCCGTAGGTTTTGTAAAATTGCATGTAACCGAAATTATCGGACGAATTTCTTTTCCGTCAACAATTTTTTCTCCACGATAACTTGTCATCCATGCTCCACCGTTTTTGCCTTCGCGCGGAAAAAAATCAAGATACAAAACTGCCATAAATTTTCCGTTTTCATCGTTTATATCGTAAGTTTTCACATCGGGATGAAAAACGGGAATTTCTTTATTTTCGGTAAATTTCAAACCATACAGAGTATCGGCAAGTTTGAAAATTCCGTTTATCACATTTTCGAGTTTGAAATAGGGTCTAAGCAATTCATCATTTACGTTGTATTTTTCGGATTTAAGTTTTTCGCTGTAAAAACTCCAGTCCCAAGGCATAAATTTTTCGTTAAACATTTTTGATTTTGCGTAATTTATAACTTCGGCAACATCATTTTGCGCCGCAGGTTTTGCCGCATCAAAAAGTTGATTTAATAAATCTTTAACATTTTCGGGATTTTTTGCCATACGTTCTTCAAGCACATAATCGGCATACGTTTTATATCCCAGCAAATTTGCTATTTTCATGCGCAGGTTTGCAATTTGTTTTGCGATTTCGTGATTATCGTTATCGTTACCGTTTGCACCTCTTCGATTATATGCTTTCCACATTTTTTCGCGCAGATTACGATTTTCGGCGTATTTCAAAAACGGCACATAACTTGGCGCATGAAGCGTAAAACTCCAGCCTTCCTTGTTTTTGGCTTTTGCCGTTGCTGCGGCTTCTTCGATAAGATTTTCGGGCAATCCTGACAAATCGTTTTTATCGGTAATATCCAGAGTATAGGCATTGGTTTCGGCAAGCACGTTCTGCTCAAATTTCAACGACAATATTCCAAGTTCTTCGGTAATTTTACGATATTCATCTCGTTCGCTGCCTTCAAGATTTGCTCCGTTGCGCGAGAAACTTTTATAGGTTTTTTCGAGCAGCATTTTTTGTTCGGTATTTAGATTTAATCCGAAATTTTCGTGATTTTCATAAATAAACCTTACACGCTTAAAAAGTTTTTCATTCAGTGAAATATCATTTTCAAGTTCAGTTAATTTCGGCTGCACTTGCAAAGCAATTTCCTGCATTTCGTCGTTTGTTTCAGCGCTTAACAAATTGAAAAATATTTCTTCTGTTTTTACTAAAAGTTCGCCGTTACGTTCCAGCGCCTCTATTGTATTTTCAAATGTCGGAGTATCGGGATTGTTTACAATTTTATCAATTCCTTCGTAAGATTGACGTATTCCTTCATCAAAAGCGGGCAAATAATGCTCATTTTTGATTTTATCGAATGGCGGCGTCTGATGCGGAGTGTTCCATTTTTGCAAAAGAGGATTGTCGGCAACATTTGATTTTGTATTTTTATTCTCACACGAATTTGTTACGAGTATTCCCATAGCGATTAGAATGTAATATGTTATTGTTTTCATTTTATTAATATTTAATGATATTGAAACTGAATACAAATGTAATTAAATATTTTACAGGATAAAAAAGTTTTGTTTAAAATAAGTTTAAATATTAATATAACAGAACTAAAATTAACATGAATATGTATGTAAATTGTATCGCTAATACCAAACAATGATTAATAGTTAATAAAAAATAGTAAATCGTAAATAATAAAATAGTAAATAAAAAGTAACCTGCGGACAAAAGTAAGCCTATGCTTGTCGTGTGGGATGCGGGTTGTCCTTTGAAATACCGACAATAAATTTCACTTTTCCAAAACAATTTTTCAATTGAAAATTTACAATTAAAAATTATCAATTAACTTTACGGTCAGAAACGAAATATAAAATTTTCAAAACATTGTATATTATGTCAATACCAAAATTTAAATACCAAAATCCGTTTCCGTTGAAACAAGATAAAACGGAATATTATTTGCTTACAAAAGAATATGTCTCGACAGGCGAATTTGAAGGTAAAACAATATTAAAAGTCGAAAGCGAAGGTTTAACCAAACTTGCGCAAACGGCAGTACGCGATTGCTCGTTCCTGTTGCGCACTGAGCATCAGCAAATGGTTGCAAAAATTTTATCAGACCCCGAAGCAAGCGAAAATGATAAATATGTTGCGCTCACGATGCTTCAGAATGCCGAAGTTTCGTCGAAAGGCGTTTTGCCGTTTTGTCAGGATACGGGAACTGCAACTGTTATAGCAAAAAAAGGTCAGCAGATATGGACAGGCGGCGGCGACGAAGAAGCGCTTTCGCTTGGAATTTACAATACCTATACTCAGGAAAATTTGCGTTACTCGCAAACTATTCCGCTGACAATGTATAAAGAAAAAAATTCAGGCTGCAATCTTCCTGCACAAATTGATATTCAAGCTACAGATGGCGCCGAATACAAATTTTTGTTCATCGCAAAAGGCGGCGGTTCTTCAAACAAAACATATCTTTATCAGGAAACAAAAGCATTATTGAATCCCGAAACATTGGAAAATTTCTTGATTGAAAAAATGAAAACGCTCGGTACTGCGGCTTGTCCTCCGTACCATATTGCTTTTGTGATTGGCGGAACATCAGCCGATGCCTGCCTTAAAACGGCGAAACTTGCATCGACAAAATATTATGATGAATTGCCAACCGAAGGCAATGATGGCGGACAGGCATTCAGAGATATCGAACTTGAAGCAAAAATTCTGAAAGCGGCGCAAGAATCGGGATTTGGCGCACAATTCGGAGGTAAATATTATGCTCATGATGTTCGTATAATTCGTCTTCCGCGTCATGGCGCTTCGTGTCCTGTGGGTTTGGCTGTGTCGTGTTCAGCCGACAGAAATATAAAAGCAAAAATCAATAAAGATGGTATCTGGATTGAGAAGTTAGAAGAAAATCCGGGACGTTTTATTCCCGATGAATTTCGCAAAACAGAAGAAAGCGGAGCAATAAAAATCGATTTGAATAGACCAATGAAAGAAATTCTTGCCGAACTTACAAAATATCCTGTGGCTACAAGATTGTCGCTAAATGGAACTATAATCGTGGGTCGCGACATAGCGCATGCAAAACTGAAAGAAAGAATCGACTGCGGCGAAGGACTTCCGCAGTATGTAAAAGATCATCCTATCTATTATGCGGGACCTGCAAAAACGCCGCAAGGAATGCCATCGGGTTCGTTTGGACCTACTACGGCAGGACGTATGGATTCGTATGTTGATTTATTTCAACAAAACGGAGGAAGCATGATTATGATTGCAAAAGGAAACCGCAGTCAACAGGTTACCGATGCGTGTAAAAAACACGGCGGATTTTATCTCGGAAGTATAGGCGGACCTGCTGCAATTCTGGCGCAAAATAATATTAAAAAAGTTGAATGTCTCGAATATCCCGAACTCGGAATGGAAGCAATATGGAAAATTGAAGTAGTTGATTTTCCCGCCTTTATTTTGGTGGATGATAAGGGTAACGATTTTTTCAAACAACTAAAACCGTATTGTAACTGTAAAAAATAATTTGTTATGATTAATAAATTTGGAAAAAATAAAATCATTGTGCTGTTCGCGTTTGTTTTAACGTTAAGTACAACTAATGTAAATTCTCAGGGAGTAGGCGGATTAACAGAGAAAAGCCAAAATACGAATACAAGTAAATTTACTCATCAAACAGGTAAATATTTAGATATTGATGGAGCAAAAATTTACTATGAAGAAATAGAAAACAAGGATAAACCTGTTTTGCTGTTTTTGCACGGAGGATTAGGAAATATAGAAGATTTTAATTCTATTCTTAACTTGTTTACAAACGATTACCACATAATAGGCATAGACAGTCGCGGACATGGAAAATCAACATTAGGCACAAACAAACTTACTTATGAAAGATTGCAGTTTGATGTTGAGAGCGTTCTAAATCATTTGCAGATGCAAGATGTTACAATCATTGGATTCAGCGATGGAGGAATAGTTGCCTATCGGCTTGCCGCTTCAAATAAAATTAGGATACAAAAATTGGTTACAATAGGCGCAACATGGAGTCTGGAAGATGCTGAACTAGTGGAAAAACTGATGGGAGGCACAACTCTCGAAGAATTTCGTAAAATATTTGCAAAAAAATTTGAGTTTTATCAAACTAACAATCCGCAACCAGATTTTAATAAGTTTGTAAAATGCCTGCTGGAAATGTGGATTGACAAAACCGAAGCCGGATATCCTTATGCAAATATAACCGATATAAATGTTCCTGTACTGATTGTGCGAGGAAATGATGATGACATGTTCCCGCTCGAAAGCGCTTTTGAGTTGACAAAAAAGATAAAAAACTCGTTATTGCTCAATATTCCGTTTGCATCTCACAGAGCATTTAGAGAATACCCACAGATTTTTGAAACAATAACAAAAGATTTTTTGCGGAAATAGATGATAAACGTAAAACAGATTATCGCAAACAAGACATTTCAGAATTTGAACGAAATATCGGCACAAATGGATGCCGATGTTTCTTTTCATGAAATAGGCTGCATAAATTGGCGGAATTTTACTTACAAACCTTCCGTAAAATTTGCAATAGCGCACAACGATAAAGAAATTTTTGTAAAATACATTGTAGAAGAAAACAGTATCCGTGCAATTTATACAAAAAACAACGATAAAGTATGGACAGATTCATGTTGCGAATTTTTTGTTTCGCCCGATTGCAACGACTGTTATTATAATTTTGAAATAAACTGCATAGGCGCATTACTTGTCGGATACAGAAAACTTGGCGAAAAGTCGGAACATGCAAACGATACGACAATTAATAATGTACGCCGACTGTCGAGTTTGGGAAATCAGCCTTTTGAAACGCGAGAAGGTAGTTTTGCATGGGAAATGATTGTCGCCATTCCGATAACAGCATTTTTTAAACATAATTTAGCCTCATTGAAAGGAAAAACGTTTACCGCCAATTTTTACAAGTGCGGCGACGATTTGCCCGCCCCCCATTATTTAAGTTGGAATCCCATAAAAACCGAAAAACCAAGTTTCCACCAACCCGCATTTTTCAACAGCATCATGTTTGTGTAAAATATCTTATTAATGGTTAATGGTAAATCACTTTCAACTTTATAAACTTTATAACTAAAATAGTTCCGCAGGGATTTTTCTATTTTCTATTTTATTATTTACCATTAACCACTAATAAAAAAGGCAGAAACTTTCAAAATTATGAAAGATTTGCTGCCTGTTTTTAGCCACAGAAAAATAACAATAAAAGCCTAAACGGTTACAGAACCAAATCTGTTACGATTAATTTTTTATTGTTTTGATGTTAAATATTTTCCGATTTTAATTGCGCGAATATCTTTTAGACGGATTATATCCTCCGCCTCCGAAATTTCTGTTGTTATTATTACTCCTTTCTGTTCTTGGTTGAGCAACATTAACAACAATCGTTTTTCCATCGAATTGAGCCTCATTCAGTTCATTTATTGCATTTTTTGCCTCATCATCGTTGGGCATTTCTACAAAACCGAATCCTCTTGATTTTCCTGAATACTTGTCAATAATAACTTTTGCAGAAGAAACTTCTCCATATTCTGCAAATAATTTTTTTAAATCGGCGTCGGATACGCCATAGCTTAAATTTGAAATGTAAATGTTCATTTGATTTTTTATTAAATTATTTTATGATTATAAGAAGAGAAAATATTAAGGAAAAGCTGCTCTGGTATTCAAAAAAAGAAGACTAAACGATAAAATTCTATACTCAAATCAACCACAAAAGTAATATATTTATTTTAATTGCAAAATTTTTTAAAGATTTTTCTTTTTTTTATGAAAAAAATAAAACTCTCTAAATTTTATATTTTTGAGAGTTTAATATCATATAAATTTAATCAAGCAAATGCGGAAGTAAAAATTATGTGTTTTTTGTTTTTACTTTTATTTGTTCAAATCCTTTTCCGAAAACGCCCATAACCGAAGCCACAGTTATAAATGCATTCTTATCAACTTCTTTTATTAATCGGTAAAGTTCGTTGCTTTGATATTTTTTTACCACAACCAGCAAAACTTTGTTTTCTTCTTTCGTAAACCATCCCGTTGAATTCATTACCGATACGCCGCGATGTAATTCATTGCTTATTCTGTCGGCAAGTTCTTCATATTTTTTTGAAAATATAAACATTTGCACCGATTGTTTTGACCCCGACAGCAAAAAGTCGAGAGTGCTGCTCAACACCGCAATAAGAATGTAACCGTACATTACTTTTACAAAATCGTGCGACACAAAAAACGATGACGCAATAATTACCAAATCAATGTACAATATTATTCGTCCGGGAGTAACGTTACGATACTTATTTATAAGCAAAGCCACAATATCTGTTCCGCCTGTGCTTCCGCCTTGTGCAAATGTAATGGCTATGCCTGCGCCCGAAAAAACTCCGCCCATAATAGCGCACATAAGAGGACCGTTGTCGGTGCAAAATTTTTTGCCGAAATCTGTCCCATTGGGAATGTTTCCGATAATTTCGGGAACAATCTGGAATAAAACAGTAACTATGACGGTTGCAATTATGGTTTTGATTGCAAAATTTTTGCCGAGTACTTTTATTGACATTGCCAATAAAATCGTATTCAATATAAAATAAGTATAACCGATTGGAAATCCTGTTAAGAAATAAATAATAGCGCCAACGCCGCTTACGCCTCCGCCGACAATTTCATTGGGAATAAGAAATACTACCCAGCCTGTTACGTACAAAAGCAAACCCAGCGTTATCAGAAAATAAGTTTTTATATATGTAAATATCTGGCTCATAATTTTTGTCTTAATTCTGATGATATTAATTTTCTTATCTACATCAAATATACATTATTATTTATTATTAATATTTTGGTTTGGCGTAAGTAATAATCAATCGTGGCGGTTGCGAACTTGACGTACCTTTAAGCAATGTCTGATATAAAAGCGCCTGATTTTCGATATATGAATACGTTGTTGTGCCGTAATAATAATCCGAACTTGTTAATTGTGAATACGGCGAAACGTACATTATTGCCGAATTCGACTTTTCCATATTTTTTACTATGCTCGTAAAGTCGTAAGTTATTTTCATCGGATATTTGTATAATGTTTTGTTTAATACTCCGCCAAACAGTGTAGAATTAACCTCGCTAATAACCGCAAGGTGAGGATACGAAATCGTTGCCGTGTCTGATGTTTTTTGAACAGAACGGTAAAATAATCCTAATGGTGTTGCAAGTTTATCTAATTCATATCCTGCAAAACGTTCCACATAAAATTCAAGCATCACGCGCGATATGGCGAATTGCTGTATTTCCAGATTTTTTGATGCGAGCCAGTTTTGAATATCGGCTTTTCTTATTTTTATCATTGGCGTAACGCCGAACAATCCTTGAACATATAAAGTGCTGTCAAGATTTGTCAGTCGCGAGGTGTCGTTTAAAGTTGCCGTATTAACTTTCAGCGGATGCGTTGCCGTTGTATAATCGTGCTGTACGGCTGTAAACGAACTCATGTATCCTGAAGCATAATGCCAATAAAGCGCAGTCGTATCTACGCCATCCCGATTATAATACACTGTCAGACTTATATCGTATGTGCTTAAAGGAACTCTGTTCATTCTGCCTGTAATTCCTGCCGTTGCATCATCCGATGTAATATATAATCCTTTGAAATATTCATAAAACAAATTTATTGAATCATATAACATTACATCAGAGGGCGCAGATACAAGTTTTTCGCCAATCGAATTGTCAAGATGTATTTTGATTGTATCCGAAGTGTCCCATCTGTCTTTTGGTGTTCGCACATATTGTTTGTTTCCTACGGGAATCGGATTTATCATCGAGTTTATATTTATTACGGGATAATAAACCGAATCATAATAAATTTGTTTGCTTAATTCGTAAACTTTTAGTGTTTGGTCATAAGAATCTTCGCCAGTACGGTCGCTGACAATCATTTGCAATATAACCGAATCGACAGTATGCGTTGTCCCGAAATTCATGGAATCGCTTGTCGGCGCTATTTGAAAAGCCGTGCCTGCTGTTGTTGTTCCTAAAATCGGGTCATAATAACTTCCGAACGAGTTGTATTGAAGGTTTATTGTCATTACGGAATCAAGCGTTACATTATAAACTGATGGATAAAGCGTGTCGGTTACAAGCGTAAATTGTTCATCATCCGGAATCATATCAATACCGAGTTTTTTATCAACATCTGTACACGATGCAACAGATAGAGCCAGTATTGAAAAAAGTAAAATTTTTGTTTGTGTGGTAATTTTTTTAATCATGTCTTTATAATAAATTTTTCATAAAAATCTGCATAACTTTGAGGATTGTTTATTGTATCCTTATATTCGAGTATTTGTTTTTCTGTTCCTCTTACGTACTCATCAATTCTTTTACCGATTCGTTTTGAGCCGTAAATAATTCCATCCGAGTAATCAACAGCAAATTTCACAAAATGCTCATAATCGGGTTTTTCTATCAATGTTTGTATATGCTTTGGTTTAATATTTTTGCTGAGCAATTTTCTTTCGAGAGTATTGCTGAACTTTCCGTCAAATTTATCGTTGTACAGCGATAAAATAATTTTTGAATTGTTGATAATATCGTCTTTGTAAACTTTTTTCAAAAATAAAGGCACCATATAAGTAAACCATCCGTGACAATGAATAATATCTGGAACCCATTGTAATTTTTTCACTGTTTCGAGAACTCCGCGAGCATAAAATATTGCACGTTCATCATTATCGGCAAATGAAATTCCCGTATCATCCGTAAACAACTGTTTCCTGCGGAAAAAATCTTCGTTGTCAATAAAATAAACTTGCATTCTTGCTGCCGATATTGATGCAACTTTTATCAAAAGAGGATGATCATTGTCATCTATTATTAGGTTTATTCCCGACAATCTAATCACTTCGTGTAACTGATGACGGCGATCGTTTATACAGCCATAATGAGGAACAAAAGTTCTTATCTCATTGCCCATTTCCTGTACTGCTTGAGGCAAATGCCGACAAACTATAGAAATGTCATTTTCAGGCAAATATGGCGCAATTTCCGAACAAACAAATAAAATTTTTGCGTTTTTCATTTAAATATTTCTTACTTGAATCATCTATGATACAAGTTGCAAATGTAGCAATTTTTTTGCTACTTGTGAAATCGAGATTTAATAAAACGGTTAATATTGCTTATTTTATCGAAAAAAAAAGTGAAATGCATTAAAATTTGTTCATATATCTACATTCGGCAATAAATATTTAACCGATATTTGTACTGCGATGTTATTTCCATGTGTAATATGGTTAGAATAAATATATTAACGAGAATAAATATTGTTATTATATATTCAAAACTGGTTTTAATTTTAATATAATATTGTACAATATCGATGTTTTTTTGCATCTTGCACTGTTGAAATTCATGCGACTGTTAATAAATACGAATTTTATTTAAAGTGTTTATTTTTAAAATAATTTTATATCTTTGACGAAATTTATTACATAAAACTATTATTATGGAACGTAGAAACTTTTTAAGAACACTTGCATTAGGTAGCGTAGCAAGCATGATACAATGGAAATCAGGCAAACTTTTTGCTGCGTTGCCAACAAATCCCGCACAACAGCAATTTAACGATTTGGTTGCCGTAATGGGAGGAGAACCTGCTCAACTTTATGCAAAAGTAATTGCCTCGATGGGAGGAATCGGCAGATTTGTAAAAAAAGGACAAAGCGTTGTTATCAAACCTAATATTGGCTGGAACAAAACTCCCGAGTTGGCTGCCGATACAAATCCTTTATTGATTTCTGCCATTATCAAAGATTGTCTTGCCGCCGGAGCCTCAGAAGTTGGCGTATTTGACCATACTTGCGATGAATGGCGAAGTTGTTACAAGACAAGCGGAATCGAGGAGGCAGTCAAAGCCGCCGGCGGAAAAATGTTGTTTGCCCACGAAGAAAAATATTATCGCGAAGTTTCTATTCCCAACGGGAAACGTCTGAAAAACGCAAAAGTACACGAGGCTATTTTGGATTACGACGTATGGATTAACGTTCCGATATTAAAAAATCACGGCGGAGCAAAAATGACTATTTCGCTCAAAAACAGTATGGGAGTTGTGTGGGATAGACGTTACTGGCATTCAAACGATTTGCAGCAATGTATTGCCGATTTTGCAACATTCAGAAAAAAACCTGCGCTCAATATTGTTGATGCATACAGAATAATGACGCAAAACGGACCGCAGGGAAAAGGCGTAAACGATGTACAACTTGCAAAAGCAATATTTATGTCAACCGACCCTGTGGCTGTTGATACTGCTGCTGTTGCATTTTTCAGCCAGTATAAAGCGATGACAATAAACGATGCAAGCCACATTAAATTGGGCGAAGAGTTGAAAGTCGGGACTACAAAAATCAATGAATTAAAAGTTGAACGTATAAAGTTGTAGTCAATAACTTATTGATTTTTATTTATAATTTTTCAAAATATTAATAATATAATTTTTTTTGATGTATAAATTTCTGCGTCGTTTTCGTATATTTTTTGCAATATTGTTTTTGGCGGCTGTTACGCTTGTATTTGTTGATATAAGCGGCAATACGGCATCATTTTTCAAAGAACTTATAAAATTGCAGTTTGTTCCCGCTTTGCTTGGCGCAATAACAGGCGTTGCAGGAATTTTTATTGTGTTAATTCTGCTTACGCTTTTATTCGGACGTGTTTATTGTTCGTTTCTTTGTCCTGCCGGAATTTTTCAGGATGCGGTAACTTTTATTGCCAATCTTTTTAAAAGCAAGAAAAAACGCCGTTTCAATTATGCAAAACCATATCGCGCTTTGCGTTACGGAATAATGATGTTGACAATAGCAGCGCTGATTTTAGGCAGTACAACATTGTTGTTAAAATTAGACCCTTACAGCAATTACGGACGCATGTCGGAAAACGTATTTCGTCCTGTGCTGATAAGTATCAATAATATCGGAGCCTCATTGTTTTCAACTACATTTTATCATATAAGTTACAAAACATTTACTTTTGGAAGTATTATATTTGGCGCTTTGTTTCTTGTAACAGTAACGGTGATGAGCGCATTGCGCGGACGTTTGTATTGCAACACAATTTGTCCTGTTGGTTCGCTATTGGGTTTAATATCAAAATATTCTGTTTTCCGTATTGCCATAAAAAAAACGGAATGTACACATTGCCGTTTATGCGAACTTGCATGTAAATCGCAATGTATAAACAGTAAAAACGAGCAAGTTGATAATTCGCGTTGCGTGCAATGTTACAATTGTACGGTAGCCTGCAAACACAGCGCTATAGGATTTGAATTTGCATATAGCAAACATGAAAAACAACCTGTTGATGTAAATAAACGAAAAACAGTTTTTGCTCTGTCGGGAATGTTGGGCGCGGCTTTGCTTGCGAAAATATTTGTTCCTGCAATCAGAACAAAAGCCAAAAATTTTAAAGCCATTGCGCCTCCCGGAGCAATAAGCATCGACCATTTGAAACAACAATGCACGGCTTGTCATGCATGTGTGGCAAAATGTCCATCGCGCGTATTGCGTCCTGCGTTTAACGAATATGGTTTTGACGGATTTATGCTTCCTGTGATGGATTATAAAAATGGTTATTGTAATTACGATTGTATTGAATGTTCAAATATTTGTCCTAATGGAGCGCTGATTCCTCAAACGTTTGAAACAAAGAAAACGATTCAAATAGGTAAAGCGAATTTTGTTAAGGAAAATTGTATAGTTGTACTCGATGGTACGGACTGCGGCGCATGCGATGAACATTGTCCTACAAAAGCGGTTCACATGGTGCTGTTCCAAGATGGTTTGCTAATTCCAGAAGTTAATTCTGACTTATGCGTGGGTTGCGGCGGCTGCGAATATATTTGTCCCGGACGACCGGGCAAAGCGATTTTTGTTGCAGGAAATGAAGTGCATCAAACAGCAATACTCCCATCACAACAAAAACAGGAAGAAAAAACGGTTACTGATTTTGGATTTTAAATAATTGCTACTTGCGAGGTAATTTATTCAAAATTAATTTTGTTTATATCATAACGTATTTTATTTTTTTTTCTTGCTACTTTTTTCTTGACAGAAAAGTAACCAACCGAAACGTAGCGTATGTTGAATAGAAGGCAGAATTTGAACCTTGTAGGGTTAATGTTTTGCAATATCAATGACCTGAAATTTATAAAAAATCACCTTCAACAGGCAAAAATGATGCGAAGCATCGGCAAATTGTTTCGATACAATTTTGAATTGCTTCGATACAATTTTAAATTGTTTCAATACAATTTTGAATTGCTCCGATACATTTTTAAATTGTTTCAATACAATTTTGAATTGCTCCGATACTTTTTGCCCTTATTTATACCAATATCTCTACTAAAAAATGGTTAATAGTATAATGATAAATAGTAGATAATAAAGTAGTAAATAAAAGTCCCGCAGGGACGACACTTTATTAACCGTAGGCTTCAGCCTGCGGACAGGACAAAAACATGCCTCTGCCTGTCGTGCGGGTTGCCGTCTGTTCCCTGAAATACCGACAATGCTCCGCACGCAACATGCTTTTATTTTCTACCGAACTTTAATCCAACGGGATTAACCATTAATCATTATACCATTAACCGTTAAACATTTTTAAAATTATTTGTTGGTTTGTGAAATTTTATTTAATTTTACGCCCAAAATTTTCATGGAAAATACCCAGATGATTGTGCAAAACTTGTTCATAAAAACTGCTCGAAATCCTTGCTGCGTAAGGGATTTATGCCTATCTTTACACAACACAACACAACACAACACAACACAACACAACACAACACAACACAACACAACACAACACAACACAACACAACAC
>JAISPX010000041.1 GCA_031274595.1 Prevotellaceae bacterium | reverse complement strand
GATAGGAAGATTTTTAGGAGTAAGCAATGTATCTGTTTTAAATTGGATACGCAGTTTTGGTAAAGAAATACAGGAACTTAATTCGGAAAGTCAAGAAATAGAAATGGTAGAGTTGGATGAGATGCACTCCTATATTGGTTCAAAAAAAACTGCTGCTGGATATGGATTGCTGTTGATAGATATGGGAAAAGATTCATCAATTTCGTTATTGGCGACAGTGGCAACAAAACGGCAGAAAAGTTTTGGGAAACAATAAAAAAACATGAAATGAAGTACATAGCAAGTGATTATTGGGAACCGTATGAAAGCATTATTCCCAAGGGAAAGCATATACAAACGAAAGCGGAAACAGTTACTGTGGAGGGATATAACAGTTTATTCAGGCACTTTTTGGCAAGAATGCGAAGAAAATCAAAATGCTACTCAAAGAAAATGGAAATGTTGAAATTGTCTTTTTTTTTACTAATACATTATCGAAACGGAAACCTATCTATACTTTATTAGCAATGCCCAAATTTTTATAGCGGTTTGGTATCAATGTATCATAAAAACCAATAATAATACTATCCCTATGCCTAAAAAACATTAATAAAGATTGCTTAACAGTAATTTATATAAATCAGATATTTATATGTGTTTTTAGCCTGAATAAAGAATACTCATTTATTCGTTTTACCGAAAAGGAATAGTCGTTTTATCAAAAAGGTATATACCTTTTACTTAAAATGTATATACGTTTTACCCGAAAGGGTTAATCCTTTTTGAAGTAAGCAGCGGACAGTGAAAATAATCAGTCGTTTCTTACGAAGTAAAATTAATTTTGCTGCGAATTTGACTTTTTAGGGAACGGCTGTTTAGACAATTTTTCACTACATTTGCAGCGTTATAATAAAACAAATGGATTCATTAGATTTTGAAAAATCGAAAAATATATTAAAAAAAATATTATCACACGATAAATTTTTATCATTAATTGCAGAAAAAATTGAAGATAACGAGAGAATTACAGTTGACGAAGGATTACAACTCTACGAATGTAAAAATCTTTCGGCATTATCCTTGTTGGCAAATAAAAAGCGCAAACAAATCAACGGTAATTTTGTTTTCTTTAATAAAAATTTTCATATAGAACCAACAAATATTTGTGTCTATAATTGCAGATTTTGCTCATATCGGCGAACGGTAAAGGATACTGATAGTTGGGATTACAGTATTGCCGAAATGCTGAAAATTTGTAAAAATCATTCTGGAAAAAATATTAGCGAAGTACACATTGTCGGGGGCGTACATCCTAATCATGATTTGAATTTTTATTGTACGCTGATTGCCGAAATAAAAAAGATATTGCCAAACGTACATATAAAAGCATTTACGGCTGTAGAACTTGATTATATGATTAATAAAGCAAATTTGACTTTGGAAGAAGGCTTGCTTAAATTAAAAAATGTCGGATTAAATTCAATTCCCGGCGGTGGCGCCGAAATTTTCGACAAAGAAATTCGCACACAAATATGTTACCAAAAATCAGATTCAAATACATGGCTCAAAATTCATAAAACAGCACATAAAATAGGAATAACATCTAATGCATCAATTCTTTTCGGACATATCGAAACTTATCGTCATCGAATAAATCATCTTGACATGTTACGCAATTTGCAAGACGAAACAAAAGGATTCAATGCTTTTATTCCTTTGAAATACAAGAATCTCAATAATGCTATTTCTAAAATCGGCGAAGTAAATGATATTGAAGTTCTCAAAAATTTTGCTGTTTCGCGCATATTTCTCGACAATATTAAACACATAAAATCATATTGGCCCATGCTTGGCAAAAATCTCGCCGCATTTGCTCTGCACTTTGGCGCCGACGATATGGACGGAACTATTGACGACACCACAAAAATTTACTCAATGGCAGGCGCTGAAGAAAAAAATCCCGCTATGACAACCGCCGAAATGGTGAAGTTTATAAAAGAATTGGGATTTACGCCTGTCGAACGCGACTCTGTTTACAACAAACTGAATGTTTTTGAATGAATTAAAGTTAATGCCAAACAAGAATAGCATAAGAGAAATAAAAAATAATTTTATGGAAAGCATTTTTTCAGAAAAACAAGCATTTCCCCAAGATAACTATTTAAGAAAAGCGTTAGGTAAACCCTTCAATTTATGGCAAACACTTGAGAATTATGTTTATTCAAAATATCCAACAGCGATGATGGAGTGGAGTTTCTCGAAAAGTGGCGGTTGGAGTTTTAGAAAGAAAGATAATAAACGAGTGATAATTTATTTTCTACCGAGAGATCAGTTTTTCAAAGTTGCATTAGTATTCGGACAAAAAGCAACAGATTAAGTAATGAGCAGTTCAATATCAACAGAAATTAAAATGGCATTGAACTCCGCGAAAGTCTATGCCGAAGGACGCGGAATCAGAATTGATGAGAAAGATGAAGCAATCATCAATGATATAAAAGAACTGATTAATATTAAAATAGCAAATTGACATGAATGATAAACAAATAAGTCAAGGATGAAAAAATTGTATCGCACGACTAATACTTTTTGGAACAAATCATGGAGCGGGAGATTTGGCTGTGATAGAAGCATGGTTATCAAAGATTTTTTTTTGTAATTTTGTCCCTGCTATTAATCCCAAACAACATATAAATCATGAACACTATTCGTAAAACCTTTCCCGTCCTTCACCTGCACTGCGCTTCGTGCGCCAAAACGGTGGAAGATACAATCAAAAACCTGCCGGGCGTGGTGAGCGCGGCGGTGAACCTTGCCTCCACAAGTGTGGCGGTGGAATACCGTCCAGAAAGCATAGCGCTGTCCCGTATCCGCGAGGCGGTGCAGGCAAAGGGCTACGATTTGCTGCTCGAAGAAACGCCGGACTCCGAAACTGCCGGAAAAATACAGGCCGGCGAATACCGCCGACTCAAGCGGCGCACGGTGGGAGCGATGGGGCTGTCGTTGCCGGTGGTCGCGTTAAGCATGATATTCATGGATATTCCCTTTGCCCGCGAAAGCATGTGGGCGTTGGCTACGCCTGTTGTTTTCGGGTTGGGCGGTCCCTTTTTTGTTCGCGCATGGAAGCAACTGCGCCGCCGACAGGCAAGCATGGATACGCTGGTTGCCCTGAGCACGGGCGTTGCCTACCTGTTCAGCGTGTTCAACACCTTGTTTCCCGATTTTTGGATAGCGAAAGGCATGCAGCCGCACGTATATTTTGAAACGGCAAGCGTCATTATCGCGTTCATTTTACTGGGGCGTTGTTTGGAAGCAAAGGCGAAGGGCAACACTTCTTCGTCTATAAAAAAGATGATGGGACTACAGCCCAAAACGGTTACGCTGGTGCGTCCGGACGGGCAATTCATTCAAACCGGCATAGAGCAGGTCGTAGCGGGGGATGTGCTGCTGGTAAAGCCCGGCGAAAAAATAGCGGTGGATGGCACGGTAACGGACGGAAATTCGTATGTGGACGAGAGTATGCTGAGCGGCGAGCCGGTGCCCGTGCCGAAACGGGAGCGCGACAAGGTCTATGCCGGAACGGTGAACCAAAAAGGCAGCTTCCGCTTCCAAGCCGAAAAAGTAGGCGCGGAAACGCTGCTTGCCCACATTATCCGGATGGTGCAGGATGCGCAGGGCAGTAAAGCGCCGGTGCAAAAATTGGTAGATAAAATCGCCGGCATTTTTGTTCCGGTGGTTATCGGCATTGCCGTTGCCGCTTTTGCGACATGGCTGCTGCTCGGCGGGAACGAGGGCTTTACGCACGGGTTGCTGGCGTTCGTTACCGTGTTGATTATTGCCTGTCCCTGCGCATTAGGGCTGGCAACGCCCACGGCGGTCATGGTCGGTATCGGCAAAGCGGCGGAGCAGGG
>JAISPX010000195.1 GCA_031274595.1 Prevotellaceae bacterium | reverse complement strand
CCTTCGGTGCAGGCTAAGAACGACTCCCGCAAAACGCTTGAGAAATCTCTGCGGCAAGCGGTGAAAGAATATTTGGCAAACAATCATCTGGTAACGGATGAAGACCGCGACAATCTCGGACTGCCAATTCACAAAACCACGCGCACGCCTGCGCCTGTGGCAACAACTTATCCCGATTTCGATGTTGACAGCAGCGTAATACGCCGCCTGACAGTTCATTTTTACGATCAGGGCAGCAAAAAATCGAAGGCGAAACCCGCAGGACAGCACGGCGCAGAAATCAAATGGGCTATACTCGATGCCCCGCCCGCATCGCTCAACGACCTTATACACTCGGCGTTTGATACGCATACTCCGTTTACGCTTGAGTTCGACGAAAACCAGCGCGGGCAAACCGTTTACTTCTGCCTTTGCTGGGAAAATACTCGCGGCGAAAAGGGACCTTGGAGCGAAATTGTAAGCGCAATTATTCCGTAATTAATGAAAAATTAATGATATAATGATAAATGAATAATAAATAATGATTAATTGTTAATGGATGCGACCCTGATGGGAATTCAGAACCCTGTCAGGGTTTGTTTTTCAATGTCATTGCGAGCCGCAGGAGGACTGAAAAATGAAGAATGAAGAATGAAAAATGAAAAATTAATGGTTAATGACAAAAAAAATAAAAAAACCTTATTTATCCAAGTAACCTCAGTAGCAAAGAAAACGACAATAAAAACGTGCGGAGCACAAAACGTCAATAGAAACACAAACGTTGACCCGCACCACATGTAGAATGAAAAGTTAAGAATGAAAAATAATGGTTAATGGTAAATAACAAACAGACAAAATAAAAAAGATATGAAAAAAACAATTTCACTTTTATTGGTTGCCGTTGTTAGCGCTGCGACCTTGCAGGCGCAAACAAAAACTTTTACGCGCGACTACACTTATCAGCAAAAAACAGATGAGCTTTCGGCAGAAGACTATTTTACGAAAGGGGAAAATGCGTATGGCAACAGACTTTATGAGTTGGCAATTGAATATTTCAAGAAAGCCATAGCCATTGAGCCTGAATATGCAAACGCATACAACGACATGGGAAACGCCTACTCTGATTTAAAGAACTACAACGAGGCAATAGTTTGCTACAAAAAAGCCATAGCCATTGACCCTGAATATGTACGTGCATACACTAATATGGGAAACGCCTATCTTAATTTAAAGAACTACAACGAAGCAATAGATTGGTACAAAAAAGCCATAGCCATTGACCCTGAATATACAAACGCATACAACGGCATGGGAAACGTCTACGATGATTTAAAAAACCACAACGAAGCAATAGATTGGTACAAAAAAGCCATAGCCATTGACCCGAAATATGCATACGCATACAATAACATGGGACTTGCCTACTCTGATTTAAAGAACTACAAGGAAGCAATAGATTGCTACAAAAAAGCCATAGCCATTGACCCGGAATATACAAACGCATACTATAACATGGGACTTGCCTACTCTTATTTAAAGAACTACAACGAAGCAATAGATTGGTACAAAAAAGCCATAGCAATTGACCCTGAATATGCATTTGCATACGGCAATATGGGAACAGCCTCCTATTATTTAAAGAACTACAAGGGAGCAATAGATTGGTACAAAAAAGCCATAGCGATTGACCCTGAAGATGTACGTGCATACACTAATATGGGAAACGCCTACTCTGATTTAAAGAACTACAAGGAAGCAATAGTTTGCTACAAAAAAGCCATAGCAATTGACCCGGAATATGCATACGCATACAACGGCATGGGAAACGCCTACTCTGATTTAAAGAACTACAACGAAGCAATAGTTTGCTACAAAAAAGCCATAGCCATTGACCCTGAAGATGCATACGCATACAATAACATGGGAAATGCTTACTATTATTTAGGAAACTACAGCGAGCAAAGAAACTGTTATAAAAAGGCTGCGCGATTAGGGCATACGAACGCACAGGAATGGCTAAGAAAAAACGGCTACAGTTGGTAAAATTAATGAAGAATTAAAAGTGAAAAATGAAAAATAATGATAAAATGATTAATGATAAAAAACAAAGAAACAAAGAAACAAACAAACAAAATAAAAAAGATATGAAAAAAACAGTAAAATTATTAAGTTTAATTATGTTGCAGGCAGCGTTGATGCTTGCCTGTGCAACAGCCCTGTTTGCCACCGAACGGGTTATCCTTACCTCTGTCCAAAGCAGAATTTCTCTCAATATAAATATGGATGCAACTAACATTAGCATAGATTGGGGAGATGGGACAACTGATAATATAGAACAGAGTAATGGATTGGGATTTTATCACGAATATACAAATGAAAATTCGCATACCATTGTTATAGAAGCAACTAATTTTAAAAAATTATCTTGTGATTATAATCAATTAACAAGTTTGGATGTGAGCGGGTGTACGGAGTTAACCCATTTAGATTGCAGCAGATGTAAATTAACAAGTTTGGATGTGAGCAAAAATATGGCATTAAAAGAATTATTTTGCAACGATAATCAATTAACGAGTTTGGATGTCAGCAAAAATACAGCGTTAAAAGAATTATCTTGCTCCTATAATCAATTAACGAGTTTGGATGTGAGCAAAAATACGGCGTTAAAAGAATTAGTATGCTGGCTTAATCCATTAACGAGTTTGGATGTGAGCGGATGTACTACGTTAACCAAATTACAGTGCTACGATAATCAATTAACGAGTTTGGATGTGAGCGGATGTACGGCGTTAACCAAATTATGGTGCCCCAAAAATCAATTAACGAGTTTGGATGTGAGCAAAAATACGTATTTAACCGAATTATGGTGCGGCGATAATCCGTTAACGAGTTTGGATGTGAGCGGATGTACGGCGTTAATCACGTTATGGTGCGGCAATAATAAATTAACGAGTTTGGATGTAAGCAAAAATACGGAGTTAACTAATTTGTATTGCTCCTATAATCAATTAACGAGTTTGGATGTGAGCAAAAATACTGAATTAACAGGTTTATCTTGCGACGGTAATCAATTAACGAATTTGGATGTAAGCAAAAATACGGAGTTAACCAGATTATATTGCAGCGATAATCAATTAACAAGTTTGGATGTGAGCAGATGTGCAAAATTAGAAATTTTGAATGTAAGCAACTGCAAACTGCTGGCAAACCTGTATTGCAACTACGATAAGGTAAAAGTTATTACCAATGGCTGCGATGCTTTATCTCTGCCAAATTCTGATGAACAATGAAAAAATAATGGTTAATGATAAAATGATTTAATGGTTAATGACAAATAACTTTCAACTTTATAACTTTATGAACTTTACAACTAAGATAGAATATCCCGTTAGGGATTTAAGTTCGGTAGAAAATAAGGATAAAAGCATGTTGCGCACGGAGCATTGTCGGTTTTTCATAGAACCGCAGGTAACCCGTGCGCCACGTATTGGCGTTGCATTTTTCTACCGACCTTTCATGCCTACGGCATATTAGAATGAAGAGTGAAAAATGAAAAATAATAGTAAATCGTAAATAACAAAATAGTAAATGATAAAATGATTAATGGTAAATAACAAACAAATAAACAAACACACAAAATAACAAAATAAAAAACAATATCATGAAAAAAACAGTAAAATTATTAAGTTTAATTATGTTGCCGGCAGCGTTGATGATTGCCTGTGCAACAACAGATGAGCAGGTTAGCATGACCTCTGCCAAAAGCGAAATAAAGATTGCTACAAATGCGGATGCAACAAACATTAGCATAGATTGGGGAGATGGCACAACATCTAATACTAATGATGGAAAGCCGGCTAATACTAATTATTATGGTCTGTCATTAGGATTTTCTCACCTGTACACAGATGAAAAAGAGCATACCATTGTTATAAAGGCTAAGAATTTTAACAAATTAAATTGCAGATACAATGAATTAACAAGTTTGAACCTTAGCGGATGTACGGAGTTAACCGTATTATATTGCGGCGTTAATCAATTAACGAGTTTGGATGTAAGCAAAAATACGGAGTTAACCGAATTATCTTGCGGCATTAATCAATTAACGAGTTTGGATGTAAGTAAAAATACGGCGTTAACTAAATTATTGTGCGAAATGAATCCATTAACGAGTTTGGATGTCAGCAAAAATACGGCGTTAACTAAATTATTTTGCACCAAAAATCAATTAACGAGTTTGGATGTCAGCAAAAATACGGCGTTAACAGAATTATGGTGCAACAATAGTTTGGATATCATAAAAAATACGGAGCTAACAGAATTAGATTGCGGCGAAAATCAATTAACGAGTTTAGATGTGAGCAAAAATATGGCGTTAACCGTATTATATTGCGACGGCAATCAATTAACGAGTTTAGATGTCAGTGAAAATACTGCGTTAACCGAATTAAATTGCAGCAAAAATCCATTAAAGAATTTGGATGTCAGCAAAAATACGGAGTTAAAAGAATTATTTTGCAACGATAATCAATTAGCGAGTTTGGATGTCAGCAAAAATACAGCGTTAACTGATTTGAGTTGCTCCTATAATCAATTAACGAGTTTGGATGTAAATAAAAATACGGCGTTAACAGGTTTAGGCTGCAGCAGTAATCAATTAACGAGTTTGGATGTGAGCAAAAATACCGCGTTAACCTTTTTATCTTGCGGCAAAAATCCATTAGAGAGTTTGGATGTGAGCAAAAATACGGCGTTAACCTATTTAGATTGCGGCAATAATCAATTAACAAGTTTGGATGTAAGCAAAAATACCGCGTTAAAAAAATTATTTTGCAACGAAAATCAATTAAAGAGTTTGGATGTTAGCAAAAATACGGAATTAACTTATTTGAAGAACCAAAATAATAAGATGACTGCCGCAGCGCTCAATGCTCTGTTTAATTCCCTGCCAACTGTAACTCGCTCTGCAAATATTGATATTTCTTCTAATCCGGGCGCTAATACATGCGATAGAAGCATTGCAATAAATAAAGGGTGGGAAGTATATTAAATTTCACATTCTCCCGCTCGTCAGGGCAGTGAAGAATGAAAAGTGAAGAATGAAAAATGAAAAATAATGGTTAATGGTAAATAACAAACAGACAAAGAAACAAAAATACAAACGAACAAAATAAAAAAGATATGAGAACAACAGTAAAATTGTTAAGTTTAATTATGTTGCCGGCGGCGCTGATGCTTGCCTCCGCAACAGCCCTCTTTGCCGAAGAACAGGTTAGCATGACTTCTGCCAATAGTGAAATAGAATTTTATATTAATGAGGATGCAACAGACATAAGTATAGATTGGGGAGATGGTACAATATCAAATAGTGATGCTGGAAAAAAATTTGACGGTTTGAAATTTTCTCACCAATACACAAGCGAAAAATTACATACCATTGTTATAAGGGCTACAAATTTTGAATGGTTAAATTGCTACGGTAATCAATTAACAAGTTTAGATATAAGCAAAAATACGGCGTTAACCGAATTATTTTGCAGGGAAAATCAATTAACGAGTTTGGACGTCAGCAAATGTACGGCGTTACAAAGATTAGATTGTTACAATAATCAACTAACGAGTTTAGATGTCAGCGGATGTATATCTTTAACAAATTTGAAATATGAAAATAACCCATTAACAAGTTTGAATGTTAGCGGATGCACGGCGTTAACTAAATTAGATTGCAGCAATTATCAATTAACGAGTTTGGATGTCAGCGGATGTACGGCGTTAATCACGTTATGGTGCGGCAATAATCAATTAAAGAGTTTGAACGTGAGCGGATGTATGGCGTTAAAAGAATTAAAGTGCGGCAATAATCAATTAACGAGTTTGGATGTAAGCAAAAATACGGCATTAACTTATTTAGATTGCTACGATAATCAATTAACGAGTTTGGATGTAAACAAATGTACGGATTTAACCGAATTAAGGTGCTTCAGTAATCAATTAACGAGTTTGGATGTGAGCGGATGTGCGGAGTTAAAAAATTTATATTGCCACAATAATCAATTAACGAGTGTAAATATTAGCGGATGTACGGCGTTAACAGAATTAGTATGCTGGCGTAATCAATTAACGAGTTTGGATGTCAGCAAAAATACAGCGTTAAAAGAATTATCTTGCTCCTATAATCAATTAACGGGTTTGGAGGTGAGCAAAGATACGGCGTAAAGAGAATTAAATTGTCACAAAAATCAATTAACGAGTTTGAACCTTAGCGGATGTACGGCATTAAAAGGACTATATTGCTACGACAATCAATTAACGAGTTTGAACGCGAATGGATGTACGGCGTTAACAAAATTATTTTGCAACGAAAATCAATTAACGGGTTTGGATGTCAGCAAAAATACGGCGTTAACCGGATTAGATTGCGCAGGTAATCAGTTAACGAGTTTGAGCCTTAGCGGATGTATGGCGTTAAAAGAATTAAAGTGCGGCAATAATCAATTAACGAGTTTGGATGTGAGTGGTTGTACGTCGTTAACCTATTTATCTTGCGGCGAGAATAAATTAATGAGTTTGGATGTCAGGAAATGTCCGAAATTGAAAACTTTGTATGTAAACAACAGCAAATTGCTGGAAAACCTGTATTACAATGATAATGTAAAGGCTGTTGCCGATGGCTGCGATGCTTTATCTCTGCCAAATTCTGATGAACAATGAAAAATAATGGTTAATTATTGCTGTCCGCTAAAAGATAAAAACAAACAAATCAACAAACACACAAAAAAACATTATGCAAATGTTCAAAAAGCAGGCGTTATTTTTTCGATTTTTGCTTTTACTGACATATCGTCTAAATCCAAAATGTTTCCATCTTCAATACTGTCTTCAAAACTGATTTTTGCGGCAAGAGTTTGCGTTGAAATATAATCGTAGAACGAGTTTACCGCGTTGATTACAGTATTGTTTTTTTCGATTTGTATGCTTATTTTGTCGGTTACATCAAAGTTGCTGTTCTTGCGTATGTTTTGAATTCTGTTTACAATTTCGCGGGCAATGCCTTCGTCAAATAATTCTGGCGTAATTGTTATATCCAGAGCAATGGTGAGTTTACCTTCGGTTGCAACCAGCCATCCCGGAATATCTTCGGAAGTTATTTCAACATCTTGGATTGTAAGGTTTACATCTCCCGAAGGCAAATTCAGAGTTTGCGTTGTTTGAGTTTCCAGATTACTGATATCCTGTTGCGAAAAGGCTGAAAGCGCTGCCGAGATTTCTTTCATTTGTTTGCCGTAAATTTTACCTAATGTTTTAAAATTAGGTTTGATTTTTTTGATAATAATTCCTGTCGTGTCGTCCAAAAATTCGAGTTCTTTTACGTTTACTTCCCCAAGTATTAAATGTTTTACAGCATCAAGATTGTTTTTCATATCTGCATCCGAAACGGGAATCATAATTTTCATAAGCGGCTGGCGAACTTTCTTGTTTGCCTTGCGGCGAAGCGCCAACACCATAGAACAAACCTGCTGCGCAAGATTCATTTTTTCTTCAAGATTGTTGTTTATCAATGTTTCGTCGTAAGCGGGAAATTTTGCCAAATGCACCGATTTTTCAGCATATCGACAACTTATTTCATTCAAATCGCAAAACAAATTATCGCAAAAAAACGGGGCTATCGGCGCGGCAAGCAAAGCAACGGTTTCCAAACATTTTTGCAATGTCTGATATGCGGCAAGTTTGTCGGCATTCATTTTTCCGCCCCAAAAGCGTTTGCGGTTTAATCGCACATACCAGTTGCTTAAATTGTCAAGAACAAAATCCTGAATTGCGCGTCCTGCCCGTGTTGGCTCATAGTTTTCGTAAGCATTTTCTACTTCTTTCACCAGCGAGTTCAGCAACGAAATAATCCATACGTCAATTTCGGGACGTTCGTTTATCGGTATTTCGGGTTCGTTTCCTTTGTAATCGTCAACATTTGCGTAAAGCGCAAAAAACGAGTATGTATTATAAAGAGTTCCGAAAAATTTACGTTTGACTTCATCAACGCCGGCAATATCAAATTTAAGATTGTCCCAGGGCTGCGAATTTGTTATCATGTACCAGCGAAGAGTGTCGCTTCCGTATTCGTCCATCACGGCAAACGGTTCGATGGCGTTGCCCAAGCGTTTGCTCATTTTGTTTCCGTTTTTATCGAGTACAAGTCCGTTTGAAATTACGTTTTTGAACGATACGCTGCCTTTTACCATTGTTGAAATTGCGTGAAGCGTAAAAAACCATCCTCGCGTTTGGTCAACTCCTTCGGCTATAAAATCGGCAGGAAAGGCTTCTAAATTTTCGCCCATGTAATGTTGCTGAGCAAAAGGCATTGCTCCCGAATCAAACCAAACGTCAATCAAATCGAGTTCGCGTTTCATTGGTTCGCCTTTTTCCGAAACCAATATAATATCGTCGATATACGGACGATGCAAGTCGATTTTTTTATAATTTTCTTTTGAAAAATCGCCGATTGTAAAGCCTTTCGTTTTATACGGATTTTCTTTCATCAATCCTGCCAAAACGGATTTTTCTGCTTCGTTATAAAGTTCTTCAATCGAGCCTATACATTTTTGTTCACTTCCATCGGCTGTACGCCAGATAGGTAGAGGCGTTCCCCAATAACGTGTTCGTGAAAGATTCCAGTCTTGAAGATTTTCAAGCCATTTTTCAAAACGTCCTGTTCCTGTGCTTTCGGGTTTCCATTTTATTGTACGATTGAGTTCAACCATTGTATCTTTCAGCGCTGTGGTTTTTATAAACCATGAGTCGAGAGGATAGTAAATAACAGGCTTGTCGGTTCGCCAGCAATGCGGATATGTGTGAACGTATTTTTCTATTTTGAATGCTTTGTTTTCCTGTTTAAGCATCACGCACAAATCAATATCCAGCGTAGTATCTTTTTCGGTAAGGTTTTTGTCGTAATCGTTTTTTACAAATCGTCCTGCATATTGTTTGTAACTGTCGTCAACATATTTTTCAACAAAGTCGGCATCCAAATCTTCAATATTAAAAAATTTTCCTGTACGGTCAACCATAGGTTGTATGTTTCCGTTTTTATCAATCAGATGAAGAGCGGGAATATTTGCCGCTTTTGCAACTTTGGCATCATCTGCGCCGAATGTGGGAGCGATGTGAACAATTCCTGTTCCATCGTCTGTGGTAACGTAATCACCCGAAATCACGCGAAATGCATCTCCGCGCGGATTTATCCATTTTATAAGTTGCTCGTAGCGAATATCTATCAAATCTTCGCCAATACATTCGCCGATAATTTCAAAAGGTATTTTTTCATTAAAATATTTTGAAACCAAATCTTTGGCGATAATATAAACACATTTTTTTTGAGTATATGGATTTTCGGAACTTACGGCGCAATATGTAATTTTTTTGCCAACGCAAAGCGCAGTATTTGATGGCAAAGTCCATGGCGTTGTTGTCCACGCCAAAAAATAAATATCAGGAATTAATCCTTCGTATTCATCCAAATTTTCAATATTATTTTCTTTTTCAGTGGGATTGTTTATTTTTTCGGATAAAGCAAAAGACAACATTTTCAGAAAATTTCCTTTCAGCAATTCGTCCAATTTTATTTTAAATTGCGCTGTTACTGTTGTGTCTTTTACATCTCGGTAGCATCCTGGCTGATTAAGTTCGTGAGTGCTGAGTCCTGTGCCTGCTGCCGGCGAATATGGCTGTATTGTGTAACCTTTGTATAATAAATCTTTGTTGTACAAATCTTTCAAAAGAAACCAGAGAGTTTCTATATAATCGTTATCATAGGTGATATAAGGTTTGCTCATGTCAATCCAATAACCCATTTGTCGCGTAAGTTTTTCCCATAATTCGGTATATTTCATTACTTCTTTGCGGCAGGCGTTATTGTATTCATCAACAGATATTTTTTTGCCTATATCTTCTTTTGTTATTCCAAGCATTTTTTCAACGCCAAGTTCTACGGGTAATCCGTGAGTATCCCAGCCGGCTTTGCGTTTCACCAGAAATCCTTTTTGCGTTTTGTAGCGACAGAAAATATCCTTTATTGCCCGAGCCATAACGTGATGTATTCCGGGAACGCCGTTTGCCGATGGCGGTCCTTCGTAGAATGTAAAAACAGGGCAGCCTTTGCGTGTTTCGATACTTTGCGCAAAAGTGTTTTCGGCATCCCACTTTTTCAGAATGTCGTTGTTTATTTGCGTCAAATTGAGATTTTTGTATTCTTTGAATTTCATAATAAAAAAGATATTTCAATAAAAATTTGGTTGCAAAGATACAAATCAATTACGAATTATGAATTATAAATTATGAATTGAGGATGTAACATAATCATTATATCATTTCTTAATAGCTGTTTAATATAAAAAAAACAATCAAGCAGATAAAAAAATTACCTGCTTGATTTTGTTTTGTAGCGCGATCCGGGATTGAACCGGAGACCTCATGATTATGAATCATGCGCTCTAACCAGCTGAGCTACCGCGCCTCCTTTATGAAAAACACTTTGTCATTCAATTTTGAAGATGCAAAAGTAACAAAATTTTAAATCACTGCAATAATTATCTTAAAATTATTATCAAAATCTAATGTCAAACGCGAAAACAGCCGATATTCTTTTTACTTATATCGCATCTTTTTTAGCGTATTCTGAAAATTCGCAGCCGAAAGTCTCTGCCAGATAATTATCCATCTCATCTGCTTTGAATGCAAGATTTGTAATATTATGGCAAATGTCATCGGCATGTTTTTCGCACAATATATCGGAAATATGTATGCGATACGAAATAAATATCTGATTATTTTCAAGCCCCATCTGATAAGGTTGGGCTACCCCGCTAAGCAGATATTTAAGCACTGGTTCCAAATCCTTTTTTGGTAAAATGTTTATTGGCGATGTGCAGAATAAATACGAACGGTCGTAAACAAACATTCTTATTTCGGAACTTCCTTTGTGGAATTTCCATGCTTCGTAGCCAACGCGTGCAAGTATCGGATTTATTCCCATATTTTCAATTGCTTTTTCACAAAATTGAGCAAGATCTGTAAGTTTTTGTTCTTTGAAAATATTTTCCGACAATCTTTCGCCGCATGATGGACAATATTCGGTTTGTTCGGCTATCAGCGAGTCGCAACTGCTGCATTGTACATTAAAGTTTGCTTTGTCGAGCGAGCCGATTTCCTGTAAAACTTTATTCAAACTTTCAACAGGAATACCAAATCCCATATTATCGGCATCCGTGATTTTGCTTGCTGTGATAGCCACAAGTTCACTGTCTTCGTTGAACATTGGTCCGCCGCTGTTTCCCGGGTTCACTGCTGCATCGGTTTGTATGTAATATTTATTTTTAATCAGTTGTTTTGGCGATGACACTGTTCCTTCCGTTACCGTAAAAGGCATTCCAAACGGATATCCTGCAACGTTCAGTTTTTGTCCGATTTTCACTTCGCCTGATTTTGCGATTCTGATTTCGGGAAGATTTGTAAAATCGCCTTCTGCCGAAAGCAAGGCTATATCAAGGTCGGGATTTACAAGAACAACATTTGCAAGAAAAAGATTTTTGTCATTATCTTGAATCGCCATTTTTTTGAAACCTTCCACAACATGATAATTGGTAACAAACATATTGTGTTCTTTTATGTAAAAACAACTACCCGTACCATCTGCATGATTTACTTTGTAAATAGTTTTGTGTATATTTTGATCCATGTTTTTAATTTTTAAAATTTGATTTTTGTTGAATTATAGAAATTTATAAAACTATTATTGCATTATTTTTTGAAAAATGATGTCATCATCTTTTTTATTCCCTCTGAAATCTGATTTGCATAATCCATGAAATCGGAAACTATAGCCAAATCGCCTTCCATTATTTTGCTCATCGCTTCGTGTAAGATAGGCGCTGCAACATTTAGCGGTTGCGCCGATGCGCGTTGCATTGCGTTTATCACTAAAGCGTTTACATCGTCCTGCAAATTGTTGTAATAATACATTTCGTAGAATTTGTATGTAACCATCAGACAAACGTATAAGTAATCTTCGGCTTGCAATGCCGATGAAACGTTTTCGTATGTTTTTTGAAAATTTTGCTGAATATTTTCGAGGCTTGAGCGGCGTTTGGGTGGAATAAACGTTTCGACATAATACAAATCTTCTGCCAATTTTTCTTTTGGTATCGCCTGCAATTTTTGTATAAATTCTTTTCCTCTCGCTACGATTTCGGGAAGCGGAATATCTTCACGGTCGTGTTCATAAACGGCTTTGCTCAAGTCGTTAAGCAATTGTCCCTGAGGATGCGCGTAATATGAAATCTTATATAATGTTGTTGCTATAATATTCCATGCATTTCCATATTTACGGTCGGTCTCAAAAATCTTAACATTATCAAGACATTCTTTGCAACTCAATTGAATTACATCATAAACAGTATCAATTGTTTTTGCATCGTAGGGTGTGATTTTTGGTTCGTAGATTCGCTCCGCTCCAAATTTCGTAACAAATTCATCATCGTATTTGTCGCCTGTGAAACAAATTTCATCGAAAACATAATATATTTTCCATGGATTTATAAGTTCAACAGGACACGAATACTCAAAATTCAATTTGTCATCTTTCAATATAACCTGTGCAAGGTTCAGATTATTAAAATTAAGCCCTGATACTTGCCTGAGCAATGGCATAGCATTTTTTTCGGGTAGCGATAAAAACGGCGCCGTAATTTTAAGATGCTCATTTTCCAACTTAATATTCACAACAATAGAACCGTGTGGAATACTGTATTCAGTTCCATCTGAATTTCCGTATTTTCTGCGAAATTCAGGATTTAGATAATTCAAAAACTCTTCAAAAGATTTGTAGTACTTTTGATTGTCAAAAGCATTTACGCTTTCATCCCACGCGTCAATATTAATTTTGCTTGCGGTTGAAGAGATAGTAGATAAATTAAACGTTAAAGTTTGTCTCATGATTAATTTCTTTATTTTTTAGTATATAAAATTAATTTGGCGTAAAAGTAGTAATTTTATTAATCCTGATACTAATGTGTTGATATTTTTTGGAAATTTCAAAAATAATATTACAAATATTATTGAATTTTTTAATGGTATTTATTTTATTTTCTGCTGTTTATGCATAGTGCGAAAAATATATGGCGCAAAACTCTGCATCATTATTTAATATTATATTGTTAAAATTTTACGGTTCAACCATGAGATTGAAACCTTTGCAAGGCAAAATTGTTAATAATATGTTGATATATAATGTATTATATTGCTAATATATCATATTTTTTTAGTATCTTTGCAGTATGATTCATAAAAATAAAGAACAAATGGGTTTTAGTGACGGCTACGTGGAAAAACGTGTTCGGAAGAATACTTTTTT